>NZ_JAAVWA010000013.1:0-120103 GCF_017355725.1 Anabaena sp. 54
AGCGGTCTTTTCTGACCCAGGTTGGGACGGTCTACCACTTCTTCTAACATACCTCTAAGATACAAGGTTGGGTTGAGATTTCCTCGCTAATAAAATCGGAGTTCTCACTTCGTCAGAGAGAGAGATTGCAGTAACTCGACAATATTGTTTCAATGCTTGTATAGCTCAAATTTTGAGTCTAACCAAATAATCCGAAAAACATCTTGAATGCGATACCCCACCATTGCGGCAACTCCTGAAAATCGTATGGCAATAAAAAAATCTACATCTGCTGTTATGTGATTAGGGATAGGAGCTTTGATACTTTTTCGATCAATTTTTTCAGCACCTAATCCATGCCGAGGTGCTGCCCAAATTTGTTGCCAAGTCATCTGACTACGTTTTCTCAGCGCTTTTGCAAAATCAGCTTGTTCCTCTCTTGTACATTGCTCTAGACCATAATCACTCTCTAAATATCTAAGGCAAAAAACAGGATGACAGTCATTATAGTTAAGAACTTTGTCTGATGAAGGCTCTGTAATCCTGCCTTTTACTTGGGGCTGGCTTATAGCAGGAGGGTTAATTCTCTTACTTTTACCTTTTGGCATTAACCCACCGATATCTGACTTTTAAAATAATCACGCATCAGGTCATGGGTAATTGTTTGATTTAGCTCTGTACTTATCCAAGGCTTTTCCTGATGGGTGATGTTAGCTAAGACAGTACCAGTGTATTTACCATAGACCCCATAAACTTCATCAATTAGCTCCCTGTCAGTTACACCAATAATTTCAGGATTAAAATCATCTAACTCTGGTAAAGGATTGCGACCATATTTCTTATAAAAATGATAAACAGGCTCTACAACGGGACCATATTGCCAAGCTTTAATTTCTTCATCAAAAATAGGCTTATCAAAAATTGCCAAATGAAACCCTTGAATGTAGTACAGTAATTTTTGTAGCTTAAGGTTTGTCATCATGCCATCTTCTTCGAGGTTGGCGTAATGAATCAAATATTGTGCTATGTCTGATACGTTATACATTGTGCAACTCCTTAAGCTGTATAAGCTCTATCACTTAATGTCAAGAAATTAATACTTGAGTAGAAGCTAGAATGATCCAAAACTTTATTATAAATTATAAAAAATTAACTTACCAGTTTGAGCATACTTTCGCATAGCCCAAGTCTTTTTACTGTGTATCGTCACACCTTAAGAGTCCACTGTCAACGTCATATAGAAATGATTAATGACTGTTGCCGTATCACATAAGTTTTTCTGCATAAAAAAGCTAAAAAATTAGTGTGATAGCGAAGTGCTGCTGCAAGCAGTTCGCTGATCTTGTAGGTTGAGTTGAGGTGACGAAGCCCAACATTGCCTTTATTCCTTACCTTAATATTTCCTCGCTAATAAATCGGAGTTCTCACTTCATCAAAGAATTGTGGTTTAATTACTCGACTGAGGAAAAACTACCGCAGAGTCAAGCGCGATCGCATCAATTATCCATCTGTTAAAGGGTTTGCGGTATTGCGATAGCGAAGCGCTCCGTAGGAATCGCTTTTCCTGTGAGTCATGATTATTAGGCGATCGCTATTACTGTGAGTCGTGATTTTTAGTTAATAGACATCAAATTCTCAAAAGGATGACGATTTTTCCAGCGGTAAGTATTAAAGTCCCGAAAATCAACAGATAGAATCCGCCCATGCCCCAAATGTTCGGCAAGAATAATTAATGAAGCGTCCGCTAAATCCATTGGCAGAGAACTATATTGATTCATCAATTCACTGATTCTTTTCCCATCTTGAACTTTGAGATCAAAAACCTCAAAAGCACCAATTTCTAAGCTATGAATAAACGTCTGTTGAGCATTTGTGCCATTTGTGCCTGTACGTTTCAAGAGAATATGACAAACTTCCGTAATCACACACCATGTTGTCACCAGAGGCTCATCAATCGTATCTAAAACTTCTTGAGCGAGAATATGATAATCATCACGGCGATTGATTAGTGCTATCCAAAAGCCAGAATCAACGATTACCATATTTTTCGTTAAGACTTTCAGTGAGATATTGCTTGTAATTAACCGACAAATCAGAGTCCCCTTCAGCACAACCAATCAGCCCTGATTCTCTAAGAAGTTGCAAAGGTTTTATAGGGGATTCTTGATGTAATTTTTCATAATAAAGATCGATCGCCACTTTCATAATGTCAGACACACCTTGATTTGTCCGCTGGCGAATGTAATTAAACTTATTAGCGCGATCGCTATCGAGCCTTGCATTAACCCTCATATTTTTGTTTGTCATAACTCTGTATGACAATACTATAGCTCAAAAAATTCAAGGTCAAGTAGTTCTCAAATAGTTTCCTCATGGGGCGATCGCTAAGTAGTGAGACAGAATTAATTACACAATGTCATTGCGTTAGCGCAGCGTGGTGTTAGCCATATGGAACGAAGTGAAATGAAGCAATTCCAAGGGTTGTGATTGCCTCCCTTCGCTCGCAATGACTGTAAATATTTTTGTCCAATTACTTATTACTGTGAGTCATGATTTCTAGGCGATACCTGCGGCGAGGGCAGCGATAGCGAAGCGCTGCTGCAAGCAGTTCGCATACTTATCGGTTACTTGAAAATACAGCAGAACGTATTCAAGTTTTACAGGGGCTTAAACAAATTGGGGCTTATATTGGCAATTCAAGAAGTTAGGCAATGGCTCGAAGAATATTATCAGGTATTAAGATGCTTATAATCAAGCTTGTAGTTGTAATTTATATAATTTTAGCAATTCTTCATGTATAAGTTAATTTTGAGACAAGCCCTATAAAAAATGGCAAATGAGGAAAATTAAGCTAATTTAAAATTATTTATTTCCCCAATCCTTAACCACTGTCAGTCTTGTACCATTAAATTCCAGGGATATTTTACAAAGTATAGTCGTCAAATATGTACTAGATAAGTTAAAGATGGAAATAACTGACAAATTGACTCTCAAAGCTTGCTTCCAGCATTCTCATGTCTAATTCACCGCAACTGAAGTTGATAAAATTCCCCCCTGTTGGGTAGTTTGTGTAAGGATACAATCACTGCTTAGGCGTGGTATTTCATCTTGACATTTCGCAAAAATTAACCCAACTTAACTATTTAGCTGCATAGCTATTATTTTTTTTAATTTCCATGTCAACTCTCGTTATTGTCGAATCTCCCACAAAAGCTCGTACCATTCGCAACTACCTACCAAAAGACTATGTGGTAGAAGCTTCAATGGGTCATGTCCGTGACCTTCCCCAATCGGCTAGTGAAATTCCCGCAGCCGTGAAAGGGGAAAAATGGGCGCAGCTTGGGGTCAATGTAGAAGCCGACTTTGAACCGATTTATGTCGTTCCCAAAGACAAAAAGAAAATTGTCACTCAGCTTAAAGAAGCCCTCAAGGGTGTAACTGAACTGATTTTAGCAACAGACGAAGACCGGGAAGGGGAAAGTATTAGTTGGCATTTATACCAATTGCTCAAGCCGAAAGTGCCAACAAAGCGCATGGTATTTCATGAAATTACCAAGGAAGCCATTCAAAAAGCTTTGAAGGACTGCCGTAATATTGATGAGCAGGTAGTTCGCGCCCAAGAAACCCGAAGAATTTTAGACCGATTAGTAGGATATACCCTATCGCCGCTACTGTGGAAAAAAATTGCCTGGGGGTTATCCGCTGGGCGAGTGCAATCTGTAGCAGTACGTCTATTAGTAATTAAAGAACGCCAGCGTCGGGCTTTCCATGAAGGCACATACTGGGATTTAAAAGCCAGTTTAGAACAAGAAAAAAGTCTATTTAGCGCAGTCCTGGTGACTCTAGGCGGCACGAAAGTTGCCACAGGCAGCGATTTTGACTCAACAACGGGCAGAGTTACCACAGGTCGCAATGTAATTTTACTTAATGAAGAGCAAGCGGAAACTCTAAAAACCCGTCTAGAAGGGAAAATCTGGACAGTGACGGATATGGAAGAACGTCCTGTCACCCGCAAACCAGCGCCACCGTTCACTACTTCCACACTGCAACAAGAATCTAACCGCAAGTTGCGCTTATCGGCACGGGATACGATGCGAGTGGCTCAAAATTTGTATGAGCAGGGGTATATTACCTATATGCGGACAGATTCGGTACATTTGTCCGACCAAGCGATTACCGCTGCCCGTGCTTGTGTAGAGCAAAAATATGGAAAACAATACCTTAGTCCCCAACCTAGACAATACACGACCAAATCTAAAGGCGCACAAGAAGCTCACGAAGCCATTCGTCCCGCTGGTAGTAGTTTCCGCACACCCCAAGACACAGGTTTAGCTGGACGCGAGTTCGCTCTTTATGATTTGATTTGGAAGCGTACAGTCGCCTCACAAATGGCTGACTCTCGCCAGACTCAAGTTACTGTGCAAATCCAAGTGGAAGATGCTGGTTTTCGTTCCTCTGGTAAGCGGATAGATTTTCCCGGCTACCTCCGCGCTTATGTGGAAGGTTCGGATGATCCTGAAGCCGCTTTAGAAGACCAAGAAGTAATTCTACCTGCTCTGAAAGTTGGTGATCATCCTCAATGTAAAGAATTGGACGCGGTAGGCCACGAAACCCAACCTCCTGCCCGTTATACTGAAGCAACTTTGGTGAAAACTTTGGAAAGTGAAGGCATTGGTCGTCCTAGTACCTACGCCAGCATTATTGGCACAATCATTGATAAAGATTATGCTCAGTTGCTGAATAATGCTCTAATTCCTACTTTCACGGCTTTTGCTGTGACTGATTTACTGGAAAAACATTTTCCAGATATTGTTGACCCTAGTTTTACTTCTAAAATGGAGCAAACCTTGGATGAAATTTCCACGGGTGAAGCTCAATGGCTACCCTACTTAAAGAAATTCTATCTTGGTGAACAAGGTTTAGAAACTTTGGTAAGGGAAAGGGAAACAGAAATTGATGCCGGCAAGGCTAGAACTGTAGAACTAGAAAATTTAGATGCTAAAGTCCGTATTGGTAAATATGGACCTTACATTGAAGTTACCAATGGTGAGGAAGTAATTACCGCTTCTATTCCTAAGAACCTGACTCCGGCTGACCTTGACCCTAAACAGGTGGAAATTCTCCTCAAACAAAAAATTGTCGGACCTGACCAAGTTGGTCGTCACCCAGAAACCGGAGAACCTATTTATATCAAGATTGGTACTTATGGACCTTATGTGCAGCTAGGCGATAAGACTGAGGAAAATCCTAAACCCAAACAAGCTTCTTTCCCCAAGGGTGTGACACCGGAAACACTCACTTTGGATATGGCTGTTGGTTTATTATCTCTTCCCCGTGCTTTGGGAACTCACCCAGAAACTGGTGGCAAAGTCCAAACTAGTTTAGGAAGATTTGGCCCCTATGTTGTCCATGACCAAGGAAAGGAGGGAAAAGATTATCGTTCTCTCAAATCTACTGATAATGTCTTGACAATTTCTTTGAATCGTGCTTTAGAATTATTGGCAGAGCCGAAAAAGGGTCGGGCTGCTGCTAAGAGTAAGTCCAAGGAAGCTTTACGGGAGTTGGGTACGCATCCAGAAGATGATTCACCAGTTAATATCTATGATGGTCCTTATGGTCCTTACATTAAACACGGGAAAACTAATGCCAGTATTCCTGAAGGTGAATCAGTGGAAAATATAACTTTGTCTACAGCTATTGAATTACTTTCAGCTAAAGCATCTACAAAATCTACACGGAAAACCACTAAATCTACTACTAAGTCAACTGCTACTACTAAATCAACAAAGACTAGAGCGAAAAAGACAGACGCGGCGAGTTAGGGAAGGGGCAGGGAGTGGGGGGAGTGGGGGAGTGGGGGGAGTAGGGGGAGTAGGGGAGAGATTTCTTCCTTCTGAACTCCTGAATGGGCGCAGGCCCTGCGCCCCTACCTCCTGATAGCGCAGCGTGGCGTTAGCGATACTCCTGAAATCGTGACTTCTGACTCCTAAATTCAAATCACTAATTACCCATTAGTAATTATGAATGTGATAATCTAATAAGTAAGGGAAAACACAAAATTAAAATTTCATAGTAGGACTTACCATACTTGTGGAAATGTGTCAACCCTGCCAAGGCTAGAAGTGCGATAATACGCCAGTTTCTGCGACCCGGTTAAATAAAATTGAGGTACTATCTCAGGAGCGGTCAGTTTAATGGATTATATAGAAAAGGTGCTGGAAAAGCTGAAAGAATTAGCGCGGAAGTTAATTGATAGTCTGCTAGGTCCAGAGGCTGAACCGGAACCGGAACTGATTCCGATTCCTGTACATGAACGTTCTATGCGCCGTCGCTAAAGTTTTTAAGGTGTGGGAGTTGAATTTGCCAGCTTTAAGTATTCTTGTGCTGCATGGACCAAACCTAAATTTGCTGGGACTTAGAGAACCGGGAATTTATGGTTCGTTGACTTTGGCAGAAATTAATCGCTTGTTAGAGTCCAAAGCAATGGAACTGCAAGCAGGTATATTTTCCATGCAGTCAAATCATGAAGGGGTTTTAGTAGATGCTATTCACGGGGCATTAGGAAAGCATCAGGGGATTGTGATTAACGCTGGGGCTTACACTCATACTAGTGTGGCTTTGCGGGATGCGATCGCTGCTGTTAATTTACCTACTGTTGAAGTACATCTGAGTAATATTTATCGTCGGGAAGATTTCCGTCATCATTCTTATATCGCACCAGTGGTAATTGGCCAAATCAGTGGCTTTGGCGCTCAAAGTTATTTGTTAGGTCTGGAAGCACTGGTGTATTATTTAAGGCAGTAATAGGCAAGAGGCAAGAGGCAAGAGGCAAGGGGCAAGGGGCAAGAGGCAAGAGGCAAGGGGCAAGGGGCAAGAGGCAAGAGGGAAGAGGCAAGAGGCAAGGGGCAAGGGGCAAGAGGCAAGAGGCAAGGGGCAAGGGGCAAGGGGCAAGAAAGAGTTATTTAAATTACCAATTACCAATTACCAATTACCAATTACCAATTACCAATTACCTATTACCTATTACCTATTACCTATTACCAATTACCCATTACCTATTACCTATTACCAGTCAAAAATTATGCGTTATTCTCTTGTAAGTCGGGTTAGGGGGACTTTTCTGGGGGCATTTTTAGGAGAGAGTTTATCTAACCCGAATGGTTTTAATTTGGGTAAGATTGCGGTTTTGGGGACGGAAAGTTTAATTAGTTTGGGTAAGTTGGATGTAGAGGACTGGTTAAAGCGTCAAGAAGCGGCAGATATTAAATTAGAAAAAAATATTAATTCTTGGGGACAAATGATTCTCGCTATATTGCCGGTGGTGATGTTTTTTCACGAAAATCCTGTGAAAATGCGAGAAAATATTTTAGCGGTGCAAAAAATATGCAAGTGGCAAGATGAGCCGATTGTCAGAGATGCTAGTTTAATCATAGGATATGCGATCGCTCAATCCCTGAATGAAAAACTTAATCCCCGCACATTAATTTCGGAAACAGTGAGTTTTTTAGATAAAACATCAACTTCCTTACCACAACAATTAATAAAAGTCAATGATTTATTAAAAAAGGGTGCAGGACTAGAAACAGCAACCAGGGAATTAAACAGTACAGAACAATTAACTAGTAATATTGGTTTAGCTTTTTACTGCTTTCTAAGTACCTTAGAAGACTTTTCTCTCACCACATTAAGAGCTAATCAAAATCACGATTTTGCCAATTACGATATTACAGGTGCAATTGCTGGAGGATTATCAGGTGCATATAATAGTACGGTTGGTATACCTGTAAGTTGGCAAATTTCCCCCTCTGTCACCAATTCCCCTGCATGGGGACTTCACAGTTTTAACCAGATGTTAAAATTAGCCGATATAATGATGGCGGTATGGGCTGGAGTATATGACGTTAGTGATCATTTTGGCGAATGTGTAGATACAGGATATACTATCTTTGCTGCTCCTCATATTATTCGTAGACGTTGAAATGATTTTTGCGAAACACTGAATTAATTGGGCAGTAAATTTGGAGACTCTCGTATTTAACCCTGAAGGGGGTCAAATACTAACCGCTCTCTTCTTAAGTTATTACACGGCTTGGGTAGTGTGCCGGAGGCATCAGCCATACTTGGGGTATTTCGCGGCAGGAAAGATGAAAACGCAGCAATTTTTGCAGTCCTTGAGTCAGCAATTAAAGCAATGGCAGCGACAGTATAAAGTGCTATTCCGTAAAGGAAAGCATCAACATAAGCTGCATAGGAATTTTTTCAAAAATCTACTTCTATATTTATCAGCAAATAGCCATCAAGGAAAACAAGGTAAACGGGGACAAACACAAACATCAACTACTAAATTGGTGAGAAAAACTGGTGGTGTTGATAAAGTTATTTTCAGATGGGTACACCAGAAACGCTCCTCAATAATTTTGGTGCTGGCAGTATTATCATTGACAAGTGTGGTGGGTCATGATTTATATAACCAACCAAGAATGAAAGTTGATAATATTGCCTGGCAAACATTTATTGCTCCCTACACGGATAATATTGAAAATCGAGAAGAGACAGAACAGAAACGCAAAGATGCTATAGATAGGTCTGTGCCAGTTTTGATGATTGATAACCAGATCAATGATAAAATTAATGATCATTTAGAAGAAATTTTAGATGCAGGTAATCAACTGCGAGGAATAGTTGGTATTTTTCCGTTTTCTAATACTTCAGTTTTATCAATTCCTACTCAACGTTATTTGAGGAATTTTCCTGAATCAGAATGGCAAAAACTGAAAGTGATTTTAGAAAATAATAGAAAACAAAATTCCAAATTTTTGTTAGTACCGCAAAATTCAATAAATGGCAAAAAGTCGTTTAATTCATCAAGTGTTCCGGTAGTATCGTTGTCTAGTTATGGAAATCATAGTGACGAAGCGTCGTTTATTCAAGCGTTGTCAGAACTGGATGCTTATCAATTTACTGCTTTAAAATCTGATTTCTCAGCACTAATTACCCAAATAGCGCAAGTTAGGCAAGGATATAATCAAGCCATAGATAAAGTATCACAACTAAAAAATGAACAGATCCAAAAAATTTATACAGAATCTGTTATTTTAGACTTAACTGATAATGATTGGTTAAAAACACAAGCTGGAATTCGTAAAATTGCCGAACGAATTCTTGCTCAAGGTATATCAGCGGGGTTACCCAAATCTATTTTGAATAATGCAGTTAGTTTACAAGTGGAATTATCTGTACCTATGGAAGCTGAATCATTAACAAAAAATATATTTTTAGCGGTATTACAACCAAATATTAAACAAGATGAAGCCCAAACTAAACAACAAGATCAACTGGTAGCTAATAAAATACCGTCTGTGATGGTACAGATTAGAAAAGGAGAGGTAATTGTTAGCAAAGGAGAACAAATTACAATTGGTAAATTTCAGATATTACAACATTATCGCATGATTGGCAGACAGGTGAATTGGCTGGGTTTAACAGTTGTAGCAATGGTTGTGACTGGAGGAATTCAGGTTTTTGTGTGGTTGGAAAGAAAAAGTCATAATTATTTACGACAACGCGATCGCTTATTAGTTCTCCTGCTGACTCTGAGTGTTCCTGGAGTATTGGCAATCAGTTTGCCCTATACTACTTGGAGTGCAATTGGTTTATTATTAGGCAGTTTTTATGGACCAACTGTAGGCATAACGGTGGTGGGGTTATTGTCGCTGATACTACCAATTACCACAGATACAAATATTCTAGTATTGTTGGCTGGGGCTGGGGGGGGGATGTTAAGTAGTTATATAGCCCATAGATTGCGATCGCGTGAAGAATTAGCATTATTAGGTGTTGTCACTGCGCTCACCCAAGGTGGTGTATTCTTATTATTAAAAATCCTCACTGGTGGGGTTTTTGGTTCGGGTTGGTATATCTTCCAAGAAGCTGGTTTATTTGCTGTATCTGGCTTGTCTTGGAGTGTGGTGGCTTTGGGTTTAAGTCCTTATCTGGAGACACTATTTGATGTAATTACTCCCATCCGCTTGGCGGAATTAGCTAACCCTAATCGCCCATTATTAAAGCGTCTGGCTACAGAAGCCCCAGGAACTTTTCAACATACTTTGTTAGTGGCTACTTTGGCTGAAGCTGCGGCTAAACAATTGGGTTGTAATGTAGAATTAGTCAGGGCGGGAACTTTGTATCATGATATTGGCAAAATGCACGATCCTTTGGGATTTATTGAAAATCAGATCGGCAGTCCCAATAAACATGAAACAGAAATTAAAGATCCTTGGAGAAGTGCTGAGTTAATTAAAAAGCACGTGACGGAAGGGTTAGTCATGGCCAAGAAACACAGTTTACCAACGGCAATTCAGGCTTTTATTCCCGAACATCAAGGCACAATGGCGATCGCCTATTTCTATCACCAAGCCCAACAAATAGCCCAAGAAAACCCACACATCATTGTAGATAAAGCCGATTTTTGTTATGATGGTCCCATCCCCCAATCACGGGAAACAGGCATCGTCATGTTAGCAGATTCTTGTGAAGCCGCATTACGCAGTCTCAAAGATGCTACTCCAGAAAAAGCATTAAATATGCTGAATAATATCCTCAAAGCCAAATGGCAAGATGAACAATTAATAGATTCGGGCTTGACAAGAGAAGAAATGCCAAAAATCGCCCAAATATTTGTGGATGTTTGGCAACAATTTCATCACAAACGGATTGCTTACCCGAAAGCAAAAGCCGGTAATTCGTAATTAATATGAAGCTGTATAGAATCAGACTTTAGAAATACTTAACCGCAGATAAACGCAGATAAACGCAGATAAGGACTGATGAATTATGTGCTGTATTCATGCTTAATGGTTAAAATAGAGATACAGCAGTTTCCAATTATATGACGTACATCATAGCCCCCTCATCGCTTGCGGGGAGGGGGTTGGGGGTGGGGTTCTTGTACCTCATAACATGGGGAAGTGCTGTAGAAAAATCACAATAGGAAGATTATGATGAGCGATCGTGACTATACCTTAATTATTGACAAAAGTGGTAGTATGTCCACACCCGACCAAGTGGGCGGGAGAACTAGATGGCAGATAGCCCAAGAATCTACCATTGCTTTAGCCAGAAAGTGCGAAGAATTTGATCCAGACGGCATTACAGTTTACGTTTTTTCCGGCAGATTTAAACGTTATGAGAACGTGACTGCTGCCAAAGTAGCCCAAATATTTCAAGAAAATGATCCAGCAGGGACAACTAACTTAGGAAGTGTACTTCAAGATGCCTTGAATAGCTACTTTCAACGCAAAGCTGCTGGTACTACCAAACCTAATGGAGAAACCATTTTAGTCATTACCGACGGTGAACCAGATGATCGCAAAGCTGTATTTGAAATTATCATCAGTGCGACTCGACAAATGGAAAAAGATGAAGAATTAGCAATTTCCATGATTCAAGTCGGTGCAGATCCTCAAGCTACCAAATTTCTTAAAGCCTTAGATGATCAATTACAAAGTGTTGGTGCTAAATTCGATATTTGTGATACCGTAACTTTAGATGATTTAGAAGACATGAGTTTGGCTGACGTTTTAATGAACGCCATCACTGATTAATTAACAAAAATTCCTCAAATCTGGAGAGTTTAGTCATGCTAGAAAACCGTGATTACACCTTAATTATTGATAAAAGCGGTAGCATGGCTACCCCAGATCAAAAAGGTGGGAGAACTAGATGGGCAACAGCACAAGAATCTACTTTGGCCTTAGCCAGTAAATGTGAACAATTTGATCCAGATGGCATTACTATTTATTTGTTTTCTGGAAAATTCAAACGTTATGAAAATGTCACATCTGCCAAAGTAACACAAATTTTCACAGAAAATGATCCTTCTGGAACAACAGATTTAGCTGGGGTTTTGAAACACGCTACCGATGATTATCTGCAACGCAAAGCCTCCGGTACAACTAAACCCAATGGAGAAACAATTTTAGTAGTTACTGACGGTGAACCAGATGATCGTAAAGCCGTCATGAAGGTAATTATTGAAGTTTCTCGACGTTTGGATAGAGATGAAGAATTAGCTATTTCTTTTATCCAAGTCGGTAATGATGCTCAAGCTACCCGCTTTTTGAAAATATTGGATGATGAACTACAAAGTGCAGGTGCTAAGTTTGATATTTGCGACACCGTTACAATGGATGATATGGAAGATATGAGTTTATCAGAAGTTTTGCTCAATGCCATTAATGACTAGCACCGTCGTGAATTAAAAATTACAAAAGTAGATCCCCCACTTTTGACATCAATTCATAATTTGTTGATAAGATAAAAAAAGAAGTTGGGGATCTTATCTCTTTTAGGAATTATAAATATGGATTCCATTGACAAGCTATTAGCTGAACTCAAAACTGAATATACAGAACCAAAAACAACACCACCACAAAATAATTTAACCCCAGTTAAATTGATTTCACCGACCATAAAATCAGATATATTCATAGATAATTTGTTATCAGAAGTCCAAGCTGATTTGGCGGAAAATAAAACTGAATATATCCAATCCAACCCGACAAAACCACAAAATAGATTATCTCCTATTCAATTTGTTCATTCACCTGATCCTAAATCAGATGTATTTGTCAACAACTTATTAGCAGATGTACAAGCTGATATTTTGGCAAAAGATGCGGCGATCGCACTGCAAAAACAAGAAGAATTAACACAGGAGAAAATTCGTCAAGAAAAACTTCAAGTTAAACAAAAAGCAGCTTTACAAAAATCTGCTGAACAATGGTTAGATCAATTAGATCCATTGTCATCAGAAGGAATATGGTTTGAAAAATTTGCTGAAGGTTATCCTAATAAATTATTAGCCGCAATTGATTATTTGCAAACTAATTCCTAAATCTCAATTTAACACTAATTTTTAATCAAAAATTCAATCTTTTGCCCTAAATATGGGGGTAGGCACGGGGCGCTACCCCTACGTAAATGATTAATTGCCCATTCGTGTATTGCTTAAAATGGTATTTGGTCAGTAACAGTGAGGTTTGTTTCTCCTGGTATTGACTCTACTTTTGTTTCCTCTGGCGTTGATTCTACTTTTATTTCCCATCCTCTTGATTCTACAGCAGTTCGGGATGCAGGATATGGAAATAAACTTTTAAATCCAGCTAACCGTTCTTTTAATGCTTCTGGTGCAGTATTCCAAAGACTTTCATAATAGAAAAAAGCTACACCCAGTCCCCGTTGTTGGGCGGCACGGACTTGAGATTGAATCTGTTGCATTGATACGGATTTAGTTCTTAACCCTGCCATAACACCGATTCCCGCAGGAATTTTTTGTTTTACTTCTTCCATTTCTGGACGGGAAAGCTTGCCAATAAAATGATCTAAATTTTCCTTATAAACTTGCACAATTAACTCATCTACTATGTCTAATCGTACCCAGTTCAACCAATCTTGGAGTTGAAATTTATAGGCATGATTATAGTAATTAGGTGAGACGGAGAAAATCATTTTCGGTTTGATCTGTTTAACTGTTTGATTCAGTCTCACCATAAATTCTGTAATTTTATTTGCCCGCCAATTTACCCATTCTGGGTTTTGAGGATCACTTGGTGGCGTTTTTTTGGTTTCTTGTTGATATAAGGCAACTGTATATTTATCGTAGCCAAATTCCGAAGGTAAACTTGTATGATCATCAAACTGAATACCATCAATATTATATTTTTGAGTAAGTTCTACTAGAAGATCACTAATAAACTGTTGAACTTGGGGATGGAATGGATTTAACCATGAAACCTCTCCGCCGGCACTAATAGATGTTTGAGTCCCATCTTTTTTGCGTGTTAACCATTCTGGTTTATTCATGGCTAATTCTGAACTGGGAGGAGTCATAAACCCAAATTCAAACCAAGGAATTACTAGTAAATTTTGCCGATGGGCCTTATCAATTAAATCGGCAAGAATATCATGTCCATCTAAGCCTTGAAATACAAATGGTTGGATTTCTAGACGTTTGGCGACTTGACTAGGATACATGACATAACCAGAGTTCCAAACTACGGGATAGATAGTGTTAAAATTGAGTTGTTGCAGTTGTGTGACTGCTTCCTGAACTTTAGTCCTATCTTTAAGAATATCAAGATCATTATTTGTCATCCATACACCACGAATTTCTTGACGTGATGTTTGGGCTGTTACAGGTGTGAAGGTGTTTCCCCATAAAACTATGAGTAAGGAAATTAAAAACAAAGGCAGAAATAACTTTTTAAGTATTTCCCGAAAACCAAATGGATAAAAATTGAATCTCATTTTAATTTGAAACTATGGCAATGATATAATGGAAGTCGGGAGTTAAAAATATTTTATTGGTTGACAGTCAGTAACCCAGCCCTAAAGGGACTGGGCTTGCAAGAGTAATCAAGCAAGCCGTACTGACCAGACCACCCTGAGTTTACTCTCGTGGTAGCCGTTATTTGAGTCACGACACCTCGGAATGCGTTGCTAGTTCCCCGCTCTGTCATTTGCAATTAAACAGTTTTAAGGTCACTGAAACAGTGTTGCAAGTCTAAAAAGCTCTTATAACTGGTCGAAGCTAACATTACCCCAGAAATGGGAGGCACATCGCGTGCAAAACATTATGCGTACAGAGTTGGGAATTTTGAATCGGTAATTGTCCCGTTGAAAGTACACCACAAAAGTACCCCGAATTTCTTAACTCTAAGGCGGTAATGAAAAAATATTCAAGGCGGTTAAAACCGCTCGTGCCGTTTCCCTCTCAGGGCTAAAGCCACTGAGTTTCCCACTTACCGGGTATTCTTATGAATTATATCTCAATCTGGTTCAGTTAAACATAAAGTTTCTGGTTTATGGCTATGAATCAGGATGCAGAAGATTGCGTCTAACCAGACTGGCGACAACTGTAGCTAATTCCACTGGTTCAATGGGTTTGGGCAAATGTAATTGAAATCCTGCTTGTATGGCTTGCATCCTGTCCTCTACCCTAGCATAAGCTGTCAATGCGGCTGCGGGAATATCTCTGCCCTTTTTAGGGGATAAAGATCGCACTTTACGAATTAATGAATAACCATTTTCCCCTGGCATCCCAATATCACTAATCAAAACATCCGGTGTCCACAGGGTAAGCATTTCCAAAGCTTCTTGGGCTGATGATACTGCTGTAACTTCCGCTTGGCATTCTTGTAGAACTGTAGCAATAAATTCACGGCTATCAACTTCGTCATCTACAACTAATACTTTTACGCCGTTTAGTATGGGTAAAGATGTGGGAGAAGCTAAAAAAATCGAGTCGGATTTTGCTGCTTTTTGCCGATACTTTTGCGCCTGTGTACTGTAACTTTCTTCCATCAGTGGCAGTTTGACTGTAAATGTTGATCCTTTGTTTTCCCCTAAACTTTCTACATGAACAGTACCACCATGCATTTCTGTTAAATGGCGCACAAGTGATAATCCTAATCCCAGTCCACTATAGGATCTAGTGCTGGAACTATCAGCTTGACGAAAACGATCAAAGACATGGGGCAGAAAATCAGCAGTAATGCCAATTCCATTGTCAATTACTTGAATTTGAGCATATTTTCTGGGTTGATCATGATCATTTGACAAATTTGCGGTGCTAATAGCCACTTTATTCAGCCTAATTTCGACGTTACCGCCTTGAGGTGTGAACTTGATGGCATTGGTTAACAAATTCCAGATTACCTGTTGCAAGCGATCGCTATCACCGGATACCATCACAGCAGAGGTTGAATCTGGCAATTCTCCATCATGGGGATCAAAGTGCAAATTAATTTCCTTTGCTTGGGCTGCAAGGGAGACAGTTTCTATAGCTGAATTAATAATAGGAACTAAATTGCAATTTCGAGGATTAAACTTTAACTTACCTCTAATGATGCGGGATATATCCAACAAATCATCAATTAACTGATTTTGGATTTTCGCATTGCGTTCAATGGTTTCTAGTCCTTGGGCTACCTGATCTTCTGTAAATTTGCGAGTTCTGAGCAAATGAGACCAACCGACTATAGCATTGAGAGGCGATCGCAATTCATGGGACAAAACCGCCAGAAACTCATCCTTCATCTGGTTAGCTTTCTGTAACTGCTCAGTTTGTGTTTGTAAAGAAGTGATCAAATTAGTGCGATCTTTTTCTGCTTGTTTCCGCTCCGTAATATCCAAAAATGCCCCGATACATCCTCTCGGTTTCCCATCTTCATCAAATAACGGAGCGACATATTCCAGCAAATTCACAATTGTGCCATCATCATGGACAACATCAACCTCAAAATCTGAAATTTCCACACCATGAGCCGCACAATATTGCATGGGTAGTTCTTTTGCAGTCAGTTCTTTACCCTCATGGAAAAGTTTAAATTTTGTCGGTCTTTCTGCTATAGGTCCAGTCAAGGACGCATTTTCACCAGACTGCATCCTCAGTGACTTGGCAAAAGCTGGATTCATTGTAATAGTTTGGCATTCTCGATTTTTCGCTATGCCAATACCAATCGGAATCATATCGAACAAAGTTTGTAACTCATTGACTCGTCGCCGTAATTTTTGGTTAAGGTTGAGAATTTTTTTCTTACTTTTCTGAAGTTCCTTGAGTGCGGCTTCCCGTTCACTTAAATCCAGGATAAAAGCTGTTGACCTCTCCCGTTTTTCCCCCTTGAGGGCAAAACCAACTAACACAGGAATACGACTACCATCTTTGCGAATATATTCCTTTTGATATGGTGTACAACCACCATCTGCACTAGAATGAGATTCAGCGATCGCTTGTTCATTTAAATATAAAAATTCCGGTGCTGTCAGATGCCGCCAATCTAAATTACCAGCGAGTAAATCTTCCCTTGTATAACCAGTAATTCTCAAAAATTCGTCGTTTGCCTGGTGGATGCCACCATAAATATCACCAGAAACAATACCAATAATGTTAGCATTGACAAAAGTTTGCAGATTCTCATCCTTAATTTTCAATGCCTCTTCAGCACGACGATTTTTACAACTGAGGCGCTCAATTACTATCGCACTTTGCCAAATTAAAATAATAAAAACTATAATTACAACAAACTCAAGAAGGGAAATAGCAAAAGCATAATTATATAACTTCGCTAATTCACCATTAAGTATTAACCAACTCACCACAAAAAGGACAATTAGTGCTGGCAATAACAAACACACAGCTATCACACCACCATAACCATAATTAGTTCTTACCCGCATTAACCACTGTCGATAACTCGCCCACAGAATCCCCATCACCACTACCATAAATTTTCAATAAGTTGACCGCAATGTTATTTTATGTTTTTAATATTACTTCGATTACTTCCTGTTGGAGAAATTTTTAATTTCACCATCAGCACAAAAACCCAAATCATGATAGAAAACAATTATGATTAAAAAATCTATCTGAGGGAATATTTTATAATTTGTGTTTGTATGATATTTAACTCCATGTTGTTAAAAAAATGTAGGTTGGGTTGACCCAAGGAAACCCAACAAAATTCTGAATCAAGTTGAGTCAAGATTCCTCCTGACTCCTAACCTTAGTTAGTCACCATTCCCAAACCGCTTGATTAGATCTTCAGGACGGAGATTAGAAATAAATTCACGGAAAGCTTCCTGTTCAGCCTCATCAGCATCACGATCTACGGGAATAGAAGCATCAGCTACTACTTCTTCCATAACCCAGATAGGAGTATTTGTACGGAGAGCTATAGCGATCGCATCACTCGGACGAGCATCAATTTCTTTTTTGACATCGCCTTGCTGAAGAATCAACGCCGCATAAAAAGTATCTTTTTGCAAGGTATGAATAATAACTTTATCCAAAGTCATATTCCATGTTTCCAGCATATTCACAATCAAATCGTGGGTTAAAGGTCGAGGCGGCTTTTGATTTTCCATTGCCCCCATAATTGCTCTGGCCTGTTCTTGACCTATATAAATAGGCAAAGCGCGACGATCTGAACCATCCTTCAAAAGTACAATTGGGCTGCGGGTGATTGCATCTAATGCTATACCAGCGACTTTCATTTCTATCATTGGTTCAGCCTCTAAAGTTCCTTAATCGCCTGGAAATTTGTAACAGATAATACACTCTTCATCAAATTAAAAATTAAGAATTAAAAATTAAAAAAAGCAGCCTAAACCAGCTTTTTAGGAATTTTTAATGGTTATTTGACTGTTACTGTGGTGTACTAACAATTAGGTATAAATAAACTAATTTCACACCATCTTAACAACTAATTTATTTATCCTTCATATTTTATCCTTCTTTAATCCTCCGATTCAAGTATGCCTGGGGATTGATGTTAATATGTTAATATTCATTTACCGGAATTGGGAAAGAAATTAAAATGGGAAAGCTTTACATTTTTTCCCAGAATTATTAGTTAATTTCCGCCAAAATTAGGGAATAAATAAAATTAGTTTTGGAAAAGCTGTGTTTACAGGATTAATTCAAGGTTTGGGAACGATAAAACCCGTAATGGGAGATTTGTGGCAGATTAGTTATCTAAATCAGTCAAAGATGATCATTCAGGACTTAGCCTATGGTGATAGTGTAGCGGTAGATGGCGTGTGTCTAACAGTTGAAGAAATCTTAAAAGATGGGTTTATTGCCACCGCTTCGCCGGAAACCCTCCGCCGCACTACATTGGGTAAAGAAGAAACGCAACAAAGATCCGTCAACTTAGAAACGTCCCTGCGGGTAGGTGGTAAAGTCGGCGGTCATTTTGTCATGGGTCATGTAGATGGAATTGGTCAGTTAATCACATCTGAACAAACAGCTAGTTCTTGGGAAATGACCTTTATTGCCCCAGAAGCGATCGCTCGTTATATAGTTCCTAAAGGTAGCATTGCTATCAATGGTATCAGCCTCACCATCGCTGCATACAAATCAGAATCATCTCAATTTACAGTCGCCGTCATTCCCCTGACCTACAGCGAAACCAATCTCAGTCATTTAGTAGCAGGGAGTTGGGTAAATTTAGAAGGAGACATCCTGGGTAAATACGTAGAAAAATTCCTAACCCCTGGAAATAATCACCATCAACAAGAGGAAATTACAACCGCATTCCTAGCAGAAAACGGATATTTGTAGAAGTCAGGAAGTAGGGGCGCAGGGCCTGCGCCCATTCAGGAGTTCAGGAGTATGGCTAACGCCACGCTGCGCTATCAGGAGTTCAGGAGTATGGCTAACGCCACGCTGCGCTATCAGGAGTTCGAGTTCAGGAGTTCGAGTTCAGGAGTTCAGGAGTATGGCTAACGCCACGCTGCGCTATCAGGAGTTCAGGAGAAAGAAGGAAGAAATTTCTCCCCAACTCCCCCTACTCCCCCTACTCCCCCTACTCCCCTACTCCCCTACTCCCCCTACTCCCCCTACTCCCCCAACTCCCCCAACTCCCCCAACTCCCCCAACTCCCCCAACTCCCCCTACTCCCCTACTCCCCCTACTCCCCCTACTCCCCTACTCCCCCACTCCCCCACTCCCGCCTAATTACCGAGCCTGGGCTGTTTTCACCCCTGCTGTAGCTTCTGCCAATTGGCTGAGACCACCTTGTAATTGCACGCCTGGGTCAACAGCCACCCATCCATTTTGGGTGAGGTGACGGACTTCAAAGTGTAAGTGGGGTCCTGTAGAATTGCCAGTGCTACCAACTCGACCAATCACAGTTCCTGGTTCTACCCATTGTCCAGGTTGAACAAAGATTTCTGACATATGCCCGTAGAGACTTTGTTGAGCAGAACCGTGATTAATTACTACAGCTAAACCATAACCACCTAACCAGTTAGCTGATTCTACTTGACCCTTAGCCGCGGCTAAAATTGGTGTTCCTGTGGGCGCACCTAAATCTGTCCCAGCGTGAAAACGGCGATCGCCCGTGATAGGATGAACACGCCAGCCAAATAGAGATGTAATTGGTGCAGCCACCGACAGCGGGAAAACTATTCCCGAACCGCCACCAGCACCACGATAAGCCAGTGTATTAGTATAAGGAACTGCCGGCAAAACTGATGCCAAAGAGAAGTCATAAGACACCATACTAGGACGAGGAGCAACATTACCCTCTATCATTGGCGCAGGTAAACTACCTACCTGGGGAGCAATAGGGGTAGAACTAACCTTGGTCGTGCTAAATTCCCTAGGACTAGGAATAAAGTTATTAGCATGATAGGCAGCCTTTGTATGACTGCTGGTATTACTTCTGGAAATCCGCCAATTATTTTGATTTTGAGGCTGACTGATTTTGCTAACACTACTAGCCACAGCCTCAGTCACATTCTCACTTTGATTACTGTTGGCAGTTATAGTTTTCCAGCCTACTTGTTTCTGCCTAGAGGCAGTCACTACTTTCGCCACTTCACTTTTCTTCAGCCAAGTCGGTGATGATTCTTGAGACTTAGCCACAGCAGGAGTTTGTGTAGATTTAGCGCAAGTGGTAGACACCGTCGCCCCACAACCGCTAGAACGTTCTGTTACTACTACAGAACTAGGCGGTGCATAGTTACTTTCACCTACATTTTTATACTCATTCGTGTCAATATAAGCGTTGTTGTAATCCTTGGATTTATTCTCTGTATCCTTAGCAGTGTCTTGAGAATTATTAGCTTGTTGAGGGAGTTCTGGCAGTTTTTTAATTACAGAATCAACTTCACTCACACTAGCAGTAGGTTGAGTATTTTCTCCCTTAGATTTAGAAATTCTCACACTAGCAGTAGGTTGAGTATCTTCTCCCTTAGATTTAGAAATTCTCACACTAGCAGTAGGTTGAGTATCTTCTCCCTTGGGTTTAGAAATTCTCACACTAGCAGTAGGTTGAGTATCTTCTCCCTTGGCAACACCTTTGCTATTTAGCCTCTTTTTTAGATTAACTCGGCGGACAGAAAAATCTGGTTGTGGCTTCGCTATTTCAGAAACACCAGCTTCTTTCTGAACTGGATTTGTGACTGCTGTTGGTTGAGAATTCTCAATAGTAGGAACAATATTGTCTATTGAGGAAGTGTCAGACTGAGCAGTTACAAACCCGCCACTAAGAAGACTGAAGCTACTTAATAAACAGATACCTTGTGCTGGCAATCTAGAAGCAAAGCGTTTACTTGTACCGCCGTAGTAAAAGTTTTTATGGGCAGATTTATGGTGCTGCGTCATTTTTTCTCTTTTGTTGTGTGTAATAAAGGTTAAATAATCAATATTCGTCATTCGTCAGTGGTCAGTGGTCAAGAAGAAGTTACAAACGAACAACAGACAAGATCCAATCCTCATACCTTGCCCGAATTAGGATGTCCAAGATTAAAGGATTTACAGGATTAAAACAGAAAATTACTCACCAATGACCAATGACCCATTACTAGCCTTAATAAGTTTGACGATAACCCAAGCTAATTGTACCCGGTTGGACAGAAATTTCTGGTGTTAAAGCTGCTTTTGCATCATCAGTTGTCATTTTTAAACGCAGATTACCTTCTTGAGTCACGCCAACTACTTTACCTAAAAAATTATTGACATAAACCTGATCACCCATATTTGTAAGTAAATCAAGGTAGTGAGACAAAAGTATGTTTATTCCTTCTGTCTGTAGACACTCTATACCGGACTTAATTCCTATTAAAACCTGTGAGGTGAGGATTTCTAGGTGATCAACTATCTGACAATTCTGGGAATTTTGCCATAATTGCAGATTAATTCCAGTTTCTGGAACTTGATTTGCCCAATTAATCCCCACACCAATGATAGCTTGAGTGATTTGTCCTTGATTGACTTTGGTTTCAGTTAAAATGCCGCCTAACTTGCGACCATCTAATACTAAATCATTTGGCCATTTTATGCCCACAGGTATACCACATTTTCTTAATTGTGCTGTAATTCCCCAAGCACTAGCCAAGGTAAGTTGATAACTGCTGGTAGCTGGCAAATTAGGAGCTATTGCCATTGAAAGATATAAACCACCCTTATGAGACTGCCATTCCCGACCCCATTGCCCTCTGCCGGCGGTTTGCTGGGTGGCAATAACTACAGAGCCGGGTTTTTCTCCTTGGTCAATTAGTTGCCACAGGGTTTGATTTGTGGAGGATAAAGTGTTAAAAATATGTAGAGAGAATGGTAAATCTTGATGCTTATATTCTGCTTTTAAGCTATCTATCAAAAGTTGCTGATTAAATTCCACCACAGTTCACCATTGTTTTAAGAGACTTCCAAATAAAAAAATATCCTGTCGTTATGAAGGCAGGGAGTAGGCAGTAGGGAGTAGGGAGTAGGGGGAGTAGGGGAGTAGGGGAGTAGGGGGAGTAGGGGAAGTAGGGGAGAAATTTCATTCTCCTGAACTCCTGATAGCGCAGCGTGGCGTTAGCCATACTCCTGAACTCCTGATAGCGCAGCGTGGCGTTAGCCATACTCCTGAACTCCTGAATGGGCGCAGGCCCTGCGCCCCTACCTCCTGAACTCCTGACTTCTGCTGTAGCATTGATTGAAGGTTATTAATTGTCTATTGAGGTTTGGTTAAAGATGCACACTTGGCAATGGCACAATTGGGAAGGTCTACCTTACTTAACTTGTAATCTTCTAGAACCCTGGTCTCATGGTTTCTTTACCCAACAGTTTTGGCCACGCTTACCTCATGAGCTAACTCCGGTTCTACAACCCGATGCTTTAGCTTATCGCTTGAAACAGGTACATGGCAATACTGTTTTAACTCCCCAGGAAGTTGATGATCATGTCAATGCCAGTGATGATGATTTGGCGTTGGCAGATGGTTTAATTAGTCATAAACCTTTACAAGCTGTGTGGGTGGCTTCTGCTGATTGTACACCTGTGTTGATTGGCGATGTCAAAACTGGACAGGTGGCGGCTTTACACGCTGGTTGGCGGGGTACAGCGGCGAAAATTGTGCCTGAAGCTATTGCAAGAATGCGATCGCATGGTAGTAATTTAATAGACTTGCGAGTAGCAATGGGTCCAGCTATTGCTGGGGAAGTTTACCAAGTCTCTGTGGAAGTGGCTGCGGAAATTGGCAGTACCGTTGTACCAGATGGTCAACCAGAAAGAGTTATTTCTGCTTTGCACAATTTACCTAATTCACCTTTGCTGAGAGATCCAGAACCGGGAAAGGTGCGTTTAGACGTGCGCCAGGTAAATGCTTTACAATTGGAACAATTAGGATTTAGTGTAGAACAAGTAGCGATCGCTCCCTATTGTACTTTCCAAACTCCAGAACATTTCTTTTCTTATCGTCGAGAACGGGAGAAAAAGGTACAATGGTCAGGAATTGTGAGTACAGGTAAATAATAGCATTATATTACCATGACTTACCAAGATGATCCGGTTGTTGAATTTCAACAACCTATCCCCAAATGATTTCCATATTTAAAATAAATTCTGGCAAAATATCTTCACCTAATAATTCTTGGGGAAATTCTAATATCTCTACTGGTTTACCAAGACGATAAATTTCCACTTGGCGCATTTTTCGATTAATTAACCAACCTAATTTAACTCCATTATTGATATATTCCTGCATTTTTGCTCGCGTTTCCTGCAAACTATCACTAGGTGACATTAATTCTAAAACAAAATCTGGGGCAATTGGGGAAAACTTTTCTTGTTCTGCTGGTGTGAGTGTATCCCATCTTTCTTTTTTAATCCAAGCAACATCAGGAGAACGATTTGCACCATTGGGAAGTTTAAAACAGGTGGAAGAGTCGAAACAAACCCCTAGTTTATATTTACGATTCCAAAACACAAAATCTGCGGCAATTTCCACATTACGTTTTCCTGTTCCTCCTCCTGTTGGTGACATAATCAATATTTCTCCTTTGGCATTGCGTTCAAATTTGACTTCAGGATTTTCTCGACAGAGTTGATAAAATTGCTGATCACTTAATTGGATAATAGGGTTTAAGTTGACGGTGATAGCTGTCATAATAACCTCGTGAGGATGAGATCAACTTTAGTTAAATTATAAAATGATATCTGGGAAATTAAATTTTAATCTCTAAGCTTAATTAAAAGAATGCAGAATTTAGAATTTAGAATTTAGAATTACGTTTTGTAACGGGGATTTTACCCCGACGCAAAACCCGCTGCTTGTAGAAGCAGGGGACTTTAACCCCCAAAGGTAAGTTAAAAATTACTACACCGACAATAAACTTATACATGAAGTAAAGTTATAATTAAATTCATATCAATAAAAATTTAAGCTTATAAGCGAATATATTGGTTTGTGCTAAACTATCAGATGATTATAAGCGATATTTCAAGTCTGTATTCAAAATGAAAATCTGTTAAGTTATAGGTATAACAGCTTATGATATTCATGGGATAATACTCTGGACATATCTCGCTGAATGAGCCAAGAGCCTATTTGCAAGATATTAGCCATTGGAATTATCACCAAAAGTGTAAAACTAGTGATCTCAGAGACAGAAAACTACAATTTTCAAATTCTTTCTATACTAGTATAAACAAAACATAAGGAGAAATAATCATGACTAATACCCAAACACAAGCTACTGGGGACATTCAAGAAAAAATCCAAGAAGAACTTGAACAAGCCCGCACTGTATGTGATATCTCAGGTAGCAACTCCGCTGAATGTGCTGCTGCTTGGGATGCTGTAGAAGAATTACAAGCGGAAGCTTCTCACCAGCGTCAAATCAAGCCTAAAAACGCTTTGGAACAATATTGTGATGCTAATCCAGAAGCAGATGAGTGCCGTCTGTACGAAGATTAGAATCAGCAGTCGTGCTTTTTTCAATAAGTAACAATTTACTGGAATATCAATGGTTTAAACCTCCATTAATTAATGGATTTGAACTAGACGGGGAATAAACTCCCCGTTTTTCGCTTTTGAGAAAAGTCCCCAAACTGAATTTTTCTAGAATAGCTAACGCTATCAAATATCTATTCACAAATTTTCTATTTTTGTTATTGACTTTATGACACAAGTATGGTTTCGCCCTTATGTTTGGATGGATTATAGACTAGCGTTATTATTTACGCTGATTATTCCTTTAATTCTTTCAATTTGGGCATTTGTGCAAAAAGCTGAAGGAATGCAACGCTTATTAATGATTTACTGGCGAGTGGCTAGTTTATTAATTGTTAGTATGTACTTAATGATTGGTAGCTTTGGAGTTAGTTTCATCTCTGCTTTAATGGCGCGGATTCTGATCCCAATTGCGCTATGGTTTTGGGTAGATATCAATGATGAAATTGACTATTATCCCCATAGTCCATTAAAACTAATTTTTACTTCTTGGCGTTGGGCGACAACAGTTTATTGTAGTTTAGGAGCAATAGCCCTTTTACCCTTCCTAGGTTGTGCTTTTTCAGGAACTGCGATTAAAACTCCTTACTGTAGTGTCTGGTTAGAAGCACCATTAATCTTTAAAGACTATTTTCACCACAATAGCAAACCTGCTTTTCTAGGGTTTTTGGGGATAGTGACTTTAGCAATTTACGTAATTTATTTAAGTTATTTTGTCGCTGTTAAACTGGGTAAACATGGACGTTCCGCTACACATTAAGCAATTGAAAAGTTAGAAAAAATTCTGAACTGTGATTATTCGGATTAATTATCTAAATAAAATTAATCACACAAATCATAGTTCCGACTTGTTTTCCTGATCAATAAATCATCCAAATCAAATTCATCACAAAAATCGTAGTTCCGACTGCTGAATTAATGAATAACTCTGTTGGTAAAAGACTGGAACAATATACAGTCAAAAAATCCCAAGAAGTTCTCATCGTCACTGTCAAAATTGATGACGAACCTGATCAAATTGCTGTGTTTAAAGGCTTTTCTAGTTCTTTAATGCGCCCAACAGCTTATGATCCAGATGTCCCAGTGTTACCAGATACAGCTACAATTATCGCAATTGACAGAATAGCAAGTCCCTATAATCCTGATTCACCCCGTTATCTTCAACAAGATATTTCTTGGGAAGATATGCAAATTTTGTTATTGGAAATTGGGGTGTGAGATAATTAATCATGAATAATTTTTAATTATCACTATGTCGCGTTCTGGATACACTTTGCCCGTTTTTGCTTGTGCTGCTGCTGTTGCGGCTTTGCATTGGTTACGCTATCATCAACCCCTGACTGCGACTTCTGTAGATTTGATTACACCTGCTGAAATTGCCGAAATACCCATTGAACAAGTCGCAGGAATATCAGAAAATCAGGCTTTGGCTATGACTCGCAGTGATCCAGGTGATAACCTAGATTTAACAAAGAATACACCGATTTGGGCGATGGTGGCATGGTACGAGGGAGATGGAGCAGCGGTAATTATTCAGGGTGGAGAGGGGATTGGGAAGCAACTCAATGGTGAGGGGAAAGCCGCAATTTATGGTTATGCCCAAAAGTTATTCCAGGAAAATTTACAGCGATTATTAAAACCGACGGAAAAAATCAAGGTAACAATTATTTTACCAGAAGGGCGATCGCTTGCAGTCCGTACTTCTAATTCCGCGTTTGGAGTAGTGGAAGGACTGTCTTTATTAGGAACAACAGGGATTTCTCAACCTTTAAGTACACCAGATCAATTAACAGCTTTTCGTGCTGATTTAGCCGAAAAAGCCAGTCAATTTCCCACTTTGGTCTTTTGTATTGGGGAAAATGGCCTAGATTTAGCTCAAAAACTCGGTATCAACCCCGCACAAATGGTAAAAACTGCGAATTGGTTAGGTCCAATGTTAGTCGCTGCTGATGTTTTAGGTGTAAAAGAAATTTTATTATTTGGTTATCACGGTAAATTGATGAAACTAGCGGGGGGAATCTTTCACACTCATCATCATTTAGCTGATGGTCGCCGGGAAATTTTAACTGCCCATTCTGCTATGCTAGGATTAGGATCTTCCGATATTCAAACCATTTTTCAGAGTCCTACAGCAGAAGCAGCATTAAAGCATCTGAGAATTCTCGATAGTAATAGTGGTAGTAATTGGGTAAATCAGGTTTATAGTTCCATTGCAGAAAGCATTGATATCCGTACTCAAGAATATATGAATAGCCATAATGAACAAGGTAAAACCATGATAGCTTGTGGTTCTGTACTTTTTGACCGCGATCGCCAAATTCTCGTAAAAAGTAAAACTGGTTGGATATTACTGGAAAAATTGTGCTAAATTAATAGGAATTATCGTAAGTACCACAAATAAATATTTTTAACTATGATTTGTATAATTAATTTGTTTAGATGATTCATTAATTTGTTATCACCATTAATCACAAAAATCATAAAAATCACAGTCCAGACTTCTTATCATTAACAACACAACCTCCATAGCATGAATACAGCGGTGACTCTACCAACCGAAAAAATACCTCAAACACCAGAAAATTTGGGGAAACTTAAAGGTCAAATAATTGTAATTTTAGACTTTGGCTCTCAATATTCTGAATTAATTGCGCGTCGTATCCGCGAAACTCAAGTATATTCAGAAGTTATTTCCTATCGCACCGCAGCCGAACAGTTACGCGAAATCAACCCCAAAGGTATCATCCTTTCCGGTGGACCAAATTCCGTATATAGCGACTACGCTCCCCATTGTGACCCAGAAATTTGGAAATTGGGAATACCCGTTCTCGGTGTTTGCTATGGTATGCAACTCATGGTTAATCAACTGGGTGGGGAAGTTATCCAAGCCGAACGGGGTGAATATGGTAAAGCATCTCTATACATAGATGACCCCACAGACTTATTAACTAATGTCGAAGAGGGTGCAACCATGTGGATGAGTCATGGAGATTCAGTCACAAATATGCCTCCTGGCTTTGAGTTACTGGCACATACTGATAATACTCCTTGTGCAGCGATCGCTCACCATGACAAAAAACTCTATGGTGTGCAATTTCACCCCGAAGTCGTCCATTCTCAGGGTGGTATAGCCTTAATTCGCAACTTTGTTTACCATATCTGTGACTGTGAACCAACTTGGACAACAGCCGCTTTTGTCGAAGAATCAATTCAGGAAATTCGCGCCAAGGTAGGAGACAAACGGGTATTATTAGCATTGTCTGGCGGTGTAGACTCTTCAACTCTAGCTTTTCTTCTGTATAAAGCCATTGGTGAGCAGCTAACCTGTGTATTTATTGATCAGGGTTTTATGCGAAAACTAGAACCCGAAAGATTAGTAAAGTTATTTAAAGAACAATTTCATATTCCTGTAGAATATGTTAATGCCCGGGAACGATTTATCTCAGCTATTGCTGGAGTAACTGATCCCGAAGAAAAGCGTCGCCGCATTGGACATGAATTTATCAGTGTTTTTGAGGAGACATCAAGGGATCTTGGGCATTTTGACTACTTAGCTCAAGGGACACTTTATCCAGACGTGATTGAATCTGCTGATACCAACGTTGATCCAAAAAGTGGTGAACGGGTAGCAGTGAAAATTAAAAGTCATCACAATGTGGGTGGTTTACCAAAAGACTTGAGATTTAAACTGGTAGAACCACTGCGGAAACTATTTAAAGATGAAGTCCGCAAAGTCGGGCGTTCCATTGGTTTACCAGAAGAAATTGTCCAACGTCAACCATTCCCCGGACCCGGTTTAGCCATTCGCATTTTAGGTGAAGTTACCTCCGAGCGCTTGAATATTTTGCGAGATGCTGATTTAATTGTTCGTCAAGAAATTAATCAACGCGGTTTATATAATGAGGTTTGGCAAGCTTTCGCGGTTCTATTACCTATTCGCAGCGTTGGTGTTATGGGTGATAAACGCACCTATGCCTATCCCATTGTTTTACGGATTGTCACCAGCGAAGATGGTATGACGGCAGATTGGGCGCGGATTCCTTACGATGTGCTAGAAGCAATTTCTACCCGCATCGTGAATGAAGTCAAAGGTGTTAACCGTGTGGTTTATGACATTACCTCCAAACCACCTGGAACTATTGAGTGGGAATAGGTAATTGGGAATAGGTAATTGGGAATAGGTAATTGGTCATTGGTCATTGGTCATTGGTCATTGGTCATTGGTCATTGGGAAGAATGTTTGACCCATTACCCATTACCCATTACCCATTACCTATTAACTTAGGTCTAAAATTAAGAAGTATTACATTTTGTTGAAAATATTATGGCTGCAAAAGTAGAAATTTACATTTGGACAACTTGCCCGTTTTGTATGCGTGCTAAAAGTCTACTGAAAAGCAAAAGTGTTGATTTTATCGAATACAACATTGATGGAGACGAAATAGCAAGAGATAAAATGTCTCAAAGAGCTAATGGAAAACGCTCTTTACCACAAATTTTTATTAATGATGTTCACATTGGTGGTTGTGACGATATCCATACTTTAGAGCGTCAAGGTAAGTTAGATGAAATGCTAGTTTCTTAAAATATTGTGGATCAGATCCCCGACTTCTTGCTCTCCTTTTTCCCTGAGATGAATGAATTAATTGGAGAAGTCGGGGATATTTAATATTAAAACTCCTAGATAAAAGAGGTATAAAGAGTGAAACTAGCTTTTATTATTGATCCCATCCATCGGCTTGATCCATGTCATGATACCAGTGTTGCTTTGATGGAAGCAGGGCAAATTCTAGGACACGAAATTTGGGTAACTCAGGCAAATTTGCTGAGTGTTATTGATGGTAAAGCTTGGGCTGTCTTGCAGCAGGTAGAACTTGTTCCTGTGGAGTTACTAGAGGGGCGTTGGTTAGCTGTTAATCCTTGGTTTAAATTAAACCCTAGTGTCTTTACTCCTTTAGAAACGATGGATGCCGTGTTTATGCGGACAGATCCACCTGTCAATGATGCTTATCTTTATGCTACTTATATTCTGGATTATATTGACCAAAATAAAACTTTAGTGATAAATGATCCGGCGGGGATTCGTGATGCTAATGAGAAAATGTATGCTCTCCAGTTTAGGGAATGTATTCCCGAAACGATTGTCAGCGCTAACAAACAGGTAATTCGCCAGTTTGTGGAAGCCAAAGAAGCAACAATTCTCAAACCCCTGGGAAATAAAGCTGGAGAGGGAATTTTATTTTTACAATCAGGCGATCGCAATTTTAATTCCATTGTTGAACTTAGCACGCTCCAAGGTCAAGTTCCCGTTATGGTACAAAATTATTTACCCCAAGCAAAGGAGGGAGATAAACGGATTATCTTACTCAATGGTGAACCCATAGGTGCGCTAAATCGGCTTTCTAGTGGTAGTGATTTTCGGAATAACATGGCAACAGGTGGCACAGTTGCTCAAACCACCATTACCCCAAGAGAACAGGAAATTTGCAGCCATTTAGCCGCAAAACTCCGGCAAGATGGCTTAATTTTCGTGGGTATTGACGTAATTGGTGGCTACCTAACGGAAGTCAATGTCACAAGTCCCACAGGCATCCGGGAAATTGACCGTCTTGATGGTACTCACCTTGCCCATCAGGTCATTCAATGGGTAGAAGCCAATAAATAGGCAGGGGAGTAGGGGAGTGGGGGAGTAGGGGGAGTAGGGGGAGTAGGGGGAGTAGGGGGAGTAGGGGGAGTAGGGGGAGTAGGGGGAGTAGGGGGAGTAGGGGGAGTAGGGGGAGTAGGGGGAGTAGGGGGAGTAGAGGAGAAATTTCTTCCTTCTTCCTTCTTTCTTCTTTCTTCTTTTTTCTTTTTTCTTTTTTCTTTCTCCTGAACTCCTGAACTCCTGACAGCGCAGCGTGGCGTTAGCCATACTCCTGAACTCCTGATAGCGCAGCGTGGCGTTAGCCATACTCCTGAACTCCTGAATGGGCGCAGGCCCTGCGCCCCTACCTCCTGATAGCGCAGCGTGGCGTTAGCCATACTCCTGAACTCCTGAACTCCTGATAACTAACAACTTGTATACACCAGCCTCAACTGAGACTGTAAATTTAATCTAAAATCTCATATCCACTATCATTTAATTTTTTGGTGGTGTTCGTCGTCTTTGCAGAAAATCGGGGATATCCAAGGAAGGTTTTTCTTTTGGTTGTTCTACAACTGGACTGGGGTTATTGACAGGTTGTTGTAGTGGTGAGGGTCTTCTGGTAGTTGTGGGAGTGGGTGTGACAACTCTAGGGGTAACTACGGTTTGTGCTGATGGAGGTTGGATGTCACCTGTAAATCCAGTTGCAATTACAGTAATTCTGACTTCTCCTTGCAGTCTGTCATCAATTACCGCTCCAAAAATAATATTGGCATTAGGATCAACGACTTCATAGATTGTTTCTGCCGCAGCATTAACTTCATGAAGGGTCAGATCACTACCACCAGTGATATTAAAGACAACCCCCCTAGCTCCTTCAATAGAACATTCTAGCAAAGGTGAAGAAATTGCGGCGATCGCAGCTTCTCTAGCTCTAGACTTGCCCGAACTCACACCAATTCCCATCAAAGCCGATCCCGCATCAGCCATCACAGCCCGCACATCAGCAAAGTCAACGTTGACCAATCCAGGAATGGTAATAATATCAGAAATTCCTTGCACACCTTGACGCAATACATCATCAGCATAGCGAAAAGCTTCTTGCACGGGAGTTTGTTCAGGAATGACTTCCAATAACTTATTATTGGGAATAATAATTAAGGTATCTACCCGACTTTTCAAGCCTTCAATCCCTTGTTCTGCTTGGCTAGTGCGTCTGCGTCCCTCAAAGATAAATGGACGAGTCACCACACCAACAGTAAGAGCGCCCATTTCCTTGGCTATTTCTGCCACAATTGGGGCTGCACCTGTACCTGTGCCACCACCCATACCAGCAGTAATGAATACTAAATCCGCGCCTTCTAAAGCAGTAGCAATTTCATCACGAGATTCTTCCGCCGCCTTTTGACCAATCGCCGGATTTCCACCCGCACCTAGTCCTCTAGTTAATTTTTGTCCAATTTGCAAGCGACTAGGAGCGCCCGCTAAAGTCAAAGCTTGAGCATCAGTGTTAATTGACCAAAACTCAACACCGGACACATCAGACTCAATCATGCGGTTGACAGCATTACCACCACCACCACCTACACCTATCACCTTAATATTAGCAACACGGCCTGGCACAATTTCACCAATACCGCTATTTTCAGGAGAAATTCTCTTGCTATCCTTACCTTGGGCAAAATTTAGCCCAGAGTTACTAAAGGGGTTATTTGAGTTCACAGCCTGGGAGAACCCTAGTTGTCCTGGAGTTTGAGAGTTATTAGTCAGCCCTTGGTTATTATCAAGTGTCATTGGATTTGTGAAAGGTATATAAACGACTTTTTTCGGTGTAATTCACCTACGAGTCAACCAGTTGCCAAAATTTGTCTTGGCAGTGGATTTTATTTTTTTTGCTATTTCCCAGCCTATATGATGGCAGGTTAAGATGTGATAATTTGTCCATGAAAGAGGTATAAAACCTCAGTTGTAGGGTCAGATATTCAGACTATTGCCGGCTAACCCTTTTACTTATGGATTGTTGATTAGCTTTACAGTTTATGATCTGGCAACTGCCAAGATAGTTAAGACATCAATTGATTATGAAACTCTGTTGATTACAGGATTTTACTCAGTGATTCCTAACTTATGTGACTCCTTCCATATCAACCCCTGATTTTGCTGACTCCCCCCTATTCTTAAAAAGTATAGTTCCAAAAAGTATAGACATTCATTGATCTCATCCTTTTTATCAGCAACAGATTAATTCAACAATAGCGTTAGCTAAACTTCTCCGTAGCCCCCACTATAACAAAACAACCCTATCTATGGATTTCAAGCTGTTGGAACTGCTTGACAGCAGTCACTTAACTGGTTATTAACTGTTTGACAAAGCTTAATGCTAGTACCGCCGGGCGTTCGTCAAAAGTCAAAAGTAATATTGAGCAAGCTTTTTGGCAATTGAGAATGGTTCATTCACTTAGGGAACACCAAAAAATAAATTACCCAATTTTGTGGGATGGGCATACTATGGCTAACGCCACGCTACGCTATCGACAAGCTCAGCACAAGTCCTGCCTGTCCTTGATGATTAGCAGGCTTTTCGTCCCGCACCACAAGAAATTTTTGGGTATTTTTTTAATTGGAAGTCCCTTAACCGACAGTGTACTAGTAATAATTTTTAATAACCTCCCCACGTTTTTTGATGAATGTTTTTTAGTTACTAACTTTACAACCTCTGGCATGATTTTGTAACTAATGGCTAAAGAATTCCATATCTATATGTGTAATATATACCTAATTTACAAAAATATGAAATTGTCAACGGATTGGTGTTTTGTTCAGTAAGTCTGATTTCTTGATAACTAAGCCTGATTTTTTTTGATTCATTTGTACTAATGGAATAGCAGGATTTTTGAGATCAATGTAATCTATATTACTAGGATTAACTTCATTTGGTAAACGGCGCATTTGGACAAGTGCTTGAATTTGTTCAGTTAATCTACTGCTAGGGCTACCTAAATGGACATTTCCTAATTGAGTTTTCAAAATTAAATTCGTAGGATCTTGAAAATTAATTTCTGTCACTTGGAGAGAACTGCTACTGATAGCTTCATAAAGTTGCCTCCAGAATGGCTGGTATTGGGCGATCGCCCCAATTACTATGAGTCGAGGTAATTTGGAGTTGGGGCTAATGGAGATATAGCCTGATAAAGGCATCCATACGCCACTAGCATCCAACAAACCCAGTTCATTTTGTTTGTTAGCCGTACTGCTATTTTGTAAACAAGACTTAACCTCAGCAGACTTACCCGTGAAAGCCGGATTTAGCACACAACTAGTTACCGTTTGATCTTCAGTTATTTGAGCTATCGCCACTGGTATTCGTTCCTGGATTTCAATAATTAAACCAGGAGGTAATAAACGGCGGCTAACCGTAGCTTGGGCAATGTTCGGTTGTTTTCTTAAAGAATCAGCAATTAGGGCAGGTTGAACTCGCCACAAAGACTGAGGAGACGACAACCCCAACAATGAATAAATGTCCTTTTGCGTCAAAACTTGACCACCAGATTTAATCACTATTTGCCCCGAATCCTTTAACACCCACATCGGTTGGATTGCCCCCCAGAATAAAACCGCAGCAAATCCAGTTACAGCCAGCGTCCGCCAAATAGCCTGAAGAATTTTGAGTTGTCGCTGCCGACGTAATTTTTGGCGGCGTTGAGCTAAATTTGTCCGAGAAACTGATAATATCCCAGCCATGCAACCCTCTTATGAATATCAATCCAATCTACAAGATAAATTGAACTATTCTAACGAGTCATCAACTTTGAAAACATCATGAGTATATTTGGGAAGATCATCCTCATCACTAACTTCCTCCGACAAATTTACTAACAAAGCTTTTATTCGCATTCGCGCAATATAAGGCCAACCACCCTCAGACTCAATATCTCGAAGCAGCGAGTATAATCTTTGGCGATTAGTCGGCAAATTTTCCTGAAATACTCCATCCCGAATTTCTTTGTGCAACTTTTCTAAATGACGTAACAAAGATAATAATGCAATCACATCTCCTTCACAGTTCTGAGCTACATCTTTAACCGCACCGGAAATCGCCTGTAGCTGGTAGGACAAATCCCCAGATGCACAATTTTGATCATGGTTCATGGAACGGTTTACTCCATAAAACTAATACGATACTGGAAAAGTCCCTAAATTGATCAACAAAAAAGTCATACAGCAGAATTGCTGGAGTTTCAGAGTCAGGAGTAAAACTGTCTTGGTGTCTGGCCTTACCTCATTAATCTGCTATTTGCTGTATATAGCGGTGAGTAAGTTGGCGTTAAAAATTATTGGTCGAACTCACGGACAAGAGAACAAATTTTGGGCAACTTTACTTTTCGTTACATATTACTCTTGTGAGAAGCCGCTCCGCGTCTACGGTTTTTTGCCGTTCACCTACTTAGAGACTTCCAAATAAAAAAATGTCCCAAAACTGATGCAAAAATTCTCTCTCTGTGTACTCTGTGCCTCTGTGGTTCGTTTCTTGGGATAATTTATTTCTTGGAAGTCTCTTATGCACTGAAATGAGAGACAAAAATTAGGTCAACAGCCATCCAGCACTCCCGACTACTAAAAGAGCGCAGGGACTGCACCCCGAACTCCTAAATATATAACTTTCTAACTATTCTCAGGTAAGGAGAATCCTTGATGCTAAGGTAGAGAAGGCTTTTTCATGATTTGTGCTGTACAACAGCCAAATTTAACCACTAGAGCGCTTTGATTTTGAGTTAAAAAAAATCGTATGATCTGGCTAATTTCCCTATCCAAACACTCTTGTTGTATGTCCTGAAAACACATACATCATCCAAAATGGATGTGGTTCGCTGCTTAGTCTATGGTTTAAATTCCCGACTCAGGAACGCAATGCGTCCAAGTACGTTTACTAAAGCAGTTTGACAACTTAAATATTAACTTTTTGAGATTGAGGTTAACCATGAGGTATCGCGCTTTAATTGTTGCTTTCTTGGCTCTATGCTTAGGGCTAATCACCGCTTGCAGTGATGAACCTTCCACTAGCGTCCGTGATGTACTCACTTACGAACAAATTCGTGGCACTGGCTTGGCTAACAAATGCCCCCAACTAGCAGAAACTAGTCGTGGTTCAATTGCTATTGATCCCAGCGTGAAATATAGCATCAAAGAACTTTGTTTAGAACCAACCAGTTTCTTTGTTAAGGAAGAACCTGCCAACAAACGTCAAAAAGCAGAATTTGTACCTGGTAAAATTATGACTAGATATACTTCTACCATTGACCAAGTACAAGGTCAGCTAACCAGTAATGCAGACAAGAGCTTAACCTTTAAGGAAGAAGATGGTCTGGACTTCCAAGCTATCACCGTTAAACTTCCTGGTGGTGAACTAGTACCCTTCTTATTTACCATCAAAAACTTAGTTGCACAAACACAACCTAATTTAACTAGCATCAATACGTCCACTGACTTTGAAGGAACTTTTAAAGTACCTTCCTATCGTGGCGCTGCTTTCTTAGACCCTAAAGGTCGTGGTGTGGTCAGTGGCTATGATAACGCTGTAGCTTTACCAGCCGGATCTGATAATGAAGAATTGACCCGTACTAATGTTAAACGTGCAGAAATTCTCCCAGGTAAAATTTCCTTACAAGTAGCCAAAGTAGACAATACTTCTGGTGAAATAGCTGGAACTTTTGAAAGTGAACAACCTTCTGATACAGATTTAGGTGCAGGTGAACCTAAAGAAGTGAAGATTCGTGGTTTGTTCTACGCACGTATTGAACCCCTTTCCTAAATATTGATACAACATCATAGGAGCGTATACTGTATAAATATTTTAGCAATTTAGTAACTTAATATACCTCCATGATGTTGAAAATGAATTCAGAAGTCACAAGAATTGATTTGTGATAATTACCCCAGCCAAGATGTACTCAGCTATTAATGTACATCTTGGTTTTTTTCTGGGAAAACTATGGCTTTTGACTATTTATGTAAATTCACTGACCTAAAATTTTATTTTATTTTTATGTTTTCAGGTTTGAGATAAACTTAACTATTTAATTACCAATACCTTGTCCATTTTCTGCTTTGTTGGGTTAAGTGACAGCGCAACCCAACGCATTTGTTGGGTTTCATGCTAATTGCTCCGCGTTCACGCAGTGTCCCGCAGGGATACGTTCACGTTCCACAACACAACCTACAAATCAAGGCTTTTTCTAATTTGGACAAGGTATTGATTACGTAATATTATTTATTTAATCAAAAGAAGGTAAGTAGGTTGGCCTTGAAAATTGTCGTTATGGCAGGGCAAGAGGCAAGAGGCAAAAGGCAAGAGTAAAGAGGTTTTGGGCGATTTTACGTTTCTTTACACAGTTTGGTTTTATTGTGTTCACCTACTTAGCAGATAAACAAAAATAATCTCAGCATCAAGCTTGATCATCATCAACTATCTTTAATTCTCAAGATCTATAACCAAATCTTATAATTAATTAGTTAAATTAAGTACAATCCCGGTTTAATATTAAATGACTAATTGTATATTTTAAATCTATGATAATTATTTAATAAATTACGAAACATACTTAGGGTAGTTGAGTAAAAAACATTGTGACGATGTGTCCATTACTGATCGTAATTTTTAACGCATTTACGGCAATTTCGTAGAGGTAAAACTTGCACTTGACATATAAGTGGGAGTCAAGAGTTAAAAGTCTCTTGCTGTATAGCCTTTACTTGATGTTCTGGATCTCATTTCAGTACATACCCTGATACGTAACATAAGGTGGCTTCAATTCTGTATCTCTACATTTAGCCGAATATAAACCCCGTCTAAGTTGAAACCTATAGTTTTTCTATGGCGAAAACCCAAGTTTTCAAGATGGATGGAGTATAGTTCTTATTTTTACGGCAGTTTCTCCGAGAAAGCCGAATACGGGCAACGTTTCAAAAGAAAGAAAAAAAACTGCGATCGCAGCTAGTTTAAAAGCAACTATATACCCAATTTACTTGTTTAAAAATCAAAGTGTTATGACTAATACAACTACAAACGAAACAAATAATAATGAACTCAAACATGAAATTTCACAGTTGTTGCGGGAGTATCAACAATCCCGTTCTGAAAGAGTCCGCAATCAGCTAGTACAACTCAATTTGGGATTAGTCAGAAAGGAAGCGCATTATTGGATTAATCAGTGCGATGGGAGCTATGAGGATCTTATTCAAGTAGGCTGTATAGGCTTAATTAAAGCAATTGAGAAATTTGAACTTACTAAGGGCAATGCTTTTAGTTCCTATGCGATGCCCTACATTCGGGGTGAAATTCAACACTATCTGCGAGATAAAGGTGTAACTGTAAGAATACCCAGACGGTGGTTAGCACTACAACAACAAGCTGTTGGGCTTTCTCGTTCTCTCCGTGAACAATATAATCGCCAACCTACTGATAGGGAATTAGCTGTGGCATTGCAAATTTCTCTGAGTGAATGGCAAGAAATTAAATTAGCATGGATTAATCGCGCCCCTTTAAGTTTGGATGTACCTATACAAGATGAGGAAGAAGGTTCTACTTCTTTGGGTGAGTTAGTTCCAGATACCAAATATCGCAGTTTTCAACTAGCTCAAGAAGACCAAATTCGTTTACAACAAGCTCTGATTAAGTTAGAAAAACGGACTCGTGAGGTTGTTGAGTGTGTGTTCTTGTACGATTTAACCCAAAAACAAGTAGCAGCACACTTAGACATTAGTGTTGTGACAGTTTCTCGCCAAGTTAAAAAAGGCTTAGACTTGTTGAAAAAAATTATGGTTGGTGCGACAGAAGATTAGTTATGGAATAGGATTACGAAATATCAAAATTTAGGTTATAAAGAGGACAGAATTAAGACTGTGGTCTAAAACAAGGGCTGATCAGCAACATTTTATTCCTGTCAAGGTACAGATTGCCGTTAGGCAGCTAGGTTTTTAGACAGGTTGATTACCGTTCCTGTTGTGAACAGCATAACACCATTAAGTACAAAGGCGATGAACCTTTACGTACTTTAACCAATCTTTACAAAAAAACTCTATGCGGTTAAAACCCCACGAGTCGCTTATATCTCAGGTCTAAAGACATGGTTCCTGAGCTTGTCGAAGGACTGAGTTTTACGCTTACCGGATGTCTCTATAAACAAACTTTCCTATAATTTTTAAGAACAGCTAATGAGTAAAAATTCCCATATTGCTGCCGCAGCTATTTTAACAACCTTGGTACTTACTGGATGTACTATAGGTGAACCACCAACAGCTACTAATCCTGCCGGTCCTCAATCAAATCCTGGTCTTCAAGTAACTACTCCGAAGCCGGCACAGCCACCATCTTTGACTCAACCTTTTAATAATCCTCTTGTATCTAGTAAACTACCCGTGAGTCCTGGTTCAGTTGACAGTTTGATTCAACCAACAAATGGTACGGAGCGTTTGTTGGTGGTACAGAAAGGAAGAACTGATCCTTTTGGGCAAATTGTAGAGTCAATAGGTGTGACAAAAACTAAGCTCCCTGGGGAGAAAATTGCTGTTCCTAAATTACCCCCTTTACCTACAGCAACTCAGCCGAAACCAATAAAAACAATAGCAACTAAACCAGCAATTTTGTTACCGAAGAAGCCATTACAGATCGCCCGAAAACCCTTGATCAGACCAGTTTTACCTACGGTTTTGGCTGGATCTGTACCGTCTCCTAAACTGAAGACGATATTACCACCAGCACCACAACCAGAAACGGCTAAAGGTGTGATTGTGACTGGTGTAATTTTAATTGGTAAAGTACCTCAAGCAATTGTACAAGTACCGGATGAGCCAACTAGTAGATATGTACAGCCAGGACAAAGACTGGTGAATGGGGTGTTGGTAAAACGGATTGAAATGGGCAAAGGTGCTAATCCGACTGTGATTTTGGAACAGTACGGTGTGGAAGTTGCTAAACAAGTAGGGGAACAACCAGTTAAAGTATCTAAACCAGCTACTACAGCTTCTGTGGGTAATCCTATTTCGATGGTGAAGCCGATGGGAAATCTTGTGGGGGCGGCTTCATAGTTATGAATTTACAAGAGCAAATAACATTTGCTGGTTTACCTTTGGCTGTATATCGGGAAGTGGCGGCGCATCTTCGTCAGGTGGTAGGTGTGGAAGTGGGACTAATTCCCCAAACATCTGTGGAGTTTGATTACAACCAAAGTCAAGTTTCTGGCTTATGGGTTTCATGGACACCAACTGCTGATGCGGAAAGTCGGGAAAAGTTTAAGCAGATAGTGGCTTATTATCAAAATCGCTATAAGTTGCTTTGAACATAAGATTTGATGATGTTAATCAACGCAAATTTAATAACCTGCAATTCTGATTTAATGTGGAATGGTGCGTTACGCTGTCGCTAACTCACCCTACTTTTTTACTTTTGCACTTTATTTAATTCACATTCCTAAGTTACTGGTTAGCTAATAACTGGCAAGTAACAACTGATAAGTAGGTGAACACAATAAAACCAAACTGTGTAAAGAAACGTAAAATCACTGAAAACTTCTTTACTCTTGCCTCTTGCCTCTTGTCTTGCTATGACGACAATTTTCAACGCCAACCTACTTAACTTAGGTTAAGAGAAGATAGCTGGGTTAAACTGACAAGCAGGTTAATGCAAAATATTTATTGGCTGCTCTTCGGTTTAGGCGTTATTTATAATGGAAAACTGGCAATTTCTGATACAGAAACAGGGGGATCATACTTGGCGCACGTTGGAGTCGTCAAATTTGGAGATTTGGGCAGGTAATTACCGAGTTTTGGCTCGTTCTGGTCTAAATAATACGGATGTTGATGTGCGAGTTACCCATATATCTACTGACGAAGTTCCGCCGAAACGGAGACTTCTGAAGCGATCGCGCCGGACTAATAGTGAAGGACTGATGGCTGTAATTCCTTTTACCCACTTTAAACCAGGGATTTGGGAATTACGCTGCTCTGGGGATATTATGTCAGATATGCTGGGTCAGTCCTGGCAACGTACCCTCATTATTCAGGTATCACCCCTAGAAACTAGCCCTACACTGCCTCCTCAACTGGTTGAGGAAGGTGATCTGGCTGTGGCGACTGATGCTGATACTGAAGTCAGTATTGTGATGAATCACGGTACTCCCGTCTGGTTTAAGGGGGAAACAACTGAGCAGATTTTACAAAACTTATTAGATTTAGCTTTACCTGAAGATGAACCCTTACTAGATGAGGAGACTATTGAAAATGCGCCGATTTTACCACCACCTCTACTACTGAATCTGAGTTTAGATCAAGATACTTATATTGTTTGTTGGGGGGACAATTTTACGATTCATGGTGATGTGGAAGTAAATGAAATAGAGAATCTGGAAGATGAAGGATTTTCTCTGGGGGGACTTTGCCAACTCCGGCTAGAAATTGCATTGCGATCGCCCTTAGAATCAAAAGTTATCAACCGGATTCAGCAGCCATTAACAAATCAAGTCTTACCTTTTGGTTTTAGCAGTTTGATTAATATTCCCCTCAATTGTGAATCTAAGTTACTTTTAGCAGATATTAATTTATATGGTGCATTAACTGATGTTGGTGAGATCATTCTTTTGGCTAATCATACCTTCACGATTACAGCCAATGTCACTGAATTACTAGCACGACAAACTTTCCCATCCCATTCCAGTTACGCTTTACCAGAAATAAATTCACCGATTAAGCCTAAGCCCTCTATCAAGATTCGATTAGAACTTTTTAATGTGGCTAAAACGCCAAATTTAGCCCAGTTTCACATTTTAAAGCCCTCTCCAAACCAACCTTTGCCACCCCAGATTAAACCTCTGGTATCCTTGAAAGTTTTTTCACCACAATTACCAAATTTACCTCAAAATCCCACACCTGAGATTACTACTAATTCGCCACCAAACTCTCTGGCAAAAACCCTGGCTATTCATCCAATTGATTTGAAAAAGTTGGTAATTAAACCAGTCCATACTACTTTACCTTACTTGAAACGGTTGCAGGTTAAGCGGACTCCAGGGGAAACAGTCACCGATCAGTTAGATGTTGCTGAGAAAGAATTAGCACCTCTGAAGAAGTCTCCACTTTTACCGACTGTAGGAACTTCATCAGGAAAAATATTGAAATCACCCATTGATGAGTCTATCCTGGAGGACACATCCTATGCGGAATTAATCGCGGGAATTGTGGCGGAGGGGAACTGCTTGCAGCAGGAGTTTGCGATCGCAGATGAGGAATTGAATGTGGTTGATTCTCAGGAAAATTACTTAATTCCCCAGGATGAGGAATTGAATGTGGTTGATTCTCAGAAGGATTCCTCTCTCTTACAACAATGGGTGGACAGTCAAGGATACTTATTAATTGAAGCTGTTTCTGAAGAATCTTTAGACAAGGATGCTGATGAGGAAATAGCAACTCAGGTAGATTCTATTGCTGACAATCTTCTTTTAGAACTTAATGAACCGGAAATAGTCACTATCACCAGTCCAATCACAACCCAGCCGGGATGGTTGTCTCAAGAAATAGTTATAGATAATCTGGTGGTGACAGAGGATGGGGATAACTTGGGTGATGAAGTGATAGAGGATCATAATTATTCTCTTGTCTCGGAGGATAAAGCTACACCGGAGAAATCTGGCGTGATCATGGAGTCTTTACCAACTCCCCAATTGTCTTTACCAGAGGGTGAACTTGTTGCTGGTACATCTGTAATGGTGCGTGTAAAAATACCCGAAGCTTCATCTGAGGTAGCTGTTAAGTTATGGGTGGAAGATTACCAAACGCGGAGTCTCCTGGATGGACCACATATTCTATCAGATTTACGTTCTAATGCTTGGGGAGAAGAAGAAACGGCAATTTACCTTAAAGTTCCTTTTGGCTGCTTAGAAATTCGCTTATCGGCGATCGCTCTTGATCAGACTACTCAGCAAGAAAGTGACAAATTCACGATTATTAAAACAGTAATTCCCCCTAATTTACCAACCATAGAACTGGATGAAATGTTGGGAATGTAAAAAGCTGTGTTAAAAATCTTGATAATTTGGCAAATTAGGGATGGTTTTGCAGTAAGCTCAATTTGAATTGTAGTAAGACTTTACAGGACTTTAATTCTATGTCAAGTTCATTTTTGCCTACTATTTTGGCTTATTCCTCCTTTTTACCCTCTATCCTCGTTCCCCTAACTGGCTTGGTTTTACCAGCAGTTATTTTCGCATTTTTGTTTTCATACATTGAAAGCGAAGATATTGCTTAATTAGAGTATGGGTAATTGGTTAACGTGAGTTCGACACGGAGAGGGGTTGGGGTGAGGTTCAATGACTCCTACCTCGTCACGCTACGCTATCGAATTCACGTTTGGTTACTTGATTTTTTCGCCAATTACTTGTTTACAAACAAAACCGCCTAAATCATTGATTTAGGCGGTTTTTATAGCGATTTTTGCAGAATAAGTTCAGAAATGATAATCAAGCAAAAATCCAGTTTTTTGTATTTTTAATTGCTATCTTCTTCCAGAATAGTAGTGACCAGGTAGGTGAGGACAGAGATTGGTTAAAAAAGTCATAACACAAAAGACTTTCAAACTGCCTATTACCTGTTACCTGTTCCCTATTCCCTATTCTCTGTTCCCTGCTATGGGATTACATTGAAGAACCAATTCCTGAGTAAGATCCATAAAAGAAAATACCTACAACAGTTATTACACCTAATCCTGCGATCGTAGCGACGACCCACAGAGGAATTCTTCCACTTCCAGACACAGTTTTTTCCTCACTTACAAAAATTGTCAGTTGTCAGTTGTCAGTCGTCAGTTGTCAGTCGTCAGTCGTCAGTTGTCAGTCGTCAGTTGTCGGTTGTCAGTTGTCAGTTGTCAGTTGAGAATATTCTTTCTGTAACTTGTTACCTATTACCTATTACCTATTACTTGTTACCTATTACCTAACTAGCAACTGACATCAAAAAGTCCAGTTAGTTAAAGAAGTAACTGGAAAATAGAATTCCCAGAACGAAGACTAATAGTAGTCCGAGATAGAGAGAGGTACGGTTTAATTCAACCGGTTGTTGATTGGGATTAGGCGTTCTTTCCATGATTAACTCCTAGCGTTGGATAAACTGCATTGAGGCGATCGCGCCCAAAAAGAATACAGTAGGGACAGCTAAGGTATGCACAGCGATCCATCTGACTGTAAAAATGGGATAGGTAACTGGTTGATTGATGTTATTACCGCTAGTCATGATCTCAAATTACTTTCCAATAAATGTTTCTACTTGTTTTTTTGCGTCAAAACGATCACTTACAATTGGCACTTCTTGACGGACTTGAGTAAAATACTCATTAGGACGAGGTGTACCAAATACATCATAAGCCAGACCAGTGCTGACAAATAACCAACCAGCAACAAACAATGCGGGAATGGTGATGCTGTGAATTACCCAGTAACGAATACTGGTAACAATGTCAGCAAACGGACGTTCTCCAGTGGTACCTGCCATTTATTTCACTCCCTTATCAAAAACTATTATTGAGTTTATTATCCTACAAAGTTTAGACAGAGTTACAACTTACAACTTTCTTCTGGCGAATACATCCATAGTTGGGTGTAATTAAGCCGCTGGGGCTGTTGTTGCCTCTGGTTTGGGGTTATATTTGAGTAAAACACCGCGATCGCCAATGATAAAGCCTTGATCAGGGCTAAAAAATACAATTTTGTAAAGATTAGCTGCAACTGTTTCTACATCACGGTCTTTTTCCCAAGTTTTACCACCATCAGTGCTGCGGAGTAAATTACCGCTACCACCACCGACCCAAATTTCCTCAGGTGTCCGATAAGCTAAATCCAGTAAACCCCAACTCGTGGATAACTCTGGATATTCTCCCTCTAACCACTCTTCAGGTTTTGTCGGATCACTAAACTGGACCTGACCACCCCGTGCTAACAACCACATTTGTCCATCGTTAGTAAAACCCATATTTTCCAAACGACGGGAACTATTGCGGTTATGGGGTTGCCAAGCATTTTGACCAGGTTCCCAAGTGGAGTAAAAACTCCCTTTCGCAGAAACAGCGATATACTTACCATCGGGCGATCGCTCCAAATTCCGAACCACACCAACAGCCGCCTCCAAACTGGCTTTCCAGTTTTGACCACCATCTGTAGTTTGGTAAATAGCCCCCACATCAGTAGCCATTTCTGCTGTATTTTCGCCTATTGCCGTCACAGCAATCGGATTACCCGGTAACTTTTCGCTTAAAGAAATCCGTGACCAAGACTTACCCTCATCAGTAGTATGGAGCAATAGAGAAGGTTCTCCAGCAATCCAACCTTCCTGACCAGAGAAACTAACCGAGTTAAAACGATATCGAGGATCATCCAACTCTAATTTTAGCGGTTGCCAAGTCTCACCACCATCATTAGTTTCTAAGAGAGTGGCATTACCGCCCACCAAGTAACCATGTTGAGAGTTACCAGTAAAGCCAATATCTAGCAACTTCGCATCTGTGGGAACATTAATCACTTGCCAGGGATTGTAGCTAATAGAAGGAACACTACTACACCCAATACAAGCCATAACTACTATTAATGCGGCAACAAACTTTTGCCACTTTTTTACAATTGAGTGCATCAGTATTACTGAGGTTTTCCTAAATTTGGTAGATTTTTGTCGAATTCCCTGCAAAGAGAAGTTCTTCCTGTTCCCTGTTCCCCGTTCCCTGTTCCCTGTTCCCTGTTGCTCGTAAATAAAGATAGCGGTTTTTACTGTAGTCCGTAAAGGCTAATGAAAAACAAGAATCCCAGAGCCAAAGCCCCAAAAATCAAAATGTTCTTTTGAGTTGGTGTCAGCGTATTACCACCTAAACCGTAACCCAAATTCTCCTTAAAGCCAGAGGCAGTACCCGCCGGTCCAATATTCGCAAAAGCAGTTTTCTTGGCTATACAAACTGGACAACGCCAATTTGTCGGTAGTTCTGCAAAAAGTGTTCCGGGGGGAACATCACTTTTATCGTCTCCCTTCTCAGGTTCATAAACATAGCCGCAAGAGCGACACTCATAGCGGTCTAACACTGGAGTTTCCATAGCTTGTTCAGCTTGTTCACTCATGGCTTTTAGTCTCGCTTCAGGGGAATTATTAAATATACGTTACAAATTATGACATAATTGTTGGACTTTTCTATCACTAATCAAAAGGATTCAAATACAAGGATCTACTCTGTTGCCCAGATTTCAGAAAACCCTAAAAGATATAATGTAAAAGAACATTATCCATATATTTCACTGAACACTTGTCAGTTGCCACCTATCAAGCCATAAAACTGATAACTGATAGCTTATTCCTTACACCATTAGCGGTAGAAAAACATTGTGTTTGTTCTTAGCGGTTACGAGTACCTTCTAGGCTTTTTCATCCTGTGTAGCCTAGTACCAGTCCTAGCACTGTCAGCCTCAAAAATTCTTAGACCCAGTGGGAACAGTCTAGAAAGACGCACTACCTACGAATGCGGACTAGAACCTACTGGCGGAGCTTGGATTCAGTTCAACATTCGCTACTATATGTTTGCTCTAGTCTTCGTTGTTTTTGACGTAGAAACAGTATTTTTGTATCCCTGGGCAGTTGCATTTAACCGTTTGGGTTTATTGGCATTTATCGAAGCCCTAGTCTTTATTTCGATTCTTATCATCGCCTTAGTTTACGCATGGCGGAAAGGAGCTTTGGAATGGTCTTAAATTCTCATATCATCACCCAGGACACAGAACAAATCATCAACCCCATTCAACGTCCTACAGTCACCCATGAACTGTCAGAAAACGTGATTTTAACCACCGTTGATGACCTTTACAACTGGGCGCGGCTTTCTAGTTTGTGGCCTTTACTGTTTGGTACAGCTTGTTGCTTCATTGAATTTGCGGCATTAATCGGCTCTCGCTTCGACTTTGACCGTTTTGGGTTAATTCCCCGTTGTAGCCCCCGACAAGCCGATTTAATCATCACTGCCGGGACAATTACCATGAAGATGGCTCCCCAATTGGTGCGTCTTTATGAACAAATGCCCGAACCCAAGTATGTGATTGCTATGGGTGCTTGTACAATCACTGGGGGAATGTTTAGCGTTGACTCCCCGACAGCAGTGCGCGGAGTTGATAAGCTAATTCCTGTAGATGTGTATTTGCCGGGCTGTCCGCCCCGTCCAGAAGCGATTATTGACGCAATTATTAAACTGCGGAAGAAAATTGCCAATGAGTCCATGCAGGAACGGGATAACATCAAGCAAGTCCACCGTTACTACAGTACAACTCATAATATGAAGCCAGTTCCCGACATATTAACGGGTAAGTATATGCAGTCAGATACTCGCTTCAATCCGCCTAAAGAACTAACAGAAGCAATTGGTATGGCTGTACCCCCAGGATTGTTGACAGCAAAGACACAGAAGGAGGAACAAGCACGTGGCTGAAGAAGAATCGAAACCAGTTCCCGTAGCGGAATCAGCTTTAGTTCAACCCGGTAAAGTTTCCCAATGGTTAGCGGAAAATGGCTTTTTCCATGAGTTTTTAGAACTTGACGCTAACGGAGTAGAAATAATTAAAGTCCCTGCAAATTTTCTACTTCCCATCTCTACAGCTTTGTACGCCTATGGGTTTAATTATCTGCAATTTCAGGGCGGTATTGACTTAGGTGCAGGAGAAGAATTGGTAAGTGTTTATCATTTACTCAAAGTTAGTGATAATGCTGACCGTCCTGAAGAAATCAGGGTGAAAGTGTTTTTACCTAGAGAAAATCCCTCTGTACCTTCAGTTTACTGGATTTGGAAAACAGCAGACTGGCAAGAACGGGAAAGCTATGATATGTATGGCATCATCTATGAAGGTCATCCTAACTTGAAACGGATTTTGATGCCAGAAGATTGGGTAGGTTGGCCATTACGAAAGGATTACATCTCACCTGATTTTTACGAGTTACAAAACGCTTATTAAGTATTGCTGGAATTGAATTTTCAGTAGTAACAATTAACCCCTTTCCAATCGTGGAGAGGGGTTTGAATTGTCAGCATTTATTTATGTAGGGTTTGCTGATAGCGTAGCGTGGCGTTAGCCATATAAGTAGGTTGACGTTGAAAATTGTCGTTATAGCAAGGCAAGAGGCAAGAGGCAAGAGGCAATAGTAAAGAAGTTTTCAGCGATTTTACATTTCTTTACACAGTTTGGTTTTATTGTGTTCACCTACTTAAAGCTAAAACCGTTTATTAATAAAGTTCCCTGTTCCCGAATCAGGATACCCAAGGTAAAAGGATAAACAGGATAAGGAAATACATATAAAATAATTGGCGTTGTTGAATTGAGGTATAAAAATCAAAAATTCCATTTCTCAAACTCTTACTCTTTGCGCCTTTGCGCCTTTGCGTGAGACGAATTTATACTTTTATCCACCAACGCCAAATAATTAAATCCTGAAAATCCTCAAATCCTGAAAATCCTGATTCAGACAATAAAAACTATTTCACACCAGCTAATTCCTTCTTAAAAAAAGCTTGTAAAACAGTTTCCGCAATTTGAGAACTACTCAAACCTAATGCTGCAAAAGATTGATCCGGCGTAGCATGATCTACCAAAATATCAGGGACACCAATCCGCTTCACAGGGACAACAATATCAGCATCAAGTAAAGCCTCAGCCACAGCAGAACCAAAGCCACCCATTAAACAACCTTCCTCCAAAGTCACAACCCGACCAATTTGTTTAGCCAAAGGTAAAATCAACTCAGTATCCAAAGGCTTAACAAAACGAGCATTAATTACAGTTGCTTCAATCCCATGTTCGCTGAGAATTTCCGCCGCTTGCATTGCTGGGTAAACCATCGTACCATAGCCGACAATCAACACATCATCACCTTGGCGGAGAATTTCCCCCTTCCCGATTTCTAAAGCTTCCCAGCCTTCCTCCATTAAGGGGACACCGTGACCATTGCCACGAGGGAAACGCATAGCAATAGGTCCATCTGTGTAATTAATCCCAGTCACAACCATCCGTTGTAATTCCGCCTCATCCTTGGGGGCCATGACCACAATATTCGGAATACAACGCAGATAAGCAATATCATACATCCCTTGGTGAGTCGGACCATCAGCCCCAACAATCCCCGCCCGATCTAAACAGAAGAATACAGGTAGATTTTGAATGCAAACATCGTGAATAATTTGGTCAAAGGCACGTTGTAAGAAAGTGGAATAAATAGCAGCGACAGGACGCATACCTTCACAGGCTAAACCAGCCGCCAAAGTAATGGCGTGTTGTTCAGCAATACCCACATCAATATACTGATTAGGCAATTTAGCTTGTAGTTTATCTAAGCCTGTACCAGTAGCCATTGCGGCTGTGATACCGACAATTTTAGGATTTTGTTCCGCCAGTGTTACTAAAGTATGAGAAAAGACCTTAGCGTAAGCAGGAGGTTTAGGTTTACTAGAAGGAATCGCTTTACCAGTAGCTAAATTAAAGGGAGTTTGAGCGTGGTAGCCGACTTGATCTTTTTCTGCTAGTTCATAGCCTTTACCCTTAGTTGTGACTACATGAACTAAAACTGGGCCAGTAATTTGATGTGCCTGTTGGAATGTGGCAATTAATTCTTCTAAATTATGTCCATCAACTGGACCCATGTAGGTAAAGCCCAATTCTTCAAAAACTGCGCCGACTTTAGGAACTGCTAACCGCTTCATTCCTTCTTTGATGCGTTCCAGTTCTGGAGAGATAGATTCACCAACAAAAGGAAGATGTTTTAACTGTTCCTCAATTCCATCTGAGAGAAACTGCACAGGTGGACTCAACCGCATTTTATTGAGATAACGAGGAATCGCCCCCACATTGGGAGAAATTGACATCTCATTATCATTGAGAACCACCAGCAGATTAGTTTTGGGGAGGTGTCCAGCGTGGTTAATGGCTTCTAGCGCCATACCCCCAGTTAAAGCCCCATCACCAATGACAGCAACGGTTTTAAATTTTTCCCCTTTTAAGTCGCGGGCTAAAGCCATCCCTAATGCGGCGGAAATACTTGTAGAAGCGTGTCCTGCACCAAAATGATCAAATTTGTTTTCGCAGCGTTTGAGATAACCTGCAACGCCATCTTTTTGACGGAGAGTGTCGAAATTACTGTAGCGTCCGGTAATTAATTTATGAGGATAGGCTTGATGTCCCACATCCCATGTGACTTTATCCCGATCTAAATCTAGGGTTTGGTAAAGTCCTAGTGTTAATTCGACAACGCCCAAACCAGGACCCAAATGCCCTCCAAAGGCTGCTACGGTTTGTAAGTGCTTCTCACGAATTTGACGGGCAATTTGTTGCAACTGCCGAATTGACAAACCATGCAACTGGTTAGGATGGGTAATTTCACTCAAGTGCATATTATCGGCTTTTCCTCTCTAGGTCTTCTTTTGGCATGATTTTATTTTCCCACTTCCGGTGGCTTCTAAGATCTGACTGTCGTTAATTGTTGTTGTTTAACTATAACTTTTGTACGTTTTTAAGATTCATAGATAAATTTTTGCTTCATTCTTGGATGAGAATAGTATCAATGTTAAATCTTGATTTTAAGCGTATGATGATCTGGCAACTGGCATAAATTATAACCTCCCAAAATCGCCAAACACCTGATCAACAGCTTTTTGGTGGTTTTTGGAACGTTAGATGTAATCAGAGCGTCATTAAACAGAGATGGAATGGCAAAACATCAGGATCTTCTTTCTTCCTAGAGAAGACATATAATAGGGTTTTCAGGCTTTTGGGTGGGATAATGGAAATGAATAGCCAAGCAAAAATAAAAATAAAATAACTTTAATGTGTATATTCAGTTTCTAGAGGTGATAATATCATCACCACCAAAAGGTTTGACAAAATCCTATTTTGAGAATTGATAGTTGATACCAAATAGCTACCATAAGTTTTTTGTAAAATAAATGGTCTGCTATATAAGAGAACTCCACAAAAAAGATGAACTGCTTGCAGCAGTGCTAGTTCCCTCCGGGACGCTCCGCGAACGCTATCCAATCTTGTGGGATGTGGGATGGGCATCTTGCCCGTCCTTGTATTATTAGCGGGCAAGATGCCCGCACCACAAGAAATTTTGGGATATTTTTTTAATTGGAAGTCTCTAAATCTGACAATTCGTGTAATTGCTGGCATTAATGAAATTATTGAAGTGAGGAGTGAGCATGAAATTATTGGTACGTTGGGGCTTGACATTGGGTTTGGCTGGTAGTGTGATGTTTGGCGGAATATTGGGAATCAATAATCTCCAAGCCTTAGCTTTACCACAGGAGCAAGTGGTAAAAACTTTACAAGAAGTACCCGTTTTTACACTAACTAATGCCCAAGGAGAATTTGTAGTTATCTCTAGGAAAAATCAATCCAAGACTATTTCCCAGGTAGGCTTTTTTCTGAGCAAGAAAGATGCTCAGATTTTTCTAGAACAGCGACTAAAAAAAGAAAATCCTCAGTTAGCAAGCACTATCAAAATCACACCTCTTTCTTTAGCAGAATACTATAAATTGGTTGTAGAAAATAATAAGAAGAAAGACTCTAATATAGTTTTTAGCTTAGTCCCTAGTAAACAACAAGTGGATCAAGCAATAACTATGCTGAATACCAGCGGTAAAACAGACAAAAAATTTGATGGTATTCCTTTGTTTGTGCCAAAATTTAAGCAAGACAATAGCTATTTAACAATTCCCAAAGGACAAGCAGGAAAGGAGCGATTAATTCCTTTCTATTTTGAAAAAGAACAAGCAGTGGCTCTTTTAGAAGCATTTAAAAAGGCTAAACCACAGGAAGCAGCTAATACAGAAATTCAGGTATTAGATTTGTATAGAGTGATTGATACACTCAGTAGTAGTAATGATCCCAGCACTAATAAAATTTTCTTGTTTCCTTCACGGGAGTCAATAGAATTTATTCGTTCTATAGTTCCCGCGCAACCCAAGAAATAGAAAATTATTTTTACCTCCTGATATGTTAAAGCCAAATTATAAAGTTTCTGGATTAGAACTTTGGCAGTGGCGAACAACCGCAATTCAATCGGCTATAGCTGCGGATATATCCCCAATGGAGGTAGATTGGCTATTATTAACAATAGCTAATTTAGACCGCTTGGCACTGCGTTTAGAGTCTTTCAAAACATGGCAGGAAATCCCCATACAATTGTCTTTAACAGAATTAGAGAAATTGTGGCAAAGGCGATTAGATGACCGTTTACCGGTTCAGTATGTTGCGGGCATGACGGCTTGGCGAAAGTTTCAACTCACGGTATCCAATGCGGTCTTAATTCCTAGACCAGAAACAGAGATATTGATTGATTTGGCTGTGGCTGCTGCTAATGGTGGAATGAAAGCTGGACATTGGGCGGATTTGGGGACGGGTAGTGGGGCGATATCCATCGGTTTAGCTGAAGTCTTTACAGATGCGATGATTCATGCTGTAGATATTAGTCCTGCTGCTTTAGCCGTAGCTCAAACCAATGCTGAAAATTTGGGTTTTCGGGAACGGATGCAATTTTATCAGGGTTCTTGGTGGCAACCTCTAGAATCTCTCAAGGGTCAGTTTAGCGGTATGGTATCCAATCCACCCTATATCCCTAGTGATACGGTCTTAACTTTACAGCCGGAAGTGGTTAAACATGAACCTCATTTAGCTTTAGATGGTGGTGCAGATGGTTTAGACTATATCCGTCATTTAATTAATGTTTCCCCTGATTATTTGCGTCCTGGAGGGCTGTGGTTAATTGAAATGATGGCAGGACAGGCGGAAATGGTGCGGGAATTATTGGTAAGTAATGGGAATTATGGCAATATTTCTATTCATGCTGATTTAGCGGGAATTGAACGTTTTGCTGTGGCTTGTAAACGAGAGTTTGACTACTGATTGGGCGCAGGCCCTGAGACTGACTGGGCGCAGGCCCTGCGCCCCTACCTCCTGTTATGGATTTTGGATTACTGATATTAACCCAAAATCCAAGGTTGCTTAAACTAGGGCTGGTACGGGAATTTCTAAGTGAGGATATAATGGGAAGCGATCGCACAATGCCGCCACTCTCATTAAACAATCTTTAGTTACTGTATCTGAATCGGGGGAAAGTAGGCGATCGCTAATAATATTCGCAACTTCCGTAAATTCTGCCACACCTAAACCTCTAGTTGTCATCGCTGGAGAACCCAATCTTAAACCACTGGTAATAAAAGGTGATTCAGTATCAAAGGGAACTGTATTCTTATTCGCGGTGATATTCACAGTGCTAACTAGTTGATCTCCTTTCTTCCCAGTCATGCCAACAGAACGTAAATCTACTAACATCAAGTGATTGTCAGTGCCATTAGACACTAATTTAAAGCCTCTGTTTTGTAATTGAGTAGCCATCGCCCGAGCATTTGCAATTACCCGCCCAGAATAGTCTGTAAACTCAGGTTTGAGAGCTTCACCAAAAGCCACAGCCTTACCAGCAATAACGTGTTCTAGTGGTCCACCTTGAGTACCGGGGAACACTGATTTATCCAGCTTTTTACCCAATTCGGCATCACGGGTCAAAATCAATCCGCCGCGAGGACCACGTAAGGTTTTATGAGTTGTAGTTGTGACAACATCGCAATAAGGCAGAGGATTGGGATGATGACCAGTCGCCACTAAACCAGCAATGTGAGCAATATCTGCAAGTAAATAAGCGCCAACTTCATCAGCAATACTGCGGAACTTTTCAAAGTCAATAATCCGAGGATAGGCTGAATAACCACAAATCAACAGTTTAGGACGTTCTTTGATCGCTAAATCACGGATTTGGTCATAGTCTAGTTGTTCGGTTTCTTTACTTACGCCATAATGACGGACTTGAAACCATTTACCAGAAACATTCACTGGTGAACCGTGAGTCAGGTGTCCCCCATGAGATAAGTCCATACCCATAATTGTGTCTCCTGGTTGCAGCAGGGTCAGGAAGACGGCAAAATTAGCTTGGGCGCCGGAATGGGGTTGAACATTGGCATGAGCCGCACCAAATAGCTGTTTAGCTCGGTCAATGGCTATTTGTTCAATTTTGTCAACAAACTCGCAACCGCCATAGTAGCGTTTACCGGGTAAGCCTTCGGCGTATTTGTTGGTTAATACTGAACCTTGAGCAGCTAATACGGCAGCGGAGGTAAAGTTCTCACTGGCAATTAATTCCAGGTGATCACGTTGACGCTGTAATTCTTGGTTAATTAGTTCATTAATGGCAGGATCGGAGTTTTTTAGTAGGTCTGAGTTAGTTTTTGTCATTTTGATGATGCTGATAAAGTTGATGAAAATTGAAATTGGGGTTAAACCTATTACCAAAGTTGTAAATTAGGCAATTTGTTTATTATAAGAATTTAGACGGAAAACCTTTGGAGACTTCCAAGAAATAAATTATCCTAAGAAACGAACCACAGAGGCACAGAGTACACAGAGAGAGAATTTCTGCATCAGTTTTGGGACATTTTTTTATTTGGAAGTCTCTTGAGAACGGGGAAAGTAATTATCTAAGAATTGTTGACTTTAATCAACGTGGTAGCCTGAAGTTATGTATTATTTTGTACTTAAACTCACAAAATTACCAGAGATACAAGATACAATAAAACTAGGTTTGATGAACAACTTTTTGTTATTAACTCAAGTTGCTAAGTAATTGGACAAAAATATTTACAGTCATTGCGAGCGAAGGGAAGCAATCACAACCCTTGGAATTGCTTCATTTAACTTCGTTCCATATGGCTAACGCCACGCCACGCTAATGCAATGACATTGTGTAATTAATTCTGTCTCACTACTTGGTTATCTCGTTGAGGCTGGTAATGGGTAATTGGTAATTGGTAATTGGTAAAAAAAGCTCTGGTTTCATCCTGTTCATCCTTTAATCCTGGACATCCTGATTCTGACAATTTACCTAACTAGCGACTTACATTAAGTAGGTGAACACAATAAAACTATTGCCTCTTGCCTCTTGCCTCTTGCCTCTTGCCTATTGCCTCTTGCCTCTTGCCTCTTGCCTATTGCCTCTTGCCTCTTGCCTTGCTATAACGACAATTTTCAAAGCCAACCTACTTATTACCAACATTTTTTGAGATTGCTCTATTGAAAACCAGGAGGGGTTGAGATGTTAGTCATTTTCATGGACAATCAAATCCTTAGCTCTGAAAAGGTCTGTCAGTCTTGTTTACTAGCAAATGGTAGTGGACAACCTCGCTGGAGTGGAGGTAAACTGCGCTGTGGTCAAGCAATTAATAAGTTTACAGAACAACAGCCAGATCAATATGAGTGTGTGATGGGCTTTCGTGTCGCCAATATAAAATAGATTTGCCAGCAAGGTCAAGCATCTGCGTTATCCTAAGCTCAATAGCTGTTGAAATTTAGCCACAGGAGAACACAAAATGTCTTGGCGCGGGTCTACAACTTTCCCTGAGCGAATTTTCGCTTGTTTACCTTATTTGCTGCCTTTAATTGAGGTATTTGCTTTTGGTCAGTTTTTAATGAATGATTTTCCCCTTTTAAAACTGATATTTTTACCTCTGTTCCCACTGTTAAGAATTTACTATGGTGTCCGCTTTGCGGGGATGATTATTTTCTTTGCTTTGTGGTTGTTGGTGGTCAGAAACGAGAAAATTCATCATTTTATTCGTTTTAACACGATGCAAGCCATCATTTTAGATATTGTGATCTTTTTATGTAGCATCTTGACTGATATTGTGAAATTAGTTCCTGGTAGTGGATTTGCTATGCAAACACTGTTTACAACTATTTTTATGGGAATATTAGCAGCCGTTGTTTATTCCGTTGCTCAGTCTTTAATGGGGAAGTATGCGGAAATTCCCGCGATTTCCGATGCAGTACATATGCAGGTACGCTAACGCCCCACAACTGTGTTTTCTAGGCGACCAATTCCTTCGATTTCCACACGGATGCGATCGCCTATTTGCAAAGCCCTTACCCCCATCGGTGTACCAGTTAATATTATATCACCAGGTAATAGAGTCATCACTTGACTGATATAAGACACCAAAAAATCTGGGGAAAATACCATTTGATCAATACAAGCAGACTGGACTGGGTGGGGATTATCATTCAAAAACGTCTGTAATCTCGCACCTGGGTTCAATTCTCGGACAATCCAAGGACCCAAAGGACAAAAAGTATCAAAACCTTTGGCTCTAGTCCATTGGGGGTCTTTTTTCTGTAAATCCCTGGCTGTGACATCATTGGCAATGGTATAACCCCAAATTTTACTTTGGGCTTGGGCTGGGGTACAATCACAGGTGCGATCGCCAATCACCAAAGCCAATTCTCCTTCATAGTCTACCCGTTGAGACTGATGAGGATACTTAATTTCTTTTTCCGACGCAATTACAGACGTAGGCGGTTTGAAAAAAATTAGCGGTTCAGCAGGTACAGGAGTCCCCATTTCCGCAGCATGATCAGCATAATTCTTGCCCACACCCACGATTTTTGAAGGCGCACAGGGAGCTAGAATCGTGTAAGAATTGGATGGCAGGATTAAATCCGTAGGTTGACCATCCAACCAAGGTGGAGCATCTAGCACCTCCACATTCTGAGTAAGCTGGAGCAACCCATAGTGAATTTTCCCTTCTTGACTTTGAACTCGCACATATCGCTGCGCCATAAGTTTGACAAATATCCTTAAATATGCTTCTTTTATGCAGAATGTGGTTAATGATTGCCATTGAAAACTTGTCAAATTATAAGATAAATATGGAAGACCTGATGAATTTAATTAACAACCTATTAACCAGTGGACAAATCCTGCTAAAAATTGTGTTAGTGTAGAATGGCTAAAAAATTGTCAAAATTCCTTGTTGCTTGAGATGTTGATCAATAAAATTATCGCTCACAGCAATGTTTGTGTGAATTAACACCTCTTCAGCCATTTTGTCCAAAAGGTAAATTTAAAAAACATGACCACAGTTTACGAAACCATGTACATCCTGCGTCCTGACTTGGGAGATGAACAGGTAGTACAACAAATTGCTAAATACGAAAACCTCATTCGTGAACACGGCGCTGAGAATATTGAAATTCAAAACCGTGGCAAACGTCGTCTAGCTTATGAAATTCAAAGACATCGTGATGGCGTTTATATTCAACTCAACTACACAGGTCCTGGAACAGTAATCGCTATCATGGAACGGGCGATGCGATTGAGCGAAGAAGTAATTCGTTATATGACCGTCAAGCAAGAAGTTCACCAAGAAAAACCAGCAGAAGAAGTTGTAGCAGCTTAATAACCGCGTTTTCCCAAGTGATTAATTAGGGTTTCAGCAGTATGGCTTGTGTCATGCTGCACCATCAAGAAGTCAGGAGTCAGGAGTCATACGCCACGCTATCAGCAAGCCTTAATTAATAATTCTATAAATATTTTAGATACAAGCAACTACTTGTATACTAAACACAGGTGGGATATAAACTTTTGCAAAATGACAAAGAACCTAGTACCGCAAGGCGGAAGTCAAAAGTCAAAAGTCAAAATGAAGACAGTATAGGCTTTTGGAGGATTTAGAATGGTTGGTTTATTTACGCCGTTTTGTACTAGATGTGTAGGGGTTTAGCAGTGATCATTGGTGTCAACTTAACGTAAAACCTCTATCCCGCAAAGAACTCAAGTCATCTCATTCCCAGTCAGAGACTGGGAATGAATTCTAGAAGGCTCTGCCTTCAATAATATTAGAGGCAGAGCCTCATCAACTGCATTCCTAGTCAGAGACTAGGAACGAGATGTGGTAGGGATTTGAGCTTAAGTTGACACCAATGAAGCGCTTGCTTTACCCCTAATTTAGAATCAAACAATCAAGTCGTTTTGAGTATATTATAGAAATTTCTAAATTATTTTAATCAAATTGCTCAGTATGTGATACAATCGGCGCAAGTCAAAAATCAAGTATAACTGTATATATATTAAGTAAGAGCTTTAAGTGCCGTGAGCCAATCTGATATACCAAACATCCAAGAACTGTCTACGGAAATATCCCAGTTGCGCCAAGACTTGCAACTGCGTGATCAATTAGTTCAACAGTTATCACAAGAACTATTTCGGCTAGTCAAGGGTAATACTAACTTTACACCGCCAAAATCTGAGCCAGAGATAGATTCCAGTCAATTGCAAGCTTTAAGAGATCAAATCCAAGCTGTAGAACAGCAGGTAACGTTCTACCAAGAGCAAATTACAAATCGTGATACAGAGATATATCAATTACGTCAGTCTGTACAAGAACTAACTGATCGTAGTCGAATGTTAGAGCAAGTAGTACAAGAATTGCCCCAAATTTACCGTCGTAAGTTTGAGGAACGCATGACACCAGTACGAGACAAAGTAACAATACTACAACGAGAAAATCGCCAATTGCAAGCCGAATTGCAAAGTGTAAGTTACCGTTTAGCGCTCAAAAACCGCTACACAAATCATGGTGGTATTGATTTACCAACTTTTCCTCGTTCAGAAGCGACAGCCGATAGTATACCTGCTCCCCAGAATGCGTGACATCTTCCTACACTGTACTCCATAAGTCAGTGTAGGCTTAACATAGATGATAAACGCGCTTAAAAAGCAGACTCAGGTAATTTTAAATTTAATTTTCATAAACTATTAGTAATACAATTTAGGGCGGGGAAACCCCGCCCCTACTGACAATTCCGGCGTTGCTGATAGCCTGCGTGGCGAAGCCATATTGAGGTATGAAATTCCCAAATTGAACCTTTAAAACTCAAACCTCAGTGCGTCTTTGCGCCTTTGCGTGAGACTAAAATTCATACCCTTAATCAGCAACGCCACAATTCCTAAGTCTCTTTGGCTATGTCTGATATTAGATATTACTCATTATCCCCAATATCTCGTTTAAGTGGAAGTTTTCACTTATAGCGACCGCCAAAGCTCTTACCTCTGCGCCTCTGCGTGAAATAAATTCATATTTTCATGCACACCCACTTGTAACAAATCCAACCCTTGAGAAAAAATCTCATCAATTGGTAACATTTGCCCTTCTTCAGTCATAAACTTATGATCTTTTGTCGCGCGAATAATTGCCCCATTTTCTAATAAATATTCATAAACTTCCTGTTGTCCGCGATTATGCCATTGGGCAATTGATTGAGTATAAAGTATTCCATTACTATCAACAGTATAGACTTTACATTCAATCTGTTTTTCGACAATTTCCCCAATTTGTAAAAAACCATATTCAACAGTTAAAATTTCTGTGTCGTAACTTAAACAATATTCAGCAAACTTCAACATATCCCCAAATAAATGTTCAGAAACTTGGGGTACTACACCGTTTTTTGCAGAACCATCAATAAAATTTTGTTTTTGTTTCTCCATTTCTGATACTTTCTTTTTACCCATAGCGCGACGAAGTAAATCAGCTTGTCCTAAACTATAACCAGCCATATCTTGAGCAATTTTCATAATTTGCTCTTGATAAACCATGATTCCGTAGGTTTCATTTAAGATTGGTTCTAAAATTTGAGTATCATATTCAATTTCTTCTCGTCCATGTTTACGATTAATAAATTTAGGAATTAATCCGGCATCTAATGGACCTGGACGATACAATGCTAAAATAGAAGAAATATCTTCAATGTTTGAAGGTTTCAAATCTCGGACTATTTGTTTCATTCCTGAAGATTCTAATTGAAATATTCCTTCTAAATCACCAGCTTCTAATAGTGAATAAGCTTTAGCAACATCTTTTGGTAAGTTAGTATGATCACCTTTGGCTAATATTTTTTGTGCTTTTCTTTCTTGTCCTGTAATTTCATCAGGATCAATTCGGTATCCTTTGCTTTGTTCAATTAAATCAATGGTTTTTTGAATTAGGGTTAAGTTCCGCAAACCCAAAAAGTCCATTTTTAATAATCCCAATGATTCTAAATCTTCCATGAAATATTGGGTGATGACAGAACCATCATTATTGCGTTGTAGAGGAACAAGTTCGTCTAATGGTTCTGCGGAAATAACGACACCGGCAGCATGAACACCGAAGGTTTTGTTAGTTCCTTCAATTCGCATAGCCATATCAATCCAGCGCCGCACCGTTGGATCATTATCATATTTGGCTTTAAATTCTGGTTCGGGAGTTTCATCTGAAATCATTACTTTCAGTTTAGTAGGTTTACCCCGGACTACAGGAATCATTTTTGCCATTTTGTCAGAATCACCATAGGGAATATCTAATACTCTAGCAACATCTTTTAAGACTGCTTTGGATGTGAGACGGTTAAAAGTAATAATTTGAGCAACTCTATCAACACCATATTTTTCAGTTACATAATCAATTACTTGATCTCGTTTATCAATGCAGAAATCTGTATCAATATCTGGCATTGATTTCCGTTCAGGATTGAGAAATCTTTCAAATAATAAGCCATGATGTACGGGATCAATATTCGTAATTTTCATGGCATAAGCTACTAATGAACCAGCCGCAGAACCCCGTCCTGGACCAACGGGAATATTATTATCTCGCGCAAATTTGATGTAGTCCCACACTACTAAAAAGTAGGTAGAAAATCCCATTTGTTGAATCATTTTTAATTCATATTCCAATCTTTCTTTATAGACTTGATCTACTTCGTGGCGAGATTTGCGATTTAATCTTTCTAAAAGTCCCAGCCATGCAACTTCTTCTGCATAAGTATCTGCTGTGTGTCCTGAAGGGATTGTGGGTGTGGGAATTTGGGGATCACCCATGATGTGATAAGGTTCGACTTTATCGGCAATTTCTTCCGTTGTGGCGATCGCTTCAGCAATGATATCATCGGGCAAATGGTCACGGAATAATTGGTGCATTTCCTCAGATGATTTGAGGTATTCTGTGCCGCTATACCGCATTCTTTTATCTTCGCTAATGAGTTTCCCGGTTTGAATACATAACAAGGCATCGTGGGATTCTACATCAAAACAGGAGATAAAATGGGAGTCGTTGGTGGCGATGAATTTAATTCCTAATTCTCTGGCAATTTTGACTATTTCTACATTCACAATTCGGTCTTCTTGAGAACCATGATCTTGAATTTCTAAATAAAAATCTTCGCCAAATACATCTTTATACCATTTAGCAACTTTTCTGGCTGCATCTGGACGATTACTCATAATTGCTTGGGGAATTTCTCCACCTAAACAAGCACTAGTAACTATTAAACCTTCCCGATATTGTTTGAGTAAATCTTTATTAATACAAGGACGGGAAAAAATGCCTTTACCTTGAACACCTTGAAGGTGAGAAATTGTGGTTAATTTAACTAAGTTTTTATAACCTTTGGTATTTTTAGCTAATACGACTTGATGATATTTGGGACGGCGTTCTTGTTTGTCAATTTCACCGTTTAAAATGTACATTTCGTTGCCAATTATTGGCTTAACGTTCTTGTTGCGGCAGATTTTTATCAGTTCAACTGCGCCATACATGACACCATGATCTGTGAGGGCGATCGCTTTCATTCCTAATGCGATCGCTCGATCTACTAATTCTGGTAGTTGACTAGCACCATCAAGCAAGCTGTAATCACTGTGAATATGTAAAGGAACAAATGACATATTAGTATTTGGTAGAGTAAGAGAATTTTAGATTAACAATGATATCAAGTATTTGAGTTAATGATAACCCAATCGCGCATCTTTTACCAAAAGCTACATCATTCCCAATAATGGAGGCTTGATGTCCTGATAAAAGTACACCGCTATTAGCTGCTAAATTTCCATACATATCATATAATAACTTATTATGACCAACTACAAACTACTCGCTATCTTTTAATTATGAATCAATCCAATAATGGTGGCATACTTGAACAGGTTGTCAATATAGTAATGGGTGTAAAAACTGGGACTCAAGAACAGTCTCTAAATACATCAGCCGCGGATACACAAGAACTAGATATCAAGGCAGTTCTAGTTTATAAATTAGGAACTATCCTACAAATAGGAGTGATGATTCTTGTATTGCTGGGAATGGAAAAATTGGTAATATTGATTGATAATAATTCTTTTTTTCCTATTTGGTTTAGCACTTTAGTCACCGCATTATTTTTTGCTTTATTAAGTATCCGTTCCCGGATCTTCTCCCTTTTAGATAATACTCGTTCTCGGACAACGTATGATCAAGTAATTAGACCAAAGTGGTCTCCTCCACCTTTAGCATTTCCCATAGTTTGGATGATAATTGCGGTTTTGCGGGTAATTTCTTCGGTGTTAATTTGGCAGGAAATGAATCACCAATTTTTGATATTGCCGTTAATTCTGTTTGTTATACATCTAGCTTTAGGAGATACTTGGAATACGATTTTTACCGTAGAACGGAGATTAGGTGCTGCTGTTCCTGTGGTGATTTTAGGTCCTTGGTTATCGGCTATAGTGGTGACAGCGATTTATTGGCAAACTGTTCCTTTAGCGGGAATGATTTTATCTTTTTCTTGTGTATGGCTAACTGTTGCTGCTGTATTGGTATTGAGAATTTGGCAGTTAAATGGATCTGAGCCTTTGTATCCTTTAAAATTAGCTGTTGTGGAGAAATAAATAGGGTTTGCTGATAGCGTAGCGTGGCGTAAGCCATAAAAGTTGTCCGTGAAGGCAGGTGAAGGCAGGGAACAGTTTTAGCTATATCAATACCTTGTCCAAATCGAAAAAAGTCTTGATTTGTAGGTTGGGTTGAGGTACGTTCACGAAGTGTGGCGAAGCCATAACCCAACAAATGCGTGGGGTTGCGCTGTCGCTTAACCCGACCTACAAAAAATGGACAAGGTATTGCTATATGGATATCCTCAATTTTCCAAATCCGACAAGGAAAAATGCACCTATTTTGAGACACCATCAGCCAAAACCTGGCACTTTTTTGTGATAAAAATCCGCGAAACCTTTATTAATAAACGGTTTTAGCTTTATATGGTTAACGCCACGCTACGCTATCAGCAAGCCATAAGGGACTTCCAATTAAAAAAATACCCAAAAATTTCTTGTGGTGCGGGACGAATTGCCCGCTAATCATCAAGGACGGGCAGGATGCCCATCCCACAAAATTGGGTAATTTATTTTTTGGTGTTCCCTAAATGGTCACAATTATAGTGAGTTATGCGATGGCTACGCTCGTCAGAGGTTCCTCCACCTACCTATTTAACAAGAAAATTAAAAGTTGTTATAAAAAATATTAACAGTAGAAAGCCTTGCCATATCTAGGTTATAGCCATAAAGATAACCCAGGTTTCTAAATTTATCAAAAAATATTACGAAAACCCCTTTACAAATCGAAACATAGGGCTTAATATAGGTTCATAAGGTAGAAACACCTACCAAAACATACATAACTCAAACGCAATTATAAACACATGACAACCACCTTACAACAGCGCGAAAGTGCTAACGTATGGAGCCGCTTCTGTGAGTGGATCACAAGCACCGACAACCGTTTATATATCGGCTGGTTCGGCGTAATCATGATCCCCACCCTCCTATCTGCGATCGCTTGCTTCGTAATTGCATTCATCGCCGCTCCTCCAGTTGACATTGATGGTATCCGCGAACCAGTTGCAGGTTCTTTACTCTACGGAAACAACATCATTTCCGGCGCAGTAGTTCCTTCCTCCAACGCTATCGGTTTACACTTCTACCCAATTTGGGAAGCTGCTTCCTTAGACGAGTGGTTGTATAACGGCGGTCCTTACCAGTTGGTAGTATTCCACTTCTTGATCGGCGTATTCTGCTACCTCGGTCGTGAATGGGAACTTTCTTACCGCTTAGGTATGCGTCCTTGGATTTGCCTAGCATTCTCTGCTCCTGTAGCAGCAGCAACCGCAGTATTCTTGATCTACCCAATTGGTCAAGGTTCATTCTCTGACGGTATGCCTTTAGGTATCTCTGGAACATTCAACTTCATGATCGTGTTCCAAGCTGAACACAACATCTTGATGCACCCCTTCCATATGTTGGGTGTAGCTGGTGTCTTCGGTGGTTCTTTGTTCTCCGCAATGCACGGTTCTTTGGTTACTTCTTCCTTAGTTAAAGAAACAACCGAAAACGAATCACAAAACTACGGTTATAAATTCGGTCAAGAAGAAGAAACCTATAACATCGTAGCTGCTCACGGTTACTTTGGTCGCTTGATTTTCCAATACGCTTCCTTCAACAACAGCCGTCAACTACACTTCTTACTCGCTGCATGGCCTGTAATTGGTATCTGGTTCACAGCTTTGGGTATCAGCACCATGGCGTTCAACTTGAACGGTTTCAACTTCAACCAATCCATCATGGATTCTCAAGGTCGCGTTATCGCTACCTGGGCTGACGTAATCAACCGCGCTAACTTAGGTATGGAAGTAATGCACGAGCGCAACGCTCACAACTTCCCCCTAGACTTGGCTGCTGCTGATGTTGCTCCTGTTGCTTTAAGCGCTCCTGCAATCAACGGTTAATAATTAAAGCTTTGTTAATAGCTTAATTAAACAATCGCCCTCCAGAAATGGGGGGCGTTTTGCTTTGCATAAAAATCTGGTGTTGCTCATAGGTAAGATGGTAATTGTCCGTAATTAAAACCTTATGCCTAGTACCGCTAATTTTCTCCAATATACCCAATGGTCAGGTATTGCGACAATAGTATTTGCAGTTCTGACAATCTTGGCCTTCATACTCAAATGGGGCTTTCGCTTTCGATTGGTGGGTGCAACTGGCTTTATGCTGGTACTGACAGGGGGGTTATTTTCACTTTCCCTTGTTCCCCTGAGTCGTACAATTATTCCTGGTGCTGTCAAGTACACCCTAGTTTATGACAACGGTTCTAACCAAACAGTAATTGCGATCACCCCAGAAATTACTCCCACAGAATTAGAAGCCACTTTACGTCAAGCAGCTAGTAACCTTTATTCCTATGGTCGCTTAGGTACTGGTGGTAGCAAGGAAATGATAGTCCGCGCTCGCACCATTATCCACCCAGAAATAGGGTTATCTGTACCGCTGTACTTGGGTCAAATAAATCGCACTTTGGTCAGTCGTGAAGACCCAGAAATGGTGGTAGAAGTTTATTTAGACAAGTTTGCTTCCTTACCAAAACCTACAGCTTCATAGGTGACAGGTGACATGATAGTTAAGAGGGAATAGGAAAATCTGACAGGGCGCAGGCCCTGCGCCCCTACATCCTGATTTTCTATTTGCACATTTTTTGGTCATCTATCATACAATAAAGATTATTTTAAAATTTGATTAAGAAATATCAATAGTTTTGGCAAAATAACGATCATGCCTAATCAACATTCTACTGAAACTTTGTCCACTCAAACGACTAGTTCATTTTTCAGCCTTTCTGTTTCCCCTGGGAAAGTAATTCGCGGTGCGGGAGTTTTGTCAACCGTTGCGGCTGAAGTCGCTAATTTCGGGAGTCGTCCGTTAATTATTGCCGGCAACCAAACTCTTAATCTGAGTCAAGAGAGTTTACAACCTCTTTTCCAATCTCCAGAATTACATCCTTTGTCAGTTTCCTATGGTGCTGATTGTTGTGAAGCTAGTTTGAAGGCTTTACGCAAAGCTGCTAAAGAACATAAAGCTGATCTGATTATCGGGATTGGTGGTGGTAAAGCCCTAGATACGGCTAAATTAGTCGCCCACCAATTGACATTACCAATTGTGACAATTCCCACTTCTGGGGCTACCTGTGCGGCTTGGACTGCCCTTTCTAATGTCTATTCAGAAACTGGGGCGTTTTTATATGATGTGGCTTTATCTCGCTGTCCTGATTTGCTGATTTTGGATTATAATTTAGTTCAGACTGCACCTCCAAGCACATTAATAGCAGGAATTGGGGATGCGATCGCTAAATGGTATGAAGCCTCAGTGAGTAGTGGACATTTACAACAAACTTTAATTATTGCCGCAGTCCAACAAGCGCGAGTTTTACGAGATATTTTATTACAAAAGTCCGCCGCAGCCCTACAGTCCCCCGGTAGCAAAATTTGGCAAGAAGTTGTAGACGCAACTGTACTCCTAGCTGGAGTAATTGGGGGACTCGGTGGGGCGCAATGTCGCACGGTTGCCGCCCATGCAGTCCATAATGGCTTAACCCATATTTCTGGACATGGGAGCATTCATGGGGAAAAGGTCGCTTATGGTATCCTGGTACAACTGCGGTTAGAAGAAATGATCCAAGGAAATCAATTAGCAGCGTCAGCAAGACAACAATTGTTGAAGTTCTATGCAGAGATTGGACTACCCCAAAAATTAGCAGATTTGGGACTAGGTAATATCACTTTGGGTGAGTTACAAACAGCAGCGGAAATTAGTTTAGAACCTAATTCTGATATCCACCGTTTACCGTTTAATGTAGCGTTGGAACAATTGATGGCCGCAATGGTTTCTACCACTGCACCAATAGATATTAATCGTGTTTCCACCAGGGGAATAAGTGACGAGGTGAAGGAATGAGTTTGAGTTGGATGTCTCCCGCAGAACGGATACAAAAATTGCCGCCTTATGTATTTGCTCGTTTGGATGAATTAAAGGCTAAGGCTAGAGAACAAGGGTTGGATTTAATTGATTTGGGTATGGGTAATCCTGATGGACATACTCCCCAACCTGTGATAGAAGCGGCTATAGCAGCTTTGCAAAATCCCGCTAATCACGGTTATCCTCCATTTGAAGGAACGGCTAGTTTCCGTAAGGCGATTACTCAATGGTATAATCGCCGTTATGGTGTTACCCTTGATCCTGATAGTGAGGCTTTACCCTTACTCGGTTCTAAGGAAGGTTTGGGACATTTAGCGATCGCCTATATTAATCCTGGTGATACTGTATTAGTACCTTCACCATCTTACCCTGTGCATTTTCGTGGTCCGATTATTGCTGGGGGAGTTATCCACAATTTAATTCTCAAGGAAGAAAATAACTGGTTAATTGATTTAGCAGCTATTCCTGATGAAGTAGCTAGAAAGGCTAAAATTCTCTATTTCAATTATCCTAGCAATCCTACCGCAGCTACCGCCCCCCGCGAATTTTTTGAAGAAATTGTCGCTTTTGCACGGAAGTATGAAATCCTTTTAGTCCATGATTTATGTTATGCCGAATTAGCTTTTGATGGTTATCAACCCACTAGCTTATTAGAAATTCCTGGCGCTAAGGAGATTGGTGTCGAGTTTCACACTTTATCTAAAACCTATAATATGGCAGGTTGGCGCGTTGGTTTTGTCGTGGGAAATCGTCATGTGATCCAAGGTTTGCGGACACTCAAAACCAATTTAGATTATGGCATTTTTTCGGCTTTGCAAACAGCAGCAGAAACTGCCCTGAGTCTCCCTGATTCTTATTTACATGAAGTTCAACAACGTTACCGCACTCGTCGAGATTTTTTAATTGATGGTTTGGGTAAATTGGGGTGGAATATTCCCAAAACTGAAGCGACTATGTATTTGTGGATAAAATGTCCGGTGGGAATGAATTCTACAGATTTTGCTTTGAATGTTTTACAGCAAACTGGGGTGGTTTTGACTCCTGGAAATGCCTTTGGTGTGGGTGGTGAAGGCTATGTGAGAATTAGTTTAATTGCTGATTGCGATCGCTTGGGTGAAGCTTTACAAAGATTCAAGGAAGCGGGGATTTGCTATCAGTCGGAAGTTTCTGTTTCTGCGTAATAATTAAGGTGAATACACAATCTCAAAAGAATTAAGATCATGACAATTCTGGAAAAGGTAGTAACTACCATGCAGCAGTTACCTATAGATCAACAGCAGCAAGTTCTCCGTTTTGTTGAGTTTCTAGCATTTGAATTGGGTAATCACCAAGTTAATCAAGATTCTGAAATCTCAAATCTAAAAAAGCCTGAAGCTTCTCCTCATGATCTATTAAGAAAATGGGAAGGAGTTATTGAAGGTGGGGTAGACGATCTTTCTTTTAATAAGAAATACATGGAAGAATATGATTTAAGTCAACTAAAAAATCCTATTCGGGGTAAATATTCTCAACGATATCAAGAAGGATATAGTGTTACTATTCATCATGAAGATGGGACAACAACAGTAGAACATTTCCCTAAACAAAATGATATAATTATTCTTGATCCTGATGTGAAACAATATGAGTAAACTAATCTTAGAAATTCCTGATCAAGTAACTGAGGGATTACGTCTACCTCCTGATGAACGTCTGCATCGCATCCGCACTGAATTAGCAATTAGACTTTATCAAAAAGGGATTCTTTCTTTTGGGAAAGCCCGTGAATTGTCGCAATTAAGTAAATGGGAATTTCATGAGTTATTGGGACAAGAAAATATTGATCGTAGTTATGATTTAGAAGAGTTAGAAACAGATTTAGAGACATTAGAAATATTATCATGAAAGCAGTTAGTAATTCATCGGTTTTAATTGCTTTAAGTAGTATTGGACAATTAGAGTTAATTAATCAACGGTTTCCCGATTCGGATGAACCAATTTCAGGTAAATCTGATAAAGTCAGTTTGTGTTCTTCCATTAAATAAGCTAATACATCATTTCCGTGACAATTAGCAATGGGATAATGTTCTATTTCATAAGCCTCAATTATTGTTCCTAATGTATCTAATAAATGATAAAGAGGATGTTGTTCATTAGTACCAATTTCATCAAGTAAATCATTTAATCTTGAAATTGCTTGTTCATATTCTTCTTCATGCAGAATATCTTTAACAACTATTTGCGTTTTGTTATCCATATAACCAACCAAACCAAAAGAGTCCATCCCAAGGTAGCAATTATGCTTAAAATTAATGAAGCTGAAAAGTAATTTTTTGGTAATAAAGGTGAGTTGATCTTATCTATGTGCGTAGTGATAATACCGGAAAATATAGCACCACCACCAAAACCTATTCCTAATACTTGGACTGTTCTTTCTAAAGAGCGATCGCTCTTGAGTTTCTTATATCTCTACTATACCAGGAATTGAGATGATCGCTTGGTCTAACAACTTTCCCCTGACAGCTTACCCTGCTTTAGACAAAATTCTACTGTTTCTGAAATATCCAGAGATTTTGAGGTATTACCAGCACGAATGTAGAGTTCTGATTTTTTATCTTTACCTTGCATAATAGCTATTATATCTGATTTTCTGACATCAATTGCACAGACTACTTTACTTTCGATTGTCTCAAATCTAACCGTAACTAATGACATAAAACCAGCACCAATGCGATCGCAAATTAGATTTACAATTGTCTGTTCAAGTTGATCTAGAGAACCTTTGGAAAGTATAGCTAAATCTTGCTCTAATCCAAAAATATTACCATCATCTTCAACTCCAATAATTAAAGTTCCTCCTTCAGAATTGAGAAAAGCAGCAATAGTTTTAAGGACACTAAATTTTAAATCCTCATTTTTACGATTTTGTCTAACATCCCATTGCAAAGTGCTTTTGTATTCTAGTTTCGGACTTTCCGGTAATTTTATAAGTTCAGCAATTGGTTGTAAATTACCTATTTTTCTAATAGTAGTTAAAAACCGTCTTAATTTTCGTTCCTCAAGTAATTTGTTGAGGGTATCTTCATTATCTGCTGTTTCAATTACAGTTTTATTAATGACTGCAATATATTTACCCCAATAGTCTTTTTCTAAAATTTCCAGATTTTCAATTATCCACTGTTCATTGTGGACATTACCCCAGCGATTAAAATAAGTAATAGCTTCTTGGATAGAATCGTGGAGAGTATCAAAAACATTACCCCGCATGGTTTTAGAAATATAGTCCCATGCTTGCAATTTAAAAGCATTCCGACAATCTATCACATTATCATTAGCAGTGAGGATAATCACCACTGATGAAAGATTACCTGCTTTTACCTCTTCCAAAATCACAAATCCACTGTTATCTTGCTCCATTCGCATATCAGCAATTATGACATCAAAAGGATCACATAACTTTTCTGTTGCTTCAACTACACTAGAAGCAGTCTGAATCTGACGATAACCATAATCATTTAACCACTCTATAAGTTGAGTGAGGTAGCCAGAATTATCTTCCACCAATAGCAAATGAATATTTTCAGTCTGCATAATTCTATAACTTTCAGAGATTTAAAAACGACACAAAGTAAATTATACTATATTCCTAGTATAGCCTGATAGTGTGACTTATATCAAATTTAACAAAATTAACTATTTTCGCTTTTTGTATAAGGAATATAGATTTTAAATTTAGCTCCTTTACATCCAGTTTCTTGGATATATCCGTTCATCTGTGTTAATGTTTTGCGGATGATAAATAGTCCCAACCCACTACCATAACCTTCATTAGCTGTAGTTTTTAGAGGTTGAAATATCCAATCTTTTTTATCTGGGGGAATTCCTTGACCATTATCATTAAACTCAATTAATAGATATTTTTGCTCACCTGGAATAGTAGCACCACGAATTCCCGGAGGATTGATAATATCCTGTGTGGATATGGAGATGTTTAAATCTAGTTTTTTATCATTGTGTTTGAGAGAATTTTCTACTAATTCATTTAAAATACTTTTGATCTTTTCTTCATCACCATTAAACTCTGAATCACCATTTTCAACATCCAGAGTAATAGAAGCATTATCAATATGAGGGTTAGCTTCCCATTTTTCAAATAGTTTTTTGATTTTAAAATGATGATTTTTAATTTTGATACCTTCATTAATGGCCTTGAGATCATTAAGAGCAATTTGAGTAAATTCTAGTTGTGTTAATAGTTTCTCAAATTGCTTGTAGTGAGGATCATCAACAGCAAGTTTTCTCATAGCACGTCTAGTTTTAGACTCAATAATTGCTAACTGATTATTAACAAAATCAGAAATATCATGAGCAGTTTTGGAAATAATTGCTAGAATTTGCTCATATTGATCATTAGAAATAGTGGCAATTTGGGATTTTTCTAATCCTCGACGACGGTTAACTTCTTCAAGTACATCCTCAATATCATTAATAATACCTGTAAGCAGGGGATATTCTGTTTGAGAAAAACGCAAAATCCGGTAAGCAATCCCTTTGAGAATGCTAATTTCATTAGCAATTTTATGATAAATCGCTCGATTTAGTATTTCGGTGTCATTCACACCACTTTGGTAATCAGATTTAACCATTTTAAAATATTCTTCTTCACTTAAATTCAGCGTCAACATCTCCAGTGCTTGAGAATAGCGTGGTGATTCCTCAGCAATTTGTTGTAACATCTTAACAGCAGTTTCATTATAAGGATTATGAGCGAAGATACTTCTAGCACTAGATAATAATGATTTTTCTATATCATCTGAGTTAGCAATTGCTAAGTTAAAATATTGATCTCCTTTTTCGTACAATTTAAGACCATAGTGAAGTCTTCCTAGAGTAATATGAATAACATTTATATGATATTGGGGGAGACTATCAAAATCTATCGCTTGAAGTTGAGATATACCATCTTTGTATCTACCTAACTCTTCTAAACATCTGGCGTATATAAAAGATATATAATTATCAGATTTTATTTGTAAAAATCGCTTAAAAATTTCAGAAGCTTTTTCAAATTCTCCAGCATCTAATAATACTTTTCCATATTTAGTTAGAGTATTACCATATCGAGCTATGGTAATAATATCATCAGGTTGAAGTTGTAATGACTGCTCGAAAATTTCACAAGCCTTGTCATATCTTTCCGATTCTGTCAATGCTTGACCATAGCTAGTTAAAGTTTTTATATCATTAGGTTTAATTCGCAAAGACTGCTCAAAAATTTTATAAGCTTTCTCATAATTTCTTGCATATACTAATGCTTGACCATAGCTAGTTAATGCTATTATATTATTAGGTTTAATCTGTAAAGATTGTTTAAAAATCTCACAAGCTTTTCTATAATTCCTTGATTCCGTCAATGCTTTTCCATAGCTAGTTAAAGTTATTGTATTATTAGGTTCAATTTGTAAAGACTGCTCAAAAATTTCAAACGCTTTTTCATAATTCCTTGATTCCGTCAATGCTTTTCCATAGCTAGTTAAAGTTATTGTATTATTAGGTTCAATTTGTAAAGACTGCTCAAAAATTTCAAACGCTTTTTCATAATTCTCTGATTCTGCTAATGCCTTTCCATAGCTAGTTAAAACTCTTATATTATTAGGCTTGATTTTTAAATATCGTTCAAAAATCTCAAACACTTTTTCATAATTTCCAGATTTTGCTAATGGTTGTTTATAGCTATTTAAAGTTGTTGTATTATCAGGATTAATTTGTAAAGACTGCTCAAAAATATCAAAAGCTTTTTCACAATTTCCAGATTCTGCTAAGGCTTTTCCGTAGCTATTTAATACTATTGTATTAGTAGGATCAATTTGCAAAGCTTGCTCAAAAATATCAAAAGATTTTTCATAATTGCCCGATTCTGCTAATGCTTTTCCGTAGCTATTTAATACTGTTATATTAGTAGAGTTGATTTGCAAAGCTTGCTCAAAAATATGAAAAGATTTTTCATAATTGCCCGATTCTGCTAATGCTTGTCCATAGCTATCTAAAGTTATTGTATTATTAGGATTAATTTTTAAAGAACGTTCAAAAATTACAAAAGCTTTGTCATAAAGCTTTATTTTTAATAAAGCTTTAATATATGTACTTAACACTTTTACATTATTGGGTTCAATCTGTAAAGCCTTATCAAGAATATTTAATGCTTTATCATAATCAGCACTCTGCAATAAAGCACTTCCGTAGTTTCTCAAAATACTAACATTATTTGGTGCAAGTTGTAGAGCTTTTTCAAAAATTGTTAATGCTGCTTCTACTTTATTTAATTTTACTAGAGATTCAGCATAAATTTTCAAAGCTTCAATATTATCTGGTTCAATTTCTAAAACTTGTTGAATAATGACAATAGCTTGTTTACTGTCCCGATTCCTCAGTAAATCGTCAGCCTTGCTAATTAAAGATTGGATATCATCACTATTCATCATGGCATGGTTTATTTTTTAAATTTAAAATAATCCAGGGAATTTATTCCCTGTCTCAAAGCCAAAGTCGGTTAAAACCGACTAGAATATAGTCTAATTTACTGAAGGAACATTTGACAATCACATCCTGTAAATCCTGAAATCCTGGACATCCTGATTCTGACAATTATTCCCAAAAGTCCACATTTAACATTGCTTCAATATCACAACTAAACGGCCACGTATCAGGAAACTCACACTGTGGATAACTATTGCGGACAATTTTCAGAGCATCTGCATAAGCTTCATCAAATACTTGGCTAAAATAAGGCTTGAGACTAGGTGAATTTTTGAGTAACTTTCTGATTCCAATCCTTTGTTTAATGATTGATTCTACCCACCCACGATAACAATCAGGGATATGCACATAATTCCGCTTGAGAATATGTTCTAAAAGTTCTGCTAACCGATTTTCAAGTTCACGTTTATCTGAGCGACCCAAGTCCTCTATCTCCTCTATCAAATTATCAATATCTAGTCCTTCTATATCTCTATTCCGTAATTTGTGGACAATATCTTCAATCCAGAGTAAATAGTCTTGCTCATATAAAGATACTGCAATCGGTGTCCGTGTCATTGCTGTAAATCCTCTAAATGACCTAATTCCATTTTAAGTGAAATCATTTGTAAAGTTAGACAATCAACCTGTAAACTAGCAAAATCGACACAATTTAAATTCTTTTAACATTTTGCTTATTCAATACCTTGTCCATTTTCTGTAGCATTTTTTGGTTTCATGCTTCAACCCCCTCCCCACAAGCGATGAGGGGGCTAAGATGTACCTTATATGATTGGAAATTGCTGTAAATTACCCCCCTTAATCTCCCCGATGCTTTGGGGGGAAACCGAAAAAATTAGTTCCCTCCCCAAAGCATCGCGGAGGGTTAGGGTAGGGTAAAATATTTGATACAGCAATCATGACTTTTCAAACACCATCTTAATATTATTAGGCGATCGCTTACCTATAAAATCAAATATAGATACTCAAAATCACCACTATATCTATTTTGGACTGGGAACAGGAAAATGATTTGTGTTTCAAATTTAAACTCTAGCTATTGTAACAATCTCTAACTGATCTTGATATTTACCTCTGCGAGTTTCATAACTAACAGCACAGGGTTCACCCTCTAAAAATAGCAATTGCACCACACCTTCATTAGCATAAATACGACAGTCAGCGCTGGAAGAATTAGAAAATTCTAAAGTAAGATGTCCTCTCCATGCCGCTTCAGCAGGTGTTAAATTAGCTATTATACCACATCTTGCATAAGTAGATTTACCAATGCAAATTACTGTAATATTGGCTGGAACTTCCAGCTTTTCGAGAGCCACACCTAAACCATAAGAATGAGCAGGTAAGATAAAATAGCTACCACTTTCATCTGTATGTAATTGGGTAGACTCTAGATTTTGGGGATTAAAGTTTTTAGGATCAATAACAGTACCGGGAATGTGGCGAAAAATGCGAAATTCAGAGCCAGAAAGCCGGATATCATAGCCGTAAGAAGAAAGTCCGTAACTAATTACAGGTTGCGGAAGCTGAGATGAATCAGGTTGCAATTTACGAATTAAACTCGATTCAAAAGGCGAAATCATGCCTTTTTGAGCCATTTCAGTAATCCAGATGTCGTTTTTAATCACAAGTTCACAGATAATTCAACCAAGTTATTACGACATCTTAATACTTAAGGTTGATGACTGCGACGAATTTCTGTAATTTGGTCTGCTACATCTAAAAGAGACTTTGGCATTTGAGAACCTGTGAGGATAATATCAACATGAGGAGGACGGTGAGAAAGAAACTCTAAAACCTCAGTTTCTGGAATTAAACCGAAATTAATCGCTAAACTCAACTCATCTAATACCAGTAAAGAATACTTACCTTCATTAACTACCTTTTGGGTATGTTGCCAAAGTTGTTGCAGAGCCTGACTTTCCGCTGCGTCCAAATCGGAATTATCAATATAACGGGGTAAATCACAGCGAATCCAATCTAAATGTTGTCCCATTTGGGTGGGTCGTTCATGTCCTTGGCGAATCCCACCTTTGAGGAATTGGACTATTAATACTGGTGTACCTTGTCCAGCAATTCTCAGTGCTTGTGCCATCACGCTGGTAAAAAAGCTACGCTGGGAATTAGTAAAAACTTGTATCAGTCCTTCTACGGAATATGGTAGGCTGAGGGTTGAATTTAGACCTGGGGTTTCTAGTTGGGCAACCATAAGGCAAAGTTTAAAAACTCACTATAAATTTAATGACTTACATAGGACTTACGCAAGTTTCACACTAAAAATCTGTTGTAGGGTGCGTCAGATATCAACAATCTGTTTATTTGCAGAATTTATGCAGTCTGACCCACCCTACCAATGTGCCAGTTGGGTAAGTCCCGTTACATTTAAAGGCAAATTTTTGCTAACAGCAGAACATATAGTTATCATACAGCAGTATTTATCAGTAAAGCAGCCTTATTCCTTTGTCATCCTGGGGTAATCTAAAGGCTGTAGGCAAAAATTTTGAGGCAATTTCAATGACTTGGCAACGTCCTGACGGCAGAACCCCTGGTGAACTCCGTCCCCATAGTTTTTATCCTAATTTCACTCGGTTTGCACCTGGTTCTGTTTTAGCGAAATCTGGTGATACTCAGGTTCTGTGTACGGTTAGTGTGACTGAAGGAGTGCCTAAATTTTTGACTGGTAGTGGGAAGGGTTGGTTAACTGCTGAATATAGAATGTTGCCTTCTGCTACCCAGAAACGCCAGGAACGGGAATTGATGAAACTGTCGGGCAGAACCCAGGAAATTCAACGTTTAATTGGGCGGAGTTTAAGGGCTGCGCTGGATTTTGAGGTGTTGGGAGAACGAACGCTGACTGTGGATACAGATGTGCTGCAAGCTGACGCAGGAACGAGGACAATGGCAATTACTGGGGGTTTTGTGGCTTTGGCTCATGCTATTTCTCAATTATTGCAGCAGGGGGTTTTAGCGCGATCGCCTTTATGTGGACAAATAGCAGCAGTTTCTGTAGGCTTGTTGCAGGGTGAACCATTTTTGGATCTTAACTATGTTGAAGATGTAGCCGCAGATGTGGATTTTAACGTAGTCATGAATCATCAAATGAACATTATTGAAGTTCAGGGAACAGCGGAAGCGGGAAGTTTTAGTCGTCAGCAGTTGAGTCAAATGCTAGATTTTTCGGAACAAGGTATACAGGAATTATTAACTGCTCAAAGAAATGCTATTAGTGATTGGAATACTCTATTTGTAGCAACTTAAATTTTCATAATTCCCTAGTAAAAAAATTTAATTAGTGGCCGTAAACTTGCAACCAAAAAGAAATTTAGAACAATCTTGGATAATTCGCTATTTGTCAGTATTCCTGTTGTTCGGTCAAATTTTACTGCATTTCCTGCGCGGAAAAACCTACTATCGCAAGATATTAGAACATACAGTGACAACAGGACCAGCTTCCCTCCCTCCAGTATTATTAGTCAACGGTTTTGCGGGGATGATTTTCACGATTCAAACCGCTAGAGAATTGGTCAGATTCGGGGCTGTAGATACCGTTGGCGGTGCATTTGCTTTAGCATTTTGTCGAGAACTAGCACCAATTTTAACTGCTAGTATTATCGCCGGACAAGTTGGTTCAGCTTTTGCTGCGGAATTAGGAGCAATGCGGGTAACAGAGCAAATTGACGCTTTATATATGCTCAGAACAGACCCTGTTGATTATCTTGTCTTACCCAGAGTCATTGCTTGCTGTTTAATGATGCCTGTAATGATGATTTTTGCTGTAGTTACAGGTGTTATGGGTGGTGCTTTTGCGGCTATGCAGTTTTATCAGGTTAGTCCTGAAACATTTTTAGAATCAGTGAGAAATTTTTTATTACCATCAGATATTTTAATTATTTTACTCAAGGGGTGGATTTTTGGGGCTATAGTATCGGTTAATGGTTGTAGTTGGGGACTGACAACTCAAGGAGGCGCAAAGGAAGTGGGAGAATCAGCTACAACTGCTGTGGTAACTACTTGGGTGGCGATTTTTATTATGGATTTTGTGTTGGCGTTGCTACTGTTTGAGAAACCCTTGCTTTGACACTCCCCGGTCTAAAGACATAAGTAGTTTTGGGATTTGTTCACCTATCACCTATTTGTAGGATGATGATATTAGCATTTGTATGGTGTTGTTGCCGTCGTCAATAGGAAAATAGCGTGTCAATTCAAGAACATAAAATTACGGTAGATTCTCTAGAATGGTTTTATCGAGAAGCTGAACCGATTGGGAGAACTGATTTAATCCCTGTGTTATTTTTACATGGGATAGTTGCTCAAAGTTATAGTTGGAGAAATATTATACCTAGTTTAGCAGCACAGGGAAATAGAGCGATCGCACCTGACTGGATTGGTTGTGGATTTTCCGGTACACCAGAAAAACAGGATTTTGCTTATACTCCCGACGCATTTATCACAGCTTTAGGAGGATTTGTTCAAGCTTTAGAATTAGAAAAGTTTTCCCTAGTTGTCCAAGGTTTTTTAGGTTCAGTTGGCTTACAATACGCCCTCCGTCATCCTGAAAAAGTTGCTAATATTGCTATTTTAAATACCCCCATTTCTACAGCAGCAAAATTACCTTGGAAAATCAAACAAATGGGTTTACCCTTTGCGGGAGATATGATTACCCAAGATCCTTTATTAGTTGATAGAACCCTAGAAGGTGGAAGTCGTTACCGCATTGAAGATCAAGATTTAGATGTTTATAGAAAACCCTTTTTGAAAAGTTCTGCTCCTGGAAGAAGTCTCTTAGCAACAATTCGCAATTTCCAACTAGAAAAAGCCATGCTAGAAATAGAAAATGGGTTTAAAGAATGGCAACAACCTATTTTAGTCCAATGGGGAATGATTGATCCTTGGTTATCTGTAGATATGGCGGAAACTTTTGTAAAATCTGTACCCAATGGGGAAATAATCAAACTTAATAATGTGGGACATTATGCCCAAGAACATTATCATGAAGTGATTTTACAAGATTTACTCCCATTTTTCCGGCGTTCCCAATCGAATTAAATATCAACCAGTATTTCTTGTTCTCTGCTATCCTTCTTTTGTTTAAGTATTTTTAAGAAGAAGGATAGTAAAGTCAATACATTAGAGGATGTTTTAAAAGTGGTATCCCGTAATTTTCATCACATTTTACCCCCCTTTCCCCTTTACAAGGGGAAAAACAATAAAAATCCAGTTCCCTCCCCTTTACAAGGGGAGGGTTAGGGAGGGGTAAAACATTTGATACAGCAATCATGAGTTTTCAAACAACCTCTTATTGTCTGAGTTTTTGATTTGCACAATCAAAATTTTGCTTACTTATTTAAAATGATGATTGAACAACATAAAAATCAACAACATACCATTTTTCACGGTGATGCGGTCAACATTTTATTAAATCATATTCCTGCCGAATCAGTAGATTTAATTTTTATTGATCCTCCTTATAATATAGGTAAGAAATTTGGTAACTTCCATGATAAATGGGAATCAGAAACAGAATATATAAATTGGTCATATCAATGGCTCGATGAATCTATTCGCATTCTTAAACCAAATGGTACAATTTATGTGATGACAAGTACCCAAGCAATGCCTTATTTTGATATTTATTTGAGACAAAAATTAACTATTCTCAGTCGGATAATGTGGCATTATGATAGTTCTGGAGTTCAAGCTACAAAATACTTCGGTTCAATGTATGAACCTATTCTTCATTGTGTCAAAGATAAAAACAATTATATTTTTAATGCAGATGATATTAAAGTTGAAGCAAAAACAGGCGCACAACGGAAATTAATTGATTACAGAAAATCAGTTCCTACCCCCTATAATACAGAAAAAGTACCTGGTAATGCTTGGTATTTTCCCCGTGTGAGATATCGCATGGAAGAATATGAAAATCATCCTTCACAAAAACCAGAGTCATTACTAGAAAGAATCATTTTAGCAAGTAGTCATAAAGGAAGTTTAATCCTTGATCCCTTTGCTGGAACTTTTACAACTGCTGCTGTAGCTAAACGTTTAGGTAGGAAATCTATCAGTATTGAACTGCAAGAAGAATATCTAAAAATTGGATTGAGAAGGATTTTAGAAATGGAAGAATATCAAGGAGAAAAACTCTTACCACCACAGAAAAACCATAATATCAAAAATAAAAATGGAAAAAAAGTAGATTTAGATTTTATCCAAGGGAGTATCTTTGATGAAAATACTACAGCATGATTTTACGCAAACAATAATTAATATTCTTAATAAATACTTTCCTAGATATGGAGATATTATTTTAAAGAATAGTCAATTATTAAGTAGGTTAGCATTGAAAATCGTCGTTATGGCAAGGCAAGAGGCAAAAGGCAAGAGTGAAGAGGGTTTGGGGGATTTTACATTTCTTTACACAGTTTGGTTTTATTGTGTTCACCTACTTACAGTATATTAATATTAAAGCTAAAGCTGCAAATCGTGGTTCAAAATCAAGATCCAGATTTGCTAATCATTATGCTATATATGTTTTGATTGAAGATTATTTACAAAAGGAATTTCATCTTAAAAATGGCTATGAAGATTATGAAGGCGCACAGTTTACAACTTTAAAAATGAGACAACAAAAACTGCCTTTTGGAAATAAACTTCAAAATCATGCTCTGAATCATCGTTTAAATGAAGAATTTAAAAAATATTTTCACACCTCAGATTATTTACCAATAATAAGAGATTCAACAACAAATAGATATTGGATTAATGAAAATCTTTTAAAAATTGAAACACAAATGCAAATGATGGTGGGATAGATTTTGTCATGAAGCCTCTGGGAAGGTTTTTTCAAGTTACAGAAACCTTAGATACGGGAAAATATTTTTTAGATATTGATAAGGTACAAAAATATCCAGTTACTTTTGTAATCAAAACTGAGGAAGAAGTCGAATATTTACTCAATAAGATTGAGGAACAAGCAAAGACAAGATATCAAATCAAAGCTATTATTAAAAAGTATATGGAATGTATAGAGGAAGTGATAAATATTCCAGAACTAATACTTCGTTTTAATAAAGGTTTAGAATTTCAAAAGGGTATTCAAGTAATTGAAGAAATAGTTTTACAAAGTCGAGTTGAGTTTAATATGGAAGAAGAAGCTGTTGGGGATGAAGTATGATGATGCTAAATATACGGTTCACACTTCTTAACCTATCCACATCCTTGCTGCGAAATCATCTTAACCTGATAATGAGAGTAGATGCAATCATTTGTAAATTGATAAAGGTAGGTTACAATTCATGGCGTATTCTTGGTTTAAAGCATTTCATATTATTGGCTTTGTGGTTTGGTTTGCGGGGTTATTCTACCTAGTGCGGTTGTTTATCTACCATGTTGAAGCTAACCTTGAACCAGAACCAGCAAGAACGATACTGAAGAACCAGTATCAAATCATGGAAAAGCGTCTTTACGACATTATTACTACTCCGGGACTGTTTATGACAGTAGCAATGGCTATTGGTATTTTATCTACCAACATGGAACTGTTAAAAGAACCCTGGCTACATTACAAGTTAGGATTTGTAGCGGTCTTAATTGGCTATCATGTTTACTGCGCTAAATTAATGAAGCAGTTAGCAGCGAATGAATGTAAATGGACTGGTCAAAGTTTACGCGCCTTAAACGAAGCACCGACGCTTTTATTAGTCGTAATTGTGATGTTGGCGACATTTAAGAATAACTTACCTACAGACCTCACCGCTTGGTTAATTTTTGGTTTGGTGATTTTCATGGCTGTGAGTATTCAACTCTACGCCAAAATCCGCAGACGCAATCAGGAAAAACTGACAGGACAATTAAAAGAGGAGTCAGGAGTAAAAGCTTTTTAACTAAGTAGGTGGACGTGAAATAACCAAAATGTGTAACGATATGTAAATTCACCTCGATGGGTTATTGTCGTTGAGTTTTAGCCATTTCAAAAAACGAAATATATTTTGATTTTCCTCCGCCCACCTACTTATCGGTAGGGGTTTAGCACTGCTCATAGGTGTCAACTTAAGTGAGAAATGGCTTATCTGTTTGTTTTCACACCCGCCCAGAAATGAATTTCCGGGCTAATAGCTAAAGTTTACTAAAGTAAACTGAAGGTTTAGACAATTATTAGTCATCTTTAGATGACTTTCGCTATTAGACTGGGAATTAATTCCCAGACGGGCTATGGGTTTTACGTTAAGTTGACACCATTAAGCACTGCTAAAACCCTACATAGGGTTTGCTGATAGCGAAGCATGGTGTAGTCTATAGAAATTGTCTGTGAGGACAGAGAAATCTTAACTGGGAACAGTTTCAGCCATCTGGATATCCTCAATTTTCCAAATCCGACAAAGACAAATGCACCTATGTTGAGACACCATAAGCCAAAACCTTGCAAGACAGAGAGTATGGTGTCAGCTATACTCCTGTATTTTGTTAAACTGTAACTGGTTGACGAACTTCTACTGCTGCTCCTGTTAAACTAAAAGCACGAACTTCGGTAATTTTAACTTTGACGATTTGCCCTTTGAGGCGATTAATATCACCACTAAAGAATGTGAGACGATTTCCCCCAGTTCTTCCCATAACCTGGTTTGTGTCTTTGGTATTTTGAGCTTCTACTAATACTTCTTCAATCCGACCAAAGTAACGTTGCGATCGCTCTGCTGCTTTGATATTAACTAAATGGTTCAATCTTTGCAAGCGATCGCTTTTAACTTCCTCACTCAGTTGATTATCCCACAAAGCCGCAGGTGTACCAGGACGAGGTGAATAAGCCGCAGTATTCACTAAATCAAACCCGATATCTGCCACTAATTGCAAAGTATTTTCAAACTGTGTTTCTGTCTCACCAGGAAAACCCACAATCGCATCAGCACTAATTGACGCATCCGGCATATACCCTCTAATAGTATCAATAATCCGGCGATATTTTTCCTGAGTATAGCCCCGTGACATAGCTTTTAAAAGCTCATTATCCCCAGATTGAAAAGGAATGTGAAAATGTTCGCAGACTTTGGGCAAATCTGCACAGGCTTTAATTAATCTTTCCGTAAAATAACGGGGGTGACTGGTAGCAAATCTTATGCGTTCAATACCCGGTACATCATGGACATAATAAAGTAAATCTGTCAATGTGTGCAGGTGACGACCTTCGGCGGTAGAACCAGGTAAATCCCGTCCGTAAGCATCAATATTTTGACCCAGGAGAGTAATTTCTTTATATCCTTGTTTTGCTAACTGTTCGATTTCCGCCCGAACCGCTTCTGGTGTCCGAGACTGTTCCACACCGCGCACATTAGGAACAACGCAATAAGTACAACGTTCGTTACAACCATAAATAATATTTACCCAAGCAGTTACCTGACTATCCCGACGCGGCTGGGTGATATCTTCAAAAATATGAACTTCTTCCGTAGCGACAACTTGATTACCAGCAAAAACCGACTCTAGCAAATCTTTAAGACGGTTAGCGTGTTGGGGTCCCATCACCAAATCCAATTCTGGCACACGACGCAGCAAAGCTTCACCTTCTTGTTGGGCAACACAACCAGCAACAATCAAAGTTAAATCAGGTTGTTCCTGCTTGCGCTTGGCTTGTCTACCTAAATAAGAATATACTTTTTGTTCCGCATTATCACGAATCGTGCAGGTATTGTAAAGAATTACATCTGCTTGGTTTGGGTCATCTGACCACTCAAAGCCCATGTCTTCTAAAATACCAGCCATGCGTTCAGAGTCTGCCTTATTCATTTGGCAACCGAAGGTGATAATGTGGTAATGGCGGTTAGTGGTCATTGGAAATTACGCTTAGTTAGTAATGTATATCAAGTCTGTTTTCTATTCTATATAGGAATCTTATCTTATTTGGGTAACATTTTCAGGAGTGTGCGGTTTGTGGTGAACAATGGAAATGTGTCGCTCAATATTTCGGGGGAAAGCGCCATTCGATTATAACGGCTAGAAGCTGGACTTTTTTATCATACAAAGAACAAGGTTCAAAGCCTCTCCAGTATTAAATATTATTCCTTTTCCCTCTCCTCTTAGGAGAGGGTTAGGGAGAGGTGCAAAGGAGAGGTTTACCAGAGGGGTTTCATATTTGGTTAAACTATGAACCGTTTGCAGTATACGTTACGTTCTGAGCTTTCTCTAGACAAATTTTAACTTGTTTTGCCAATACTCTCACATTCGGTTCATTGAGAAGAGAAAGATGAGAACCAGGAATATACTTAATATCTAAATCACCCATAACTATCTCACCCCAACCAAAATGGGAATCATATTCTAAACCTATAGCCTCAGTTCGATTTTCATCTCTCGTGCGGAAAAGAGTTAGTTTCCCTGCATAAGGTCGAAATACATAGGTATTCAAAGCTTGTTTATGAGCATTTGATATTTCTAAATACTTTTTATCTTCAGGGAGAATGACATGAGAACCAGTCGGAAAGTAATGATTGCAAACTTGTTTAGTATATTCAGGTAATTTATTCTGTAAATATTGCCGAATTTCTTTAGTAGTAGGTGCTGGTTTTTGTTGAGGAACAATATAAGCTATGAGACGTTTATCTTCTGGACTATCTTCACTAGCTATAACTACAGCTTCTTTAATGTTGCTAATTTTCAGCAATTCCATTTCAATTTCTGCAACTTCAATGCGGAAGCCTCGGATTTTTACCTGAAAGTCTTTTCTTCCTTTATGAATTAAACAACCATCTGCTTGAATACAGCCTAAATCACCTGTGCGATAAATTCTTTTTTGGCTATTTTGAATATCGGGTAAAAATACAGCTTGCGTTAATTCTGGTTTTTGCCAATAACCTAAAGCTAAATATTCACTTTTGAGGGTAATTTCTCCAATATTGCCGTTTTTAACTTCTACTCCTGCTTCATCTAATAGCACAACTTCCATATCTTCAACTGCATAACCAATAGGTACGATGCTATTTTCAATTTTCGTATCTTTATCAACGATGAAATTACGGAAAGTTCCTGCTTCTGTTGCGCCTAAACTGGCATATAAAAGACAATCTGAAGAAAAGTATTTTTTATAATTTTCGACATCTCTAATTAAGGTAGCTTCACCACCTAATTTAACTAGGCGAATTTTAGGAAACTGTTCTGTACCAGTGAGAGTATCTACAAAATGCCGAAACAGAGTTGTAAATGAATGATAAATTGTAATTTCCGATGTAATTAACCAATTAACTAAATTAGTTAATCCCTGTTCTTTGACATTGAATGAATAGAGACTCGCACCATTAAGTAAGGTGTAGAAAATACATAATATTCCACCTAAAGCACTACAAGAATAGAGAAAAACTACACGATCTTGATGGTTAATTAATAAAGTTTTTGTGTCATTCATGCAGTAATGCAAAGCATTAGGATGATTCTGTACAACTCCCTTGGATTGACCAGTTGAGCCACTAGTATAAATTAGATAAGCTGGTGCTTCTGGTGATATTTTGATAGTGGGATTTTGGCAAGAATTATGGTTATCAATATTGTCTATATTAAATAAATGACAACTATTAATAGTAGCTTCAGCGAGTTTTATCGCCAAATCCAAATTGAGATTATTGGTAATAAATGCAACGGCTTGAGCATCTTTAATAATATAAGCTAGTCTATCAATAGGAAATGTGGGATCTAAAGGAACAAAGATTTTACCTGTTTTCAATACTCCCAACATACTTGTAATAAAATCTGCACCTTTTTCCAGTAGTAATACAATTACTTCTAATTTATTTCCTCGTTGTTCAAGAATTTGATTGGCTAACCGATTAGCATTTTTATTTAGCTGTGCATAAGTGAGAGTTTGATTCTGGGTTTTGATAGCAATATGATCTGGATATTTATCAACTTGTTTTTCAAATCGGCTAGGTATAGACTGTTCAATCTCAAATTTGGGAAAGTCTATAAAGCCTTTTGGCGAGGGAATTAGACGATTGCAAATAATTTTTTTCTGGAATAAGATATTTGGAATTGTGGAGTAAATATTATTCATGGCTATATAAACTTTATTGAATTTTTGGTGAAAATCAGGGTTGAGGTAGAAAATTATCTCTTTTTAATTTATTTATTGCCCTTGACTTAATTAATGATGTGCATTGATAAAAATAAATGGTATGACAAATTATAATAACCTGCCATACTCAAGGAGAATCTTTCATAAAATCTTTATCTATACTTTGTTTTTAAAATAAAAATTGTATACAAATTATCCAAATTAATGTATAATCATAAACTGTAGATACCCAAATTATCTAATAAATTGGGTATTTGGATAGTATATCTTCTAATTGCGATCGCGCTCTAATTGATCAATGACTCTTTGTAAATACCAATCATCTGACATTCCCGGATAATGATATTCTTGTTGTTGAATCAAGCCTTTGGCGATTTCCCATTGTCCCCCCACTAACCGCAACAGTCGCTGACGTAAAACTTCATATTTTTGATTATTAATTACGGGTTGGGACATTTGGATTTTTTGTAACCTATTTAATACCTGTTGATAATTTTCCCAGTCTTCTTGTTCACAATAAATACTCGCTGCTTTTTGATAATCGGCTACAGCAGTTTGTATTTCTTCTAACAATGTATAGGCAAGACCACGATTATAGTAAGCTGGAGCGTAATCATGATTTATGTGCAGTGCTTGACTATAATCTTGAATTGCATTCAAACAATTACCCATTTCTCGATAAATATTACCTCTAGCAACATAAACTAAAGGATCTTCAGGCTGCATTTTTAAGGCTTGGTTTAAATCCGATAATGCACCCTGATAATCACCAATTTGGCAACGGGCTTTTCCTCGGTTACGATAAACAATGGCATCTTGAAAATCCAGTTTTAGTGCTTGATTAAAGTCAGTAATTGCTTCTCGATAATTACCAAGTTTACACTGAACTACGCCGCGACAGCAATAGGCTTGAGCATCTTTAGGATCAACTTTTAATACCCAGTTTAAATCAGCAATAGCTTCTCTAGTTTCTCCCTGTTCTGCCTTTGTTAATAATTGCTGAAAATATTGATTGGTAGAGGTAATAGATACAGTTACAGACTTATTTATTTGTTGTTCTGGCTTTTGAGGTGGTTGTAATTGTTTAATTTTTTGCAAACAACTTTGACATTTTTCCTTATCTTTTTGTTCTAGATATAATTTAGCTGCTTTCTTGAAATTAGCGATCGCATCTTGAATATGTCCCTGTTTACGTCGGACAATCCCCCGTAAATCATAAGCAGCAGCATCATCAGAATCCAGCCAAATTGCCCTTTCTACATCCTCCAAAGCACCAGGAAGATTTTTTAATGCCAATCTAGCTAAAGCCCGAAAATAACAGGCTTCTCGACTATATTTATCCAGTTTTATAGCTTCAGTATAATCATAAACAGCTTGCATAATTGCCCCTGAATCATAATATGCTAGACCCCGTTGAATATATGCTTTACTAAACCCAGGATTTTGTTGGATAGCAGCGGTAAATTCTCCTATCGCACCAGTATAATCTTGTTGTTTAGCTTTTTCTAATCCCCGATTGTAAAATTCGTCATTCATCCTGCTAATCCTTTAATCCTGGATATCCTGATTCTAACAGGTTTGGATTTTATCGCTTGTAGGGTGCGTCAGACCCGATAATTTCGCAAAAAAACAGATTTCCTGTATCTGACGCACCTAACTCAACAAGTGATTCCCCACGCCGAAAACGACGCAATTTCATTTATTTATATTATTTATATTACAGCGATTTCCAATCATATAAGGTACATCTTAGCCCCCTCATCGCTTGCGGGGAGGGGGTTGGGGGTGGGGTTCTTGTTCTGGGTTTGATGACAATTTGCTGTATTTATATTATTTATCGAACAGAATTCAGGATCAGGAGTCACCGAGTCAGAATTCAGAATGAATTCTGTGCGAGTCACGGATGAATAACTGGGTTTAAGACCCCCACCAAATCGTAGATTTGGTGGTCTTTAATCAGTCGCAGGTTTGAATCCTCGACTGATTGATTCTGACTCCTGGCTACTGACTCCTGACTCCTTCTTCAAATTATTTATATTATTTATATAGCGGTTATCGGTTGGAGGCAATACAATTTAGGGCGCAGACCCTGCGCCCCTACAGGTTTTGTGATTAAAAGTCGGACATTATACTAGGATAATTGATCACAAATACATCCCTACTTCCCAATCCTGGAACTTGGGGTTCTATCGGCGTAGTAAAATGGAAAAATTGATCTTCATTCACCAAAATTATTTCTCCAGGTTGCAAAATCTTGTTAAAAACTGGCTTTTCTTTTTTAGCAGCATATAAATGGGTTTCTCCACCTTGAATATTGTCTCTTCCTGCGGAAAAAATGCCAATAAAATCACTACCATCTTTGTGAATACCTTCAGGTGCAGGATTTCCTAAATTAGTTGGTGAACAGGTAGTTCTAATTTGATGAACATCAACTGCTGCCGACGAATACAGTTTACAAGAATCACAAAATGCAAAAACCAGTTTCTTGAAAATATCTAATTCTATCAGGGCATCATCTAATTCAGCAAACTCTCTTTTTACTCCTCCCAATAAAGGATTATATTCTTTAGTTTGTAATAGATATCCATGAGGCAATTTAACCAATTTATCTCCAGAAACTTTAAATCTGGATAACCTGCGGGAACGGTATTCACCCTTAACATAGGGGTCAATTGGTAAATTCTCAAAAAATGGTCGAAAACCTGCTGTATTAATCGAGTTTACTTTTCTCAGAGTGAACAGAAAAGCATATTCTAATTCTGTATAGAGTGAGACTTTTTGCATAGGATATTTTTCCTTGCATTGGTAAATACTACCATATTTATCTAAATGGTAAGCTGTAATATCTATAGCAATCCTAAATGAAATGTGAACATCTCTTACTTCCCCACCTCTGTGTCCTCTGTGTCCTCTGTGGTTCGTTAAAAAAACTAGTTCATAACTCAAATAGGATTACTACATTATATTTAATTTCTCTAAAAATATTGTAAATTTGACTACAAAAGTTACTCATTTATGATGCAAATTAGACTTTTTCGATAAGAATTTAGGTAAAGTGATAATATCCCCGACTTCTGACATCAATTTATGGTTTGCGGACACAATAAACAAAAGAAGTCGGGGATCTGTTCATGGTATTTTCATTGAGTTACTATAAATCAATGCTCTACCTATTTATGACTAATGATTGATTGGCTCTATAACTACCCCACACTCTATCCTGGCATTTTACTCAAACGCTACAAGCGGTTTTTTGCTGACGTTCAACTAGATTCTGGAGAGGTAGTAACAGCACATTGTCCAAATACGGGTCCAATGACGGGAGTTTCTACCATTGGTAGTGCTGTACAAATTTCTAAAAGCGATAATCCTCACCGAAAGTTAGCTTATACATTAGAGTTGATTCAAGTTAATGATAATCAAACAGCTTGGGTGGGTGTAAATACGGCTTTACCGAATCGGGTGATTAAATTAGCTTTAGAAAAACGTTTATTTCCAGAGTTGGGTGAATATGAACAGGTGAAAGGTGAAGTTGTTTATGGAAAAGATCGCAAAAGTCGGATAGATTTTTATTTGACCGGTAGTGCTGAACAACGCCCAATTTATTTAGAAGTGAAAAATACAACCTGGTGTCAGGGAACTTTAGCCTTATTTCCCGATACAGAAACCACCAGAGGACAAAAGCATTTACGGGAATTAATGGAAGTTTTACCCGCCAGTCGGTCGGTAATGCTGTATTTTATTAATCGAGGTGATTGTGTAGAGTTTGCACCTGGAGATACAACAGATCCCGTATATGGTCAGTTGTTACGGGAAGCGATTAAACTGGGTTTAGAAGTTCTCCCATGTCGCTTTGATATATCTCCTGACGGTATTCGTTATTTGGGTTTAGCAAAACTGAAAATTTAACAGAAACGTTGATGAGATAATATTAATGTCACTAATTTTAGTTGCAAAAAGTTTTTGAGGGTAGATAAGGGAAGAATTGCTGTCAACCACCCATCACTTCCCTTCGGGTAAGTGAGGGCTTGTAAAAAATTACACAATTGATTTTTCTGTTCCCTGTTCCCTGTTCCCAGTTAAGAGTTCCCTGTTCCCTCTCTCAACGAGTGAATTTAATTTTGTCCGACTACTTATCAGGAATATCAGCCGATTGTCACTGATATTCCCGTTAATTTTGCTATTGGTTAAAGTTGATGGGAAGCGAGAAAAGCATCAACTTCTGCCGCAGTTGGTTGGGAAGCGATCGCACCTGGTTTAATAGTAGTTAATGCTCCCACAGCACTGGCATAGGTGACAATCCTTTTGGCTGTATCTGCATCTTTGAGGCTGTGAATCCCCACCTGTTGCAATTGATGGATAAACCCAGCCAAGAAACTATCTCCAGCACCAGTTGTATCTACCACAGACATGGAAAACGCCGGCATTTTACCTTCATTTTCCCCTAAACAATAGGCACAACCATGTTCACCGTCTGTCACCAAAACCCCTTCCAAAGAATTAAGCCTATAAGTAATTGCCCCTGGGTCTGTAGTATTAAATAACCATTGAGCTTCTTCTTTGGTTAATTTGAGAAAATCAAATCGCTTTAGCAATGACAGAATTTTAGTCTTAGCTGTATTTTCATCTTGCCAAAATACTGGTCGCCAATTGACATCGAGAATAATTTTTAGGTCATATTGTTCTGCTAACTCTAAAGCCCGCAAAACCGCTTTTTCACTTTCAGGATAGGCTAGTTCTAAAGTTCCTACTACCAAAAAGTCGGCTTCATTAAAGAGCGCAGTTGGTAACTTTGCAGCTTCTAGGCGAGTATCAGCAAATTCTGAAGTATCATATTTACCAAAACCAGCAAAAGTGCGATCGCCTGCCAAATCCCTAACTACATATACTTGTCTCGTTGGCGCTGTAGAATAACGTTGCACACCAGTTGTATCTACACCAACATCTTCTAATAATTTTATCAGTGTACTTCCTGCTTCGTCCTCACCCACAGCACCGATAAAACCGGCTGAAGTTCCCAACTTTACCAAAGCACAAGCTACATTCGCCGGCGCACCTCCGGGATAGGGAGTCCATGATTTCACTTCTTCTAGCTTAAGTCCCAATTGATCAGCTAAACAGTCAAGTAAGACTTCACCAAGACATAAAATAGAGGGATTACTCATTTCATTTTTGATTTTCGATGGGGCATAATCTAAATCTAGTTTGACACTATCGCAGTATGCACTTGAATACAGCTTTTTTATTTATCCTAGTTAAAATCAATACCTATTATTTGTAACAAGTAGGACTACAAACCTAAAATTAAAAGAAAATCTTGACATTAGTATTATTAGCAACATTTAAAACTATCTACCTCGGAAAGAATCTTCTAGAATGAGGAGTAAGATTTGAGTACATATACCAAGGGAGGAATAATAAGTCATGGCTACTAGTGAGTCTGGGACCCGTGTTAGTCTGTCAGACAGAGAACTGCAAATTATAGACTTAGTGGCTACCGGCTTAACTAACCAAGAAATTGCAGTCAAACTGGAAATTAGTAAACGCACAGTTGATAACCACATTAGCAACATTCTCACCAAGACGAAAACTGATAACCGTGTGGCTTTGGTACGTTGGGCTTTACAATGGGGTAAAGTTTGTTTGAATGATGTTAATTGCTGTCCTCTTTCTCCCCGGAATGATGAAAGTATCTCTTAGTCAAGAAGCTGATTAATCTAGCTTTTTTGCTATTTTATAGATTGCTGATTGAGAGTGGAGGTAGTTGATTTACGCTGTTGTGTACTACTTTGCATATTGAAAAAGCAAGGTTAAAGCACAGGTATCTAAAGGCGTAAATCAATTATCCCACAAATATACTTTTAATGATCGTTGCAGGTAATATCACATTATGTACAAACAATTGATTAAACCAATTATCTTTGTCATTACCAGCATGGTGACAATATTGCCACAGGTCAGTATTGCTGCACCAAAGGGTTTTCAATCCCCTAGTGGTAATATGTTTTGTGAGCTAATGCCAGGAGAAATAAACAGTTTAAGATGTGAAATCAATTCTTCACTGAAACCCAAACCGCCTCAACCTTATTCTGGATACTGCGGGTTTGATTGGGGAAGGGGTTTTTTGTTACCTGCTGATGCTAGACCAGAAATTTTGTGTATTAGTGATACTGTCGCTGATAAGAATAAAACTGTTTTAGCTTATGGACAGACTTGGAACAATGGCGGTTTTAAGTGTGTTTCCCAAAAAACTGGTTTAACTTGTACTAATCAAAATGGCATTGGCTTTTTTCTCAGTCGGGAAAAATGGCGTGTCTTCGGACTTTCTCAATCTTAGTTAAGCCAGCCAGCCAGGGAATGAATTCCCTGTCTAAAAGCTAAAGTCGGTTAAAACCGACTATTTCAGATAAATAGGATAATTTTTAATTTTGAATTAATTAGAGTGCGTTTTAACGCACTTTAGCTTTGAGACCGTAACTTAAGTTCCGGACAAGTTTGTTCCGCCAAACAAATAAGCTATTCCTAGCATAAGTTGACACCAATAATCACCGCTATACTAAACACGGGTGAGATTTAAACTTTTGCCAAATGACAAATAACCCAGATGTGTAGGGGTAAAGCAAGAGCTTCATCTTCATAGGTGTCAACTTAACGTAAAACCTCTATCCCGCAAAGAACTCAAGTCGTCTCGTTCCCAGTCTCTGACTGGGAATGAATTCTAGAAGGCTCTGCCTTCAATAATATTAGAGGCAGAGCCTCATCAACTGCATTCCTAGTCAGAGACTAGGAACGAGATGTGGTAGGGATTTGAGCTTAAGTTGACACCAATGAAGCTCTTGCTTTACCCCTACGTTTAGAATCAAACAATCAAGCCGTTTTGAGTATAAAGGGGTTAAAATAGAGGAAAGAGCGATCGCCTACAATCGCCCTTTATCTGGGGCTGGCTACCTACTCAAATCCCATCGCCGCCGCCACAGCCTTAATATCAGCATCAATGCCCTGTTTGAATTGAGCATGACTGTGTTTAATAGCCGTATCTGGATCTTTTAACCCATTACCAGTTAAGACACAAACAACCGTTGCACCACTAGGAACTTCGTCTTTTACTTGTAACAAACCAGCCACAGAAGCCGCACTAGCCGGTTCACAGAAAATCCCTTCCGATGATGCTAAAAGTCGGTAAGCGTCGAGAATTTCCTCATCAGTCACAGACCGGAATCTTCCTTGACTGGCTGTTTGCGCTGCAATGGCTTTATCCCAACTGGCGGGATTCCCAATTCTAATGGCTGTGGCTATGGTTTCAGGATGTGCCACCCGTTGACCATTGACCAAAGGTGCAGCACCAGCGGCTTGAAAACCCATCATTTTCGGTAGGCGATCGCATTTACCATCTTGATGATATTGACAAAAACCCATCCAATATGCTGTAATATTGCCCGCATTCCCCACCGGAATACATAACCAATCGGGAGCATCACCCAAAGCATCAACAACCTCAAAAGCTCCGGTTTTTTGTCCTTCTAAGCGGTAGGGGTTGACAGAATTTACCAAAGTAATAGGATAACTATCTGCCACTTCCCGGACAATTTCCAGAGCGCGGTCAAAATTGCCTTTAATAGCTAACACCTCTGCGCCATACAGTAGCGCCTGTGCCAACTTACCTAAAGCCACATAGCCATCGGGAATCAGCACAAAGGGTTTCATTCCTCCCCGTCTAGCATAGGCAGCGGCAGCGGCAGAAGTATTACCAGTGCTGGCACAAATCACAGCCTTAGCACCTGCTTCTGCTGCTTTAGAAATTGCCATTGTCATCCCCCGGTCTTTGAAGCTACCAGTGGGGTTAAGTCCATCATATTTAACATACACCTTCACCTGTCTGCCAATACGTTCGGCGATCGCTGGCACGGGAATCAAAGGTGTGTTACCCTCCAGCAAAGTCACCACAGGGGTTTTTTCACTGACAGGCAAGTATTGACGATAGGCTTCTATCAGCCCTGGCCACGGTTGGCAATGAGATTTAGCAGCAGACAGGCTCAAAGTCACAGGATTAAAAATTTCTTAATTAAGGATTTACGATTGGGAATGCTTTTGAATAAGTATCCCACTTTTCAAGTCTATATGTTAGTTGCGGAACACCGTAATAATGAAAAAATATTCAAGGCGGTTTTAACCGCCCGTGTCGCTTCCCTCTCAGGGCTAAAGCCACGCTTGTTTCCCACTTACCGGATATCCTTATGATAAAAACTATATAATGTCTTAACAAAGATTAAGATAAGTATATTATACTATCTCTAAATGGTGTGAGTTAAATTTCTAATGCCAACAACTATGTCTACTATGTCATCCAGTGTTTCCGAATGTGAATCCCACGCTAACTTAGTCGAGAAGTTAACGAAGGCGTACTATCAAGGCGATCAGCAAGTTAAGTTTATTAACTTACAAGCAGAGGTAGATTCTCTTTTAGAGCAATTGCAAAATCTCAAAAGCGAACAAATCGAAGCTCCTAGCGACGAAGCATAAATTAGGATCTGTGATAACTATTCAAATCGCTGATTAGTTTGTGACCAACGTTCCAAACTATATCCCTGCCTATTTTCTACCAGTAACGCTAGAGATTGATCATCGGTAAGTTGAGCGATCGCTATTAGCGTTTGCTGGTTTGCACGGGCAAAATCACTATAAATGACATTACTATCTGCCGAAAAGATGAGAGTCCGGGGACGTTTTTGATTATCTGTCGGTTTTGAAGTATTACCATCGAACTGATTTAAGGAGGCTATAGCAGGATCAGAAATAGTTAGCACAATCTCCTGATGTTGATCATTCGTCAAATCAGCCAATTGAACTGGCCAATCAGCCATTTTTTCGCGCATTTCCTGAAAATCAGGAATCACACCAGCAGTTAAATCACCCGACTGTTGTAATTTTCGCCATAGAACTGGCAGCATGGACTCCACTAACTTAGGTTGTTGTTGATATAAGTCCTTCACAGTTACCGGAGATGGTTCTACCCATGTTAACGCATCCACGGTCAGAGCTAAAGGTCGAGGCTGGAAAGAATTAACCTTGCGTTCAGGCAACGCAGAACCCAACATTAACAACCGTAAACTCTGTCCCCTAACTTGTACAGCCTGAATATTCGTCGTAGTAACCTCCTGTTCTCCATTAGGTTTCCAGACAATAACCTGCATACTGGGGTCAGAACTAATCCCCAGAAGTTTGCGCCAAAATTTTCGAGGTTGATTTTGCAGTTGGTCAAAATTAGCAAACGGATAACTTAACCAACTCGTACCATCATAAAAGGCACTAACTTCCACCTGATACCAAACTTGATTATTAGTAATTTTCAAATCAGTTTGCAGAGATATTGGCAACCAATCCCCCTCATTAATGCGACTAACTTGTTTTACAGTGCCAATAATTCGACTTTTATAGGCATTGATTTTATCATCATCAAGTTGAGTTAAAATACCTTGAATATAGTTAAGTGTTTCCGCATTAATATTCGGTTGTGCTTGCAACCAAGCATTAGCTCTTTCTTCTCCCCGTTGCACCTTAAAAATTAACGCTACCCAAGCTAAAACCGCGCGACGATTAGGATTAAGTCGCAACGCTACCGCAGCCCGATTCCAAATTCTCCCCTTATCAGTTTGTAATAAATTAGTAATTTCTTGACCATTATCAGGTGAATTTTCCAATACCTGCAAAGCCTTTTCCCAACGACCATCAATAATATCTGCTGTAACTTGTTGGTGAGGACTTGCCCAATTTTTATCAGCCTGCATTCTTGTAAATTCCGAATGTAAGCGGATGACATCTATTTGCGCCCGTGCTGCCGCTGAAAAAGGCTGTTTACGCTGTTTTTCTAAAGATTTCAACCATGTAAAAGCAGGAGTCCAAAGTCCATTTCTGGCTAATAACAGAGACTGTTGAAAAGCAAATTCATTAACGGCAGGTTTTTGGAAATTAATTGCTTCCAGATAAATAGAATTAGCCACTAACTGACTCGGTTTAACTTGATAAACTTGCAAATTTGGTTCTATATTTACCGTTTGATCAATAATTAATTCCTTTGAATCATTACCCGTTATCCCTTGCCATTTAGGTAACTGCCCATTGCGGGTTTTCCAAGATAACATTTTTTGTAAGCTTTTGAGAGTAGGATTGTAATAGACAACTTGACCATAGATAATATTATTATCGTTATTTTTGTATTCACCCCGCAAATAAAACCAAAATCCTGGAAACAGGTGAGGATCTGTAAAAGCTTTCACCTTAGTTAGAGGTAAATGTATTTTTGTTTCTTGATTGTCTGATTCAGAAATAACCACACCTGAAGAGGATTCTATAAAACCTTTCGATAGACCAATAACAGGTAATTTAGTAATTAAATAGTAGTATTTTTTTGACTGAAATTTATATTCCAAATCCTGAGAAAGTTTATAGATCCTCAGTTCTACCAATTCTTGACAATTAGACTGACAATGCTTGCGTTTTTGGAAAATTGGTAATAAAAAAGATTCCTCTGATTGACCATCTAAAGGCATGATTTCGCCAGATAGAAGTTGTTTTTGACTTAAACCGAGTTCAATAGCTGTAACTGTTTCCGGTAATTCTCGTTTACCTGTAGATATTTTTGCCCATTTTGGTAAAAAATCATTCACCCAGCTAACCTGGGCAGGATTTAAAATAAATAGCACACTCATCCAACCAACACCAATAATTATACCAGCACTGCTTAACAACAGACTCAGCGCCAACGTAGACGATAACCAACTACGCCGTTGATAACGTTTGGGTAGTTTTTTAACATTCTTATTTGTTACACTTTGAGGAGGCTGATTCAGTCCAGCAGCTTTTGGTATGCGTTTGCGGGGTTTATTGATCATCTGACGATTACTAGCACTGGTAATTTGATGTTGTTCAAAATCATCCATGATAAATTTTGACAAACTTAGTGCAATTTCGCCAGTGTACTAGTACATCATGGCGTAAATAAAGCAACTATTTTAATCAGATACGTAATAAAAGCGGTGAGGAAAGGTATGAATGTAGATGTGAGAATTGACTCCTTTCCCTTTAGTGAATTTAGTTTTAAGTAATTACTTTTCAAACAATGTCTAACATACCAATATTTCTTCCCTCCGTGTCCTCTGTGCCTCTGTGGTTCGTTTATATTGTAGGTTAGGTTGACGCAAATAAACCCAACAAAATATTTGATAATTTTGATAATGTTGGGTTGCGCTGTCGCTTAACCAAACCTACTATATACTTATACCATAAATAATAACCAGTACAAACAAAAAAACCCCCTTGGGGGGGATTGTAGGTTATTCGAGTGGAGTGAACAACTAAGTAATAAATACCTAGAGTAAATAGAGTAATCCGAACAAAATAATCCAAATTACGTCTACAAAGTGCCAGTAAATTTCCGCTGCTTCAATGCCGAAGCGGTTTTCATTGCTGTAGTGTCCGGGAGTAAGCGATCGCCACAAAACTGCTAAAATCGCTAAAACACCGATGGTAACGTGCAAGCCGTGAAAACCAGTCAAAACATAAAACGTACTAGCGAATAAATTGGTAGTCAGACCAAACTCCAAATGAGTATATTCATAAACCTGACCCGCCAAAAAAATCGCCCCCATAGCTGCGGTAATTGCCAACCAAAGCCGCATTCCTTTCGTATCATTCTTTTTAATAGCCGTATCAGCATTGTGCATCACAAAACTACTAGCTATCAAAATAGAAGTATTCACAGTCGGTAACAACAATTCTAAATCTGGAGTTCCTGTCGGTGGCCAGACAGGAATAGTTGAACGGTAAGTTAGGTATGCACCAAACAAACCCATAAAAATCATGCCCTCAGCCACCAAAAACATAAATAGACCAGTTAAACGATGATCTGGATGTTCCTCATGATGAGAAACGTCCGTATGGTGATTTAATTCAGTTTTTGCCGTGTCAACAATTTGACCTTGCATAAATTAGTAATTGGTAATGGGTTCAAGGCAGGGCTAGTTCATTTTTATCTAGTAGTCTGTCAAATTTATTTTGACGGGTTTTTGGTAGTGCGGCATCTTGCCCGCGTGAGCGAGACGCTCACACTACAGTCCATCATTTTTATCTTGACAGACTACTAGCCCACCTCAGAATGAATTCTGAGTCTAATAGCGAAAGTCGTCTAAAGACGACTAAAATAAATTTCTAGTCCGTTTCAACGGACTTTAGTTATTAGCCCGGAACTTCAGTTCAGGGCGGGTTATGTCAATCCCTTAAAGTGCTGATTCAGTTTGGGGAGTTAACACAGGTTCAGTTTCCACCCGTTCCTCACTCACCCCATAATCGTATGGACCAGTAGTCAAAACAGGAAGAGTTTCAAAATTCTCAATACTAGGAGGAGAAGAAGTCATCCATTCCAAAGTCAGCGCTTGCCAAGGATTATTGCCCGCTTTTTCCCCATAGAACCAACACCAAACCGCATTGATGATAAATGGTAACGTCGAAACCGCCAATATATAAGATCCGTAGGTACAGATTTGATTCAAAGTCGTGAACTTAGGATCATATTCCGCAATGCGGCGGTTCATACCCATTAATCCCAGTTTGTGCATGGGTAAGAAAGTCATATTTAAACCAATCATGGTGAGGGCAAAATGCACCTGACCCCAAAATTCGTTCAGTTTCCGTCCCGTCATTTTTGGAAACCAGTGGTAAATAGCCGCAAAAATCCCTAACACACTCCCACCAAACAAAACATAGTGGAGATGTGCCACCACAAAGTAAGTATCGTGAACGTGAATATCAAAAGGAACTGCTGCCAACATGACCCCACTAATGCCACCAATCACAAAAGTGGCTAAAAAGCCGATAGCAAACAACATGGGACTGTTGAGGCGGATTTTACCACCCCAAATAGTAGCTAACCAACCGAAAATTTTAATACCAGTGGGGACAGCGATGATCATGGTAGTGATCATGAAAAACATCCGCAACCAACCGGGAACACCACTGGTAAACATATGGTGCGCCCAGACGATTAACCCTAAAAAGCTGATAGCTAGGGATGAAAAAGCGATCGCTTTATAGCCAAAAATCGGTTTACGGGCATGAATTGGCAGAATTTCCGAAATTGCCCCAAAGAAAGGCAAAATCATAATGTAAACTGCCGGATGAGAATAGAACCAGAACATATGCTGGTAAACAACAGGATCTCCCCCACCAGTCGGGTTAAAAAACGTTGTTCCTGCCAGCAAATCAAAACCCAGCAAAATCAAAGCCGCAGCTAATACTGGTGTAGATACCAACACCAAAGCCGAAGTTGCAATCATCGCCCAACAAAACAACGGCATTTGAAAGATGCCCATACTAGGAACACGCATCTTCCAAAGGGTGACGAGAAAATTAATCGCCCCCAAAATCGAAGAAGTTCCCAATAGCAACACACTCATAATCCAAATCCCCTCACCCACCTGGCCTGTTACCAAACTCAGAGGTGGGTAAGAAGTCCAACCAGCATCCGGGGCATCACCTACAGCCAAACTAGCAACCAGTAATACACCTGCTGGGGGAACCATCCAAAAAGCTACCGCATTCAGGCGCGGAAATGCCATATCTCTCGCCCCAATCATCAATGGGATCAAATAGTTAGCAAATCCTGCTCCTGTTGGTACAATCCACAAGAAAATCATGATTGTGGCGTGGAGTGTAAACAGGCTGTTGTAGACTTCAGGCGTGACAAAATCCACTTCTGGAGTCCGTAATTCTGTCCGCACCAAATCAGCCATTACGCCGCCAATGCAGTAAAAAACAAACGATGTTACCAGATATTGAATCCCAATCACCTTATGGTCTGTACTAAAACCGAAAAAGTCTCGCCAATGCCTTTCCCCATGTTCTTCAGCATGGTTAGGGACATTAGCAATTTCTTCTAACTGTGCTTGTGTCATATTTTAAAAAAGAGTTAACCGAGCGGTTCAAAACCCCGTCTATACAGGCGAAACCCACCTTCGTGGGTTAAATGAACTTGATTTTTATTAGTCCACGCAGGTGGACTTTGTTTGTGTAGCCGCGTTCGCGGAGCGTGGCGAAGCCATATTCTATTCGCGGGGACTTTGTTTATTAACCGGGACTTGATTTTGTAAACCCTGCAACTCTTACAATTCCCAAACTACTTAATTTGATGCAGAATTTCTGAGTGAATGCCCATATCCTTGATGTAAGGAGAGAGAAATTCATCGGCAGTCATGGACATAGAATTCACAGCTACCGCTTGATTAGGGATATCTTTACCAGCAATTAGCTGTTCTTGCATCCAACTATCAAAAGCTTCCTGTGTCTCCACAACTACTTGGCTTTTCATCACCCCGTGATATGGACCACACAATTCAGCACAAATTAGGTCATAATCGCCCGCTTTTCTGGGTGTAAATCGCAAATGGGTTTGTCTACCAGGAATAGCATCTTGTTTCACCCGAAATTCAGGAATCCAAAAAGCGTGGATGACATCGTTAGCTGTCATGTTGATTTCCACAGTTTTGCCAATGGGTAAATGCAGTTCACCCGTTGTTACGTCCGTGTCTGGATAGTTGAATAACCAAGCATATTGGAGTCCAGTGACGTTAATGGTCAATTCTGGCGGGTTTTTAACTTCATCAGAATTTGTCTTTAACTGTGATACTTGTACAGTCGCAGCCATTGCCGTTCCCGGCATATTCATGGCATCTTCCATCATCGGGGCAGCATGAGCCGAATGGGGATCAAAGCCACCCATGTTGTTATACACATCAAAACTGTAGAGAGAAATACCGACAACGATAATTGCGGGGATCGCTGTCCACAGTATCTCTAGAGGTACATTACCTTCAATGGCTGGTCCATCTTCATTGTCTCCAGCCCGACGACGATATCTAATAACAGCGTAAATTAAAACACCTTCAACAATCAAAAATATGCCTGTAGAAACAGTCATCATGGTGTTGAATAGACCATCTACCAAAGGGGCTTCGTCGGAGGCCGCTACAGGTAACAGACCGTGATTTTGACCGTACCAGAGACTGGCAAGTGTGAGGACAATGCCAATGAGTAATGTCCAGATTGCATTTGGAATTTTCACGGCTGATTTGGTGATTAATTGACTATTTTATCTCAATACCTTCGATTCGTAGGTTGGGTTAAGCGACAGCGCAACCCAACAAAGCAAAAAATGGTAAAGGCATTTTTATCTGTAAGTTACTTCACTTTTTAAAGTAACTCTACTTACTAAGGTAGTGCAGGGAATGAGATATAGTGTCCGCTGGTCTGAAATCTTTATTAATTTTTTCGATTAATAACACAATTTTGAGTACAAGGGAGATAAGTTGTCTTGCCCAGGTTAGATGACAATTAGGCAAAAATTTTCAGAAATTTCCATTAATTCCCATTGGTTAATTATTTCCATCTGCAAAACAGCACGAAATCTTACAGCGAAAACTAGCTAAAGTGATCCAAAGTATAGGGGAAGGCTGATTTCCATATTCTGACCTATACGTTAGGGTGAATATAAGTTGGCACTAAATCAAAATAGAAAATTCTCAATTTCCAGCACAAGCGGTCCGAAGGTATTGTTAATGAACGAATTTGTCCTAGAACAACAAAATAAAGCGGCAATAGTAGCACAACAGCCCCAGGAGATGATTCGTCGCTTGGTGTGGAAAATATGCGTAGCCACCTTGATTTTGATGGCTATAGGCAGTGCTACCCGCGTCATGAATGCTGGACTTGCTTGCCCTGACTGGCCTTTGTGCTATGGGGAATTAGTTCCAGCTAAACAAATGAATCTCCAAGTGTTTTTGGAGTGGTTTCATCGTCTAGATGCAGCTTTAATTGGCTTTAGTGCGATCGCCCTTTGTGGTTTATCCTGGTGGCATCGTCAACATTTACCCAAGTGGCTACCTTGGGCATCCACATTTGCCCTGTTTTTAATCGTCTTCCAGGGGATTTTGGGAGGACTGACTGTAACTGAATTATTGCGGTTTGATATCGTTACCGCCCATTTAGGAACAGCACTACTATTTTTCACCACTTTGTTAATTATCGGTACAAGTTTGATCCCCTATCAAGGCACGGGAACAGTAGGAAAGTTGCCCTGGGTGGGTTTAACTGCTGCTGTTTGTGTCTACTTGCAAAGTTTACTGGGTGCAATAGTAGGTTCGCGTTGGGCTTTACACCAATGTTTGGCAGGAGAACTGCTTGCAGCAGCGCCTCGCTATCAACTTTGTGATGTCATGTACAGCCATATTTTTGGCTTAGTACCGCCAACTATCGCTACTTTAGCAGTTGTTTTCATTTCTTGGCGGACACCGGCACTGCACCCGACTTTGCGAAAACTGGCAAATATGGCTGGTGGTTTGTTGATTTTACAACTCCTCTTAGGTGTGGCTACCTTCCGCCTACATTTACAAGTTGAACCTCTCACTGTTTCTCACCAAGCTATCGGTGCGACTTTACTGGGGACTTTGGTAGTATTTACAGTTTTATCATTACGGGATGGTTTACTTCCTCAGTCACCAAACTTACAGCAGATTCCAGATCAATAAGGTACAGAATCTAAATTCAAAACCAGTTTTACTCGTGACTCGGTGACTCCTGCTGTAACTCATGGCGTAAATCCATAAAATCTCATTTCTCTGTCCTCACAGCCAGCGGTTTGCTGACCAGTTCTTGAAAAATAAGGAAAAAGACCCAACATGATTGAGACTAATGTCTCTCGTCGTCAACACGACACATTTCTCCAAGTCATTCAAAGTTACTACCAGCTAACCAAACCCCGGATTATTCCCCTGCTGTTAATTACTACTGCTGGGAGTATGTGGATAGCCGCCAAAGGTGAGGTAGATCCCTGGTTGTTAATTATCACGATGATTGGTGGGACTTTAGCAGCAGCCAGCGCCCAAACTATTAACTGTATCTATGACCGAGATATAGATTATGATATGGAACGCACGCGCCACCGTCCTATGCCGTCTGGGAAGATACAACCCCGGGATGCTTTAATTTTTGCGATCACCCTGGCTGTACTTTCTTTTACCCTCCTCACGGTATGCGCCAATCTTCTAGCAGCATTTTTAGCCTTCTCTGGCATCATCTTTTATGTTTTAGTCTATACTCACTGGCTCAAACGTCATAGCACTCAAAATATCGTCATTGGTGGTGCAGCAGGGGCAATTCCCGCTCTAGTCGGTTGGGCAGCAGTCACAGATACTTTAAGCTGGGCAGCTTGGCTAATTTTTGCCATTGTCTTCTTATGGACACCCCCCCATTTTTGGGCTTTGGCGCTCATGATTCGTGATGATTACGCCAAGGTAGGCATCCCCATGTTACCTGTAGTCGTAGGCGATGAAGCCACCGTCAGGCAAATTTGGTTTTATACGGTAATTACTGTCACAGCGACTATTTTACTGTTTTATCCCTTACACGCCAGTGGCATTGTCTATGCTGTTATTGCCTTGACTTTAGGGGGAGTATTTGTCCATAAATCTTGGCGGTTGTTGCAAAATCCCCAAGATAAAACCATCGCCCGCGAGTTATTTTTGTATTCCATTTCCTACATGATGCTGTTGTGTTTGGCAATGGTGGTAGATAGTTTACCCATTACTCATCATTTAGTGAGTACAGTGCTTCATCAAATGCGCTTGTAGTCATGCTCAGGACATAGATCCCCGACTTCTTCGAGAAGTCGGGGATCTATTAATTCAGGGTATTGATTCTTGAACGATGGTAGCCAAATCATAGAATAGTGGTTTTTGTCTGTATTTTGTAATCAAAGTTTATATTTAGTTAAAATTCCATAATTTAATCTTTTTTTTAGAACAAGCTGCTATTTTCTTGTATACTGTATCAATTAGACTGTATTTAGTTCTACTTAAGCAAAGGAATTATAAGAATATAAATATGAAACGCCTAGTTGTTTGCTGTGATGGAACTTGGCAAAATTTGACTAGTAACTACCCTAGTAACGTAGTGAAGCTAAGTCAGTCAGTAAAACGAATTGCCAGTGATGACATACCACAAATCGTTTTTTACGGTGCAGGAATTGGTTCCGAGAATAAAAAGATTCTGGGTGGTGCTACTGGACTGGGAATTGATCAAAGCATACAAGATGCCTATAAATTTCTCTGCCTCAACTATGTAGATGGTGATGAAATTTACCTATTTGGTTTTAGTCGTGGTGCATACACAGTCAGAAGTTTAGCCGGGATGATCCATTGTTCAGGTCTTCTCAGCCGCCAATATATTACTCGAGTGCCTCAAGCCTACGAGCTTTATCGCAATAGAAATGTCAAACCCAAAGATGATAAAGCTCGTAAATATCGTGAAGACTACGCAAAAAATGAAGGTAAACCAGTCAATATTACCTTACTTGCTTGTTTCGATACTGTAGGTGCGCTGGGAATTCCTTTACTACCTATGTTCAAAATATTTTCTCCAATACTTCATAGCCGTTACAAATTCTATGACACTACTTTAAACAAGTATATTCAAAACGCACTGCACGCTATGGCAGTAGATGAAATCCGGGAAATTTTTGATGTAACCCCGATGACCAAAAACCCCGATGCTCCAGAACAACAGCTAATTCAAAAGTGGTTTCCAGGTAATCATGGTTGCGTTGGTGGTGGCACAAAAGAATATGCTCCCCTATCAGATGGCGCATTCAAATGGATGATGGAGTCCATAAAAGGCTTAGACTTAAAACTGGAATTTGATCTCAACTCAATAAGCATTGAGCTAAAACCTACTGTTGATTTTAACAACGATCCAGGCTTCTATAAATTAGTAGGAACTAAACTTCGTGATGTTCCCAATCAAGTTGCTGATATTCATGAAAGCACAATTGAGAGATTGCAAAAGCGTAAAGATTATCGTCCCAAAAATTTAGCACAAACTATTTCTGAGTTGAAACTGAATTAATAATCCCCCAAAGCAAAGTATTCTTTGTTTAATCATTTGATTAAATATCTACATGGTAGGAACTATCAGATTCAAAGGAAATTTTTATGCAAGATCAAACAAAAGAAGTAGAAGCAACAATTGCCGAATATAACAAGGTATTTGCCCAGCTTAAGCCTAGTATATTAGGTCCATTTTATCACTATCCATCAATACTAATTACACCAGAAACAGCCGTCACTATCACCAATGGCTTCAAACTGTGGATTGTTTTTACAAAAATCGTAGGTGATTTAAAAAAACAAAACTATGGTAGAAGTGAAACCGGTCCCCTTAAAGTTAAATTACTCAGTGATAATCTAGCCGTAGTTAGTGCAGTTGCCACCCGCTACACCAAAGATAATCAACTGCTAACCAGCTTTGGTTTTACTTATACCATGCGTAAAGTAGACCAGCGCTGGAAAATTATTGTGGGAACAATTCATGACGTAGATTCTGTATCTTAGATGTGAATAGTATTCCCGTCATTCCAAAAATTCCAAAAATTCGAGAGGTCTTATGTCCTATTTAGAAAGATACGATAGCATTCCGACAGAAAATGTCGCTGATAGAGTTAAAGTAGTCAATCAAGGAGTTTGGACTGATTGGCAAGGATTATTTAAAGAACTCAGAGAAAAACGACCTATTTTTCTCACACCTAAATTTACATTAGTAAGTTTATTCCCCGACGTACAAGAAGTTTTATCTCGCTCCGAACACTTCTCAGTCAGAACCTTTGCTCCCAAAATGGACCCTGTTTTTGGCCCTTGTATGTTGGCTAGAGATAACACAGAACATAATTGGCAAGAAAAGTCAATTATGAGATCAATGTTGCAATTGGAAGATTTACCACTTGTCAGAAAAAAAGCAGGTGAAATTACCAAATCCCGTTTAGATGAATCCGCAAAAACCGGTAAAATCGAAGTTGTTCGTGAGTTAGGAAAATATGTTCCTATCAAAATTTGTGGCGACTATTTTGGGTTTCCTGGTCCTGATTTAGAAACTATGTATCGCTGGGCAAAAGCCACCCAAGACGATATGTTTAGAAATTTGACCAACGACCCTAAAATTCATGAAGCTTCGGTACAAGCCGGACAAGAAATGCGTGTTTACTTGGGTCAACTTCTAGCACAGAAAAAAGCCCAAATTGCTCAAGATTTGCCTAAAAGCATAGATGATTTATCATCAGGAGAAATATTCCAGGGCTGGTTAAAATCAATTTTTAGTCCCGGAACTTCCACAAGTAATAAAAATTCTCAAAATAGCAAATCTACCGCACCAGCAGACATTTTTACTCGGTTAGCAAACACAACATTTGCCAGCGATATTGACTTTGATGAAACCAAGATCATCAGCCACATGATCATTTTATTAGTGGGTAGTATCGAAGGTACAGCCCAGGTAATTACTCAAGGTTTAGAACAAATTCTCAAACGTCCAGAAATCTTCGCCAAAGCCTTAGCAGCAGCCCAAGCGGACGATAATCAAACCTTTGATAAATACGTTTGGGAAGCAGTTCGTTTTAATCCTTTCAGTCCTTTTCTGGTGCGGTTTTGCGAAGCAGATTACACCTTAGCCGCAGGAACTCCTAGAGAAACCCGTATCCCGGCTAAAAGTATTGTTTTAGCTGGTGTAGGTTCAGCTATGTTTGATGGCGCAGTTGTGACGAATCCTGATGAATTTTCCATTGAACGGCCAAAATATAACTATATGCACTTTGGCTATGGTAGTCATACTTGCCTGGGTGAACATCTTGGTGGTGTAATTGTTCCTGAAGTCATCAAACAAATTCTATTACGTCCAGGCATAAAATTACTTCCTGGTGATGAAGGTAAAGTTGAATATCAAGGTTATATTCCTGGACGTTTTGTGATTGGTTATGACAAGTAATTAGAATTTAAAAAAAGGGAACAGGGAATAGATAAGAAACTCGAAGAAACAATGTCATTATTTCAATCTTATGTTTATAAGCATGATTTTTTTCTCTTCTCCGTTCTCTGTTCTCTATGAACAGATTTATTGACAGCTTTTGCAAAATTTATCAATATTCCCAGGAGTTATTATGTCCAAACTGAAAACCATTCTTGATGAACTGAAGCAAGTTTTTGGAATTAAATTAGCCGACAGCGATTTAGGAAAAAATAAAGCTATAAAGAAGGCTAAAAAAAGCATTGTTCAAATTCGTGAACAGGAATTTGATAAGCCTCTTGATCAATTAAATAAAGCTACTGGCAAGTTAGTTTTTAGTGATACAAATAAGCCTGTACACAATATCCAATTAGAATTGTGGGACAGAGATATCGGTACACCTGGAGATTATTTAGGTCGCGGTGAAACTGATTACAATGGTCAGTTTACAATCTACTATGATCCAGGTAAGGCAGGTTTTCTAGATCAACCTGATTTAGAATTAAGATTGTTAGAGAGTCGTATCCGTTTTGATAGTGATAATCAGCCAGTTGCCACCTATCGTATTGCTTATACTATCAAAGGTGGTGATAATGTCACTCAAAAAAATTATGATTTCGGAACTTGCACTGTTCCTTACTGGCTTTATAAACCAGATAGTCACTTTGCGCGGTTGTTTTTCAGTGAATTAGAGGGAACTCCAGATGATTATTCTGTTGGTCGGACTCTTCAAGGTTATGATGCTGCTAGTGGTTTAGTTCCTATTAAAGCCAAGCACGTTATTACTAATACTCTTTATCCTGATCAACCAACTTTACCAGAAATTCAAGCGGCATATCCTCCAAATTTGACGATTAAATTAGATCGCAAAAATCCTGGTTATACCAGAAGTGATGAATATTTTGTGTTGCGGGTAATTAATGGGATGAATCCCTGTTTGCTGAAACGGAATAAGCAGAACCCAAATCTGTTTAAAACCGGATTCAATTGGGATAATTATGAAAAGGATAATGACCACGACCTGAATAATGTGGAAGCCTTTTTGGAACTCAAAGAAAATAAGTTGGTGGTGACTGCAATTACGGTGCAAAGTCGTTATCCTGATTCTTTAGCACCCCATTCTCCTCTAAAAGAGGCTGTCACCTATACTCCTAATGATGGGGAAAAATGGTTACAAGCGAAACGGATTTTCCGTACTAATAGTTTCTTTGCCGCGGAAATGATTGAGCATTATATTAAGGCTCATTTACAAATGGAACAGTATACAATTGCTGCTTTCCGCAATTTACGCAAAAATCCTGTGCGGTTGATGTTATTTCCTCATGTGAAAAGTTTGGTTAATATTAATCAACGGGCTGATGAGGTTTTGGTATCGCCAACTGTGGGTTTAGTTACTACTAATGGACCGTTAACTCCTGGTTCTGTGGTGCAAATCTGTAAGGAAAGAATGGCGAGTTATGATTGGAAAGGTTGGAAACCTCGTCAGCCACTTTTTGAAGGTCATACTTTTGCGAAGATTGCTAATCTTTACTGGCAGGTTTTAACTGAATATATTGATAGTTTTTTCCAAGATTATCAGGAGGATATTATTAAGGAGTGGGCGGAAATTCACCGTTTATCCGATGATATCGTGGAGCATAGCGTGGCTTATCAACCGTTAGTGGTCATCAATGATACTGACTATGACTGGTATGATCACAATGAGCTTGATCATCCTGAGATACCCAGAACAACAGTTAATGGTACAGTCAAAGCAACTCGCGCAATTACTACATCTGATCAAGCTAGTGCTACAGATATCGAGAATTTAAAAGAGTTGTGTCGTTATGTGATTTTCCACCTTACTTTTTGGCATTCTTGGGTGAATGATGCTCAAGCTGATGAGGGTGGAGAAATTTTCTATAATTCGTTGGCGTTACGCGGTGGTAGTTTTGGAAGTGAGGATGATCCAGCGATCGCTCCTAATGTCTTAGAATCTACTAATCTGATCTATATGGTCAATGTTCTCACTGCCATTAAATACGGTTATATTCTCAAGAATGAAGATGATGACATTCCTGAAGAATTAAGAAAGATATTGGCAGGTTATAAACAACAATTTGCTGATCTTGATTACGAGATTGGCAACATCAGAGCGTTGATTAACGTTTAAAAGAGCTATGAGTATTCAGCGGTCATGAACATTAGCTGACTAGCTGAATACTAGCTTGTTAAATTTAAATAATCTATCACTATATTTTGATACCCAATAGGAATCTCATCAGAAATGGTTGCGCCTACCTGTATTTTGTAAAGTATATTTGGAGAAAATTTTCCTTTGGAAGTACATTCACCGCTGGCAATCAATTTGAAAATGGTTGCGGATTCTATCTCACGTGGCTTGCGATAGTATATTACTGAATCTTGAGTTATGAAGGGAGGACAACCCATACCAGGTTTTATAATACAAGACAAATCTGAATTTGGTAGCTGCTTGGTTGTATTCACAAATAGATATTTAGTGATTGTTAGCGGTACTATGGCTACAAACAAGTGAAATCCTTTTGGTGTGTCCAAAAAGAATGTATCTCCAAGATTTACGTTATTGTCAGCCATTTAACACAGCATCCAAGAAGGCTTCTTTTTCTGCTTCTTCACCGATACCTCGAATTTCGTCATCGTTTTTACCTAGTTGTCTAAGGATTTCCTCAATGTAGATAGGGGCGGATTTCGCTGCTGGCAAAGGATTTTTCCATTCGGGGAATTCTTGGTGTGTTTTCTCTGCTAATTCAAAACGGTCAAGATGCCCAACAGCCTCATACACCTCTTGAATAATTCTTAGCTCTACTCTAGAAAGATGGTTAATACCTGGATCAGCTTTAAGTTGAACTTCGTAATTACTAAAATTAGTTGAGATGTACTCAAACCATATATTGTTATCGTCTTTACCTTTGATCAAGTCATAAACATTACTCAAAACTGGACCAAATTTCATGGCTACATAAGAATCACCAGTAATGGGTTGATCTAAACGTTCAAAGGCAATACGATCTGCTGTGTATAATAACTTGACAAGTCCTAAATACTTCATGGAATTCTTGTTCCCGCGAAGTTTCAAGAATAGAGCAGCCGTTTCAACTGCTTTCTCTGGATTGAATTTAAAACGTATAGACATAAGTTCCACCAGAGTCCACTACAATAGTATTATTGTACTATTTGTCCGAAAATAAATAAACAGTATTAGAGCTTGTCCATTTTACATAAATTCCGTGTATGTTACATAATTCTCACAAATAATTTTTGATATAACTACCGCTTTGACAATTTACAACAAAACTTGAAAAAATTAGCTCTACTGTTAACCACATTTATGAAGATAAAATAGATTTTTTGTCCTGATTTTATATCAAAATATATTCTATTAAAACTTTTATCTATATAAAAAACTTATGATTGAGTCAATTAATTTGACATTGCCACACACTTTATGATATCTAGGTTTATTTGGGACTACTAACAAAAATCGCAACATCAATGGTCTATTGTTTGGATTTAGTCCCCAAAATGCTGGTAATATCACTCTCCTCAGTACACAAACCCCAGGAAAAGTAATTAATAGCTACTCATTAACCGATCAACCTGTGTCATCGTAATTGGATATCTACTATTGTTGATATAGATATCCAAAATTTTAGCCTGTGCTAAAATCAGCATACCGGCACGACGCAGGTGATGGGAAAAATGCCATGTTTGAACGCTTCACAGAAAAAGCCATTAAGGTAATCATGCTGGCCCAAGAAGAGGCCCGCCGTTTAGGTCACAACTTTGTCGGAACTGAGCAGATCCTCTTGGGTCTGATTGGCGAAGGCACAGGAGTAGCCGCCAAGGTGCTGAAATCAATGGGAGTTAATCTCAAAGATGCTCGCATTGAAGTTGAAAAAATCATAGGACGGGGTTCTGGCTTTGTCGCCGTAGAAATTCCGTTTACGCCACGAGCAAAACGGGTTTTAGAACTATCCTTGGAAGAAGCACGCCAATTGGGGCATAACTACATTGGTACCGAGCATCTGCTGTTGGGACTGATCCGCGAAGGGGAAGGTGTCGCAGCCAGGGTGCTAGAAAACCTCGGTGTAGATTTGACCAAGGTGAGAACCCAAGTGATTCGGATGTTGGGAGAAACGGCGGAAGTTACGCCGGGTGGCCCCTCTGGTCGCACTAAAACCCCAACTCTCGATGAGTTTGGATCGAATCTGACCCAAATGGCTATAGATAACAAGCTTGATCCTGTGGTGGGACGCGCCAAGGAAATTGAGCGGGTTATCCAAATTTTGGGTCGCCGGACGAAAAACAATCCCGTGTTGATTGGTGAACCAGGTGTTGGTAAAACCGCGATCGCAGAAGGTTTAGCTTCACGTATCGCTAGTAAGGATATCCCCGATATCTTAGAAGATAAGCGTGTAGTCACTCTCGATATTGGTTTGCTAGTAGCAGGAACTAAATATCGCGGTGAATTTGAAGAACGTCTCAAAAAAATTATGGATGAAATCCGCTCTGCGGGTAATGTCATCCTGGTAATTGACGAAGTTCACACCTTAATTGGTGCAGGTGCAGCCGAAGGGGCGATTGATGCAGCGAATATCCTCAAGCCAGCTTTGGCGCGGGGTGAGTTGCAATGTATCGGTGCGACTACTTTGGATGAGTACCGCAAGCACATTGAACGGGATGCAGCGTTGGAAAGACGCTTTCAGCCTGTAATGGTGGGTGAACCTTCTGTTGATGAAACAATAGAAATTTTATATGGTTTGCGCGATCGCTATGAAGCACACCACAAGCTGAAGATATCCGATGAAGCATTGGTAGCGGCAGCGAAATTGTCTGATCGTTATATTAGCGATCGCTTTTTGCCAGATAAAGCCATTGACTTGATGGATGAAGCGGGTTCACGGGTGCGCTTGATTAACTCCCAACTGCCCCCAGCAGCCAAGGAATTAGACAAGGAACTACGGCAAATCTTAAAAGAAAAAGATGATGCAGTCCGTTCCCAGGACTTTGATCGGGCGGGAGAATTGCGCGATCGGGAAATGGAAATCAAAGCCGAAATCCGCACCATTGCTCAAACCAAGAGTAACGGTGCTAGTGGTGACGGCGTTGAACCTGTAGTTACAGAAGAAGACATTGCTCACATTGTCGCTTCTTGGACAGGTGTACCGGTGAACAAACTTACCGAATCTGAGTCCGAGAAGTTGCTGCACATGGAGGACACCTTACATCAGCGCCTCATCGGTCAAGAAGACGCTGTTAAGGCTGTTTCCAGAGCCATCCGTCGCGCTCGTGTCGGGTTAAAAAATCCGAATCGGCCGATCGCTAGTTTTGTCTTCTCCGGTCCAACTGGGGTAGGTAAAACTGAATTGGCGAAATCCTTGGCTTCCTACTTCTTCGGTTCGGAAGAAGCCATGATTCGCTTAGATATGTCCGAATACATGGAGCGCCACACCGTCAGTAAATTGATCGGTTCACCTCCAGGTTATGTCGGTTACAACGAAGGTGGTCAGTTAACAGAAGCTGTTCGTCGTCGTCCTTACACTGTGGTGCTATTCGATGAAATCGAAAAAGCCCACCCCGATGTCTTCAATATGCTCTTGCAAATTTTGGAAGATGGGCGTTTAACTGACGCGAAAGGTCGCACGGTGGACTTTAAGAACACTTTGCTGATTTTGACTTCCAACATCGGTTCTAAGGTAATTGAAAAAGGCGGTAGCGGTATTGGTTTCGATTTTGCTGAAGATGCTAACGAATCTCAATACAACCGGATTCGTTCTTTGGTGAATGAGGAACTGAAGAATTACTTCCGTCCTGAGTTCCTGAACCGGTTAGATGAAATTATCGTCTTCCGTCAATTGAATAAGCTGGAAGTTACCCAAATTGCCGAAATCATGCTCAAGGAAGTGTTTGGTAGGTTGACGGAAAAAGGCATTGTCTTAGAAGTCACAGACCGCTTCAAGGATCGCTTGATCACTGAGGGTTACAGTCCTAGCTACGGTGCAAGGCCATTACGTCGGGCAATTATGCGCTTATTGGAAGATAGTTTGGCGGAAGAAATTCTGTCTGGACGCATCAAAGATGGCGATACTGCTCTTGTTGATGTTGATGAAAATGGCATTGTTCAAGTTAGTTCTCAGCAAACACGGGAGTTATTACCCCAAGGTGTTGAGTCTTAGTTAGGTTTTTGTAATTGTAAATTGAACGGTAGAGGATTTCGGTTCTCTACCGTTTTTTTTGTTTTTTCTCACGCAAAGGCGCAGAGGCGCAAAGAGGAGAAGGAGATTTTTGTAGCGGACTTAGAGATTGAAACGAACAGTTCGTTGAGAAACTTCCAGGCGCGGAGAGGGGAAGGAGGTTTTTGTAGGGGACTAGTCATCTTCAACTAACCTCGGATCAGGTACTCCGTAAAGTCGTTCGGCTAGATCTATATCACGTTCATAATTTGGTTCATACCCGTAATACTCAAGCTTTGTTAGTGGTCTTTCATAAAAGTCAGGAAGAAGTTGAGGAAATTAGACAAATAGCACTGAGGGAAGCATATTTAGATGAGGTGCTAAGTGTCTAGTATTTCTATAAACATAGGAGATGTATTTTTAATTGATACACCTCCTAATGGCCAACATTTTTATGTCGCAATTGCAAAAACTTCTGATAAGTAATGGGACAGAATTAATTACACAATTGATTTTTCTGTTCCCTGTTCCCTGCGATGCACTGAGCTTGTCGAAGTGTTCCCTGTTCCCTCTCTCAACTCCCTGTTCCCTCTCTCAACGAGTGAATTTAATTTTGTCCGACTACTTAATAAATATTTATTTGTTAATTTAACAGACAAGAAAAATAACTCTGAAGGAGTTTGTGTTTTAGCACCAGATCCGAGTGTACTAAGTTTTATTAAAAAGGAATCTGTTATAGCTTACTATTTTGCTCGTGAGATGGATGCAAATGATCTTGCTATTTGTATAACTTCTGGTAGTCCTATTCCCAAGGATTGTTTATCTGCTGATATTGTATCACAAATTCAACAGGGAGGATTGATTTCTAAGAAGTTGAAGAATAAATATAAAACTGCATTGAAGAATTTTTTAGGAATTGATTAAATTAAACTTAGTAATGGGAAAGGTTTACTTGAAAATCACGAATAATTGGTAATTGATAAAAATGAGGTAAGGTGAATTATAAGTAATACAAAATCTGTGCGTCGTCGTCAACCAGGGAGAATTTTTCCAGAATTTACAATACCACCGGAAGAATTAGCTAGAAGGGCAATACTGTTCGGTTAAGACTAAAAAACAAAAATACGTAGGTTGGGTTGAGGAACGAAACCCAACATTTTCAATGATTTGTTGGTTTTATACAATAGGTTGTTTACGTGGAAATTTTCGTTAACCGAACAGTATTGGCTAGAAGGGAAGCAGCGAAACGAGAGGAGAACATAGTGAACTCAAATTTTCTGAAAATATTGATGAACTGAAACAACAGTTTATCAACCGTCGTGAATTTATGAAATTATCAATAGAGGAACGAAAAAAGATTTTAGCGTCACAATCCGATTTAATGTTAGGGCATTACCAGCATAATTAAGAGTAGTCATGATAAAAGATTAATTAAAAATTAAGAATAATGCTTAACCGATTAGGCATTTGTGAATGGATATGATATACTGGGTCACAGAAAACTGTAAAATCATATAATCCTCAAGTTTTAGATTTAATTAGTAAAAATATAAGGAAGAATAAATATGATCACAAATAGTCACTTAATTTCAGGTGAAACATTTATTGATAAAAATAGCTTGGATATTTATCCAGTCTCTCGTTCCGACGATGAAATTAACGAAAAATATAATAAAGGAGAGATAAGAATTGTAACGGAACAGGCTCGTTATCCAATTGATAGTATAGAAACTATGCTTGACAGTAAAAGGTATATCCTAAATCCTGAATACCAGCGCAGGAAAAGATGGAATTATACTCAGAAATCTCGTTTAATAGAATCATTAATAATGAATGTGCCAATTTCACCTATATTTCTGTATGAAATAGATTATTCTACTTATGAAGTAATAGATGGAGAACAAAGACTAACGGCTATATATGATTTTTATAAAGGAAAATTTAACCTAGAAGGTCTAGAATATTGGCAGGAACTTAATGGACGAAATTATCAAAATTTGCCTGGACAAGTTAGAAGAGGAATAGATAGACGCTATTTATCATCTATTGTCTTATTACAAGAAACAGCTAAAAATGAAAGAGAAGCTGAATATGTAAAACATATAGTTTTTGAAAGATTGAATAGTGGAGGAGATAAATTAACTCCACAAGAAACGAGAAATGCCTTACACAATGGTAAATTCAACCAAGTATGTATAAAACTTGCTCAAAATGACTATTTCCGTAAAATGTGGAAACTACCTTTAGAAAGCGAAGGAGAAGAAAAATTACTTAAAAGTGAATCTTATCGCAAAATGGAAGATGTAGAATTAGTTTTGCGATTCTTTGCTTATCGTCATATAGATAATTTAAAATCTCCTGTGGATAGATTTTTAGATGAATACTTAAAACAAGCAAATAATTATTCAGATGAAACAATTAAATATCTTGAAACCCTGTTTAACGAAACTATTCAGTTGATATATACTATATTAGGAGATTCAGCTTTTATACCTCCAAAAGGAGAGCGTGAGAGAACAAAGCCATTAAAAACTATATATGATCCAATAATGCAGGTGTTTGCAAACAATATTGCTTATAAGGAGAGTTTACTGATAAATAAAGATGCTATTAAAAATAATTTATATTCAGAGCAAGAATCACTAAACATCAAAGAAGAAAATAATAGATTGCTATTTGATGGTAGATACAATAATAAAAAAGATGTGGAAGCACGCATGAGCTATTTTCATAATTTCTTACAGAACTATATTTAATTAATTATTGATAGAAATTATGAATATACAATCATTGGAAAACTTTAAAAGAGAAGTCAATCAAATCAGAGAATATTTAAAACATATTCAATATGTAAATGATGTAGCTGCTTATTTTGTTTTAGAAAGCGATAATGAACAAATCAGAAAATTACTGAATACACTGAAAGAGCATGATAGAAGTTTTAGAACAGATAAGCGAATATTTGAATATAAAGCATCTATTATCTCACTATATGGACTGCTAGAAAAATATGTAGAAATATGGATTAAAGAGTATCTTGATTTTCTATCGACTGTCATACCTGAATATACACAAATACACGAAAAAATCAGAGACAATCATTTTGAACTTTCTTTAAAATTGATAAATACTATTACCAGTAGGGAAAGTGCCAAATATCAGCATCTTACAAAAGAGGAAGTGCTAAAGAAACTTAATAATTGTATAGTCAATCCTACCAAATACCAAATTAATACAGATGCTTTTGTTCTTTTGTCAGGTAATTTAAAACATAACAAAATTGTAGAGTTATTCAACAAGTTAAATTTGGATTTGAATGAGGAATTGTTAAAAAATGAAGAACTTAAAAATGAAATTGGTTTAAACCAAAATACTATTTCTAGAATAGAAAAGGATATTTTGTATAATAAAATAAATGATTTGGTTGAAAGAAGAAACCAAATTGCTCACGGTTCAGAAGAAGTAGATGATATCCTCAGCATATCTGAATTAGAACCTTATATTCAATTTTTAGAGAAATATTGTCAAGCTATTTTTCAGACATTATTTGAACAAGTTATTAAAGAAGAATCCAGACATACTTTTCAGAAAGTAGAAAATGTAATTAAAATTTTTGGCAATAAAGTATTGGCGTTTGAGCTTGAAAATTATACGATAAAAGTTGGAGATATGTTAATTATCCAAGCAAAAGAAGGTAGGTTTTATAAAAAACCTATTTTAACAATTCAATTAGATAATACCGAATATCCTGAACTTATAGTTACAGAAAAAACAAAGATTGCTGCAAGTGTAGATTATAAAATAAAAGATAATCACACATTTTACATAGTGAAAAAATAATGAAATCGCTCTTAGTTAGATTATGGTAGAGAAGTGCGATTGTGCGGAACTCAGTACCAGAAGGCGATAGCGAAGCGCTCCGCAGGAATCGCTGAGATAAGGTCAGTGAAAACACAAGTTTAAGGTTATAGAATATAGAATTAGTCCAGATAGTAGTAGTATTCCACTTTACTATGGGGAGATAAAAATCAATGCAGACAACAAATACCACCCCGCACCAGACCTAGTGAAGAATAACTGGGAATTTACAGAAGTATGGATAGATCCGATGTTATCACCCCCATATATCAGTAAACCAAAAAGTTTTTCCCAAAAAGCGATTCCTATAAAACACTGATGCTATCATCAAACAATCAGTAATATAAAATACTTTTTAATTCCCAGTGTTCTAACCAGTAGATATCATATAGATAACAATTACTTATGATTGGCTGGGTAATAATTTCTTGACGCTAACCGGATGGAATATAAATGCTTTCAACGACTTGATATTTCCTCTGTAGGGCTTGAGATAAAAAAGCTAACATCTGTTTGAGTGTGAAAAGTGTGCGATAAATTAATCGACTACCCTTCCTTTTACGGCTGATTTTGAGCCATAGTAGATTCACCCAGATATTAACTAGAAGAAAGGATATTCCAATGAATAGTAATCTCAAAACTGGATTTTTGTTATTCGTCTTAATTCGACAAATATTTTTCAGACGATAACTAGTTTCAATGCCAAATCTTTTTCGATAATCTTGATAGATATAATTTAAATTTGTTTTGACCTTATAAGCAAGATAAACAAAGTATTGAACTCCATGCTTTTTATGCTTTCCCTTTCTATATTTACAGACAATCCATAAATCAAATGTGACGAAATCATCTTTGTCTCTTGTAATGGTATAGGTAGTTTTATAACTTTTTTTACCCTTGAGAAATTGTTTGATTCCTCCTTTTTTTCCAGTCTTGATAGCAGGCATAAGAAAGGGGATATCTAATGCCTGTAACCATCTAATTACAGGAGTATTAAAAAATCCTCTATCCAAGTAGAGTTTTTTTACATTTATTTTGAGGGGTTCAAGTTCTGCTAATAAATAAGTAATTAAAGCCACACTAGTATCTAATTGGCGAACACCTCTTATTGCCAGAGTTACACGCTTATTATTACTAATAACGTATAAAGTGGCATAGGCGTAAAATGAATTAGTACCAGATTTAGCTTCACTTCGATATATGTAGGGTAATTCTGACGGTGTTGGTTTACCATAATAACAAATTAAATTTAAATCAATCGCTATTTTTAAACACCCCTTTTTTAATCCTAAAGGAATTCGACTTTTTAATGCTTGATTTATTTGCGCTTCTAATTCCTCAAAATTATTAATTTTATTGAGATGATATCTAATATCATTAGCTGTCGGAATATTTTTTAACAATTTAGCTGTGTTTTCAATACTGTCTCCAGTGCTGGCTGCTTTAACCAGAATCTCGAATAAAGTTTGTTGGTCACAGGCTCCTTGCGTTTCAATCGAAAAATTTTCTACTAAACACTGAATAACCTGCGTCTTGGGTTTCTGAGTCGGTTAAAACGAGTTCTTCTGTAGATTCGCCCTGCGTGGCTTTTGTTAGAGATGAAACAGTCAATTTTTTCAACCAATATGCTACACACTACATTCATCATTTCATATTTTGACCCAGTGCAAATTACTATAACTATTTCTTATGTATTTAGTATTTTATATCACATAAATGTCTATCGTATTTTGTTGTTGATGCCTGCTTCGTCTGTAGCAATAGCGTTAGCATTCCGTAAAAATCGCTCTTTGGGAAAAACTTTTTGGTTTACTGTTTAGTCTGTCGTCGTTCTTTGACTAAGAATATTTTGATATTAGTGATTTGTCCTGTAATTATTTTTCTAGAAATTAGCATAATTTCTACTCGTTTACCTCATTATACCCTCATGCTTTGTCCTTGGATGGCAATTTTATCAGCCATAGCATTAGATTGGTTAGGTGAAATTTATAATCAGCATCGTCAAACAACAAAATATTTTTTCTTACCTCGGAATCTTAGTTATGTATTTGGTAGTTTAGGTGCTGTTGTTTTCATAGCAGGAATAATATTAAATACAGGACTCATACCAATTACAGTAAGTGATGGTACAGATATTAAAAATTATTCATCAATAGGTTATGTGTTAGGATTAGGCTGGTTATTTTTACCAGTAATTTGGGTGGCACGTCATCGTTTTCAGCAAAAATTCCTGACTGCTAATTATTGGTTAGCGGCTTGGTTAGTACCTGCGTGGTTAGCTTTAAGTGTAGCTGGTAGTAATGGTTTGTTAAGTAATTATAGTCCTGATGTAAAATTGTTTGTCCAGCAACCAGAAATTTATACTGTCCTCAAAAATCATACTATTAATTTTGTAGTACAAAAAACAGAAACAATGACGACTGGTGGTGATAAAGCTTTGTTGTTACTCACCTTTGAAACTCTTCATTGGGGAAAAAGATTTCAAAAAGTTGCAGATGTTCCTATCAATAATTATGCTTGGGTTAGTCCTGAACCAGAAGTAGGTTTATTAACCAATGAACGTTTAATTGGTACTTTTCGACAATGGAAATTAATTCAGGTAGTGGAAAAAAAATAACCCAAAGGTATCACTCCTAGTTAATAGTGGAGAAAATGCGTTAGCGAAGCTTACCGAAGGTATCGCTTTTACTCCCTAGAAATATGATTTAACTCCCCAGGTAAAATTACTAGAATTTCTGAACCTAAAAATCCAGACACATCACGAGTTACAATCACATCTACCATTGATTTCATAGCACAAGCATACTGCACAGCATCCTCAAAATCTTGAAAATTTAAAGCTACTGCTGTTTCTAAAATATTTTTATCAACCCTGCAAATATGTAAATCTGTGAGAATTTGAGAAATTGCATCTTGAGCAACTTTTACACCTGCGGCTTTACGAATAATATAATAAATATTAGTAATTGTAGTAGCAGTAATAAACCCGATAATCTCACCTGCATCAATTTTTGCAAATAGCTTGACTGCATCTTCTACAAAAGGTTCTCTTTCTAGTAAAAAATCTAAAACCACATTCGTATCAATAAAAACTCGCATCATTGATATTTTTCAGTTAGATAAGTAACATAATCTCCATTAATATTCTCATCATTTGAGATATTTGCACCTTTAGCAATACCACGTAGTCGAGATAAATTACCCTTCTTTGATGGTGATATAGTTTCTTGTTGTATTGATTCTAATACAGTATGTACCAATTGCCAGCGATCGCTCATTGGTAACTGTAATACTTGTTTTTGCAATTCTTGTAATGTCATGAGAAGATATCAAAAATTATCCATTTTAATTATATATGGTTCTTTGGTACTTTTTATGGAGAACCCAGTTCAAAATCATTGAAAGCCTTATTGTATCGGCATTTCATTAAAAATATTGGGCATAATAGGTTATAACCCTTGCCCCGTAAGGGTTTCGCGGTAATCAATCCTCAATTACCATAAAATCTACGCAAGAACCTTATATATAAATTTAACTATATTATCATATTAGGTACGGGTGATCAACTAAATATTATCACCACCACAGCAGATGCAAAAGCTGTGAGAGCCGCTTCTGCTCAAGGTGTGGATTTTCATGTATATATTCATCCACCTTTTCCTTTAACTGGTAATTAATCATGCAAATCACTGTTTCACCACATCTACAAAGTACATAAGTAGGTTGGCGTTGAAAATTGTCGTTATGGCAAGGCAAAAGGCAAGAGGCAAAAGGCAAGAGTGAAGAGGGTTTGGGCGATTTTACGTTTCTTTACACAGTTTGGTTTTATTGTGTTCACCTACTTATAAATTAATTCAAAATGCTTTCCCCAAGGGAATAGAATCACAATCTTATTTACCGCTTTTAGCATTACTTAGTGAGGAAATGTCAGATAGGAATTTAGCTGAAGTTGTAGCTTACTATAGCGGTAAAGATTATAGTGTTGTCCTCAATGATGTATATCGGGTACAGTCAATTGATGTACCCACATCTGAAGCGATCGCTAATTTAAAGAAAAGATTGCTGATATGTGGTTATGAACAGTGGCTTGAGGAAGGATAAACTGTACTACTAAATCAAGTATAATAAACTAATCACGAAAAAGGATGAAACAAAATGCAAGCCATTCTCCTCAGCAGCGAAGAAGTCGCAAAACGTGCCAAAGAATTATATGAAAATGGCATTCGTCAACAAGTTGAAACCGAGGAAAACATCGGTAAAATGATAATTATTGATATAGAAACAGGTGAATATGCTATTGATAAAACAGGCATAGAATCAGCACATTATTTACGGAATAAAAACAGATTTGCTCGACTTTTTGGTATTCGCATTGGTTATAAAGTTGCTGCCTCCTTTAGTGGAGAAATGGAGCGTGATTATCGGTGATAAATGGCATTATCAAAAATGCTCTTTTTTAGCTTTTAGTGGAAGATGTGCGTTAGCGAAGCACTCCGTAGGAATCGCTTTTTGTCAACACCACAGCAGATACAAAAGCCATGATAGCCGCTTCTGCTCGTATGTTCCCAAAACAAAAAAAACGCCCCCCGTAATTGGAGAGCGTTTTTTATTTAACTAAACCGATTAACCGTTGATTGCAGGAGCGCTTAAAGCAACAGGAGCAACATCAGCAGCAGCCAAGTCTAGGGGGAAGTTGTGA
>NZ_JAAVWA010000014.1:0-118460 GCF_017355725.1 Anabaena sp. 54
CCAATGTGACTGGTTTAGATATGGCTGGAAGTATTACCTACAGCAATGCGGAAACTCTGAATATTAACTTAGGTTCAATTGCAGACAACTTCACCATTAACAGTACCCACACAAATCAAACCAATCTGAATACTAATGCGGGTGCTGATACAGTCCGCATTAAGACTATTAGTGGTGCAACAACAGTAAGTTTGGGTATAGAAAACGATAATATCCAGATTTATAACGACAGCAGCACGGTAGATAATATTGCTGCTTCATTAACAATTAGTGGGGATGCTGGGACTGATACCATCACTGTTAGTGATTCTGGAGATACCACCGCTAATATAGGCATATTAACTAACACCAGTGTGACTGGTTTAGATATGGCTGGAAGTATCACCTACAGCAATGCGGAAACTCTGAATATTAACTTAGGTTCAGTTGCAGACAACTTCACCATTAATAGTACCCACACTGGACAAACCACCCTGAATACCAACGCAGGTGCAGATACAATCCGCATTAAGACTATTAGTGGTGCAACCAACGTTTCCACTGGTACAGAAAACGATAATATCCAGATTTCTAACGACAGCAACACGGTAGATAATATTGCTGCTTCATTAACAATTAGTGGGGATGCTGAGACTGATACCATCACTGTTAATGATTCTAGTGATACCAACAATAATACAGGCATATTAACCAGCACCAATGTGACTGGTTTAGATATGGCTGGAAGTATTACCTACAGCAATGCGGAAACTCTGAATATTAACTTAGGTTCAGGTGCAGACAACTTCACCATTAACAGCACCCGCACTGGACAAACCAATCTGAATACTAATGCAGGTGCTGATACAGTTCGCATTAAGACTATTAGTGGTGCAACCAACGTCTCCACTGGTACAGAAAACGATAATATCCAGATTTCTAACGACAGCAACACGGTAGATAATATTGCTGCTTCATTAATAATTAGTGGGGATGCTGGAATTGATACCATCACTGTTAATGATTCTAGTGATACCGACAATAATACAGGCATATTAACCAGCACCAATGTGACTGGTTTAGATATGGCTGGAAGTATTACCTACAGCAATGCGGAAACTCTGAATATTAACTTAGGTTCAGGTGCAGACAATTTCACCATTAATAGTACCACTGCCAATGTCAGTAACTTAGTCATAATTAACGGTGGTGCTGGTAACGATAACCTGCAAGTAACAAACATCAACGGCTTGAATCAGCTAGTCGTAGTCGGGGGAATCGGAAATGACAACCTCACAGTTCAGCAATCTACCAACACCCACACAATCCTAGTAGGAGATGAAGCCACCATCCAATACACAGATAGTTGGCTGAGTCAAATTACCAGTAACAGTGGTAATGGCAACGACACCATTACACTAAACAGTGGCAAAAATACAGTCCTCGCAGGCGCAGGAACCGACACCATTACGACCAACAACGGCACAAACCGTAACATTCTTCTAGGAGACAACGGTATAGCCAAATTCAGTGCCGGGAACCTCACTCAAATTACTAGCACTGATAACGGTAGCGGTGGTCAAGATATCATCCAATTGAATGGAGGATTAGAAAACCTAGTCATCGGTGGGGCTGGCAGCGACACAATTACAAACGCTACACCAGGTAACAGGGGCAACAACGACAGCGATGTCATCTTCGGCGACGAAGCCGACCTCACCGTCACCAGCGACGGCTACGATATCACCTCCATTAACCCCAACAACGGTGGTAACGACACAGTACAAGCCCTAGACAATGCCCAAAAAGTAGTAGTAGGTGGCATAGGTGATGACAACATCACCACAGGTAAAGGCAACGACCTAATCACAGGAGGTAACGCCCGCATCCGTCGCATCTTCAACGGTGTTTGGAACTCCTTGATCACCTTCATCTCTGGTACAGGAACAGACAACGATATTCTCAGAGGAGGGGATGGTAACGACACAATCTATGGTCAAGCAGGAAATGACAGCCTCTACGGAGAAGCCGGAGACGATGTATTAAGCGGTGATGAAGGATCTGACTTTATTGATGGTGGTGCAGGAACAGACCGCATGAGTTACCAAAGCTCTACCAGTGGCGTAATCGTCAATATAGATAGCACCAAAGGCTATCAAGGTACGGATGGTATCACCTTTACCTCACTCACCCAGTCCACACCACTGGTTACCAACCTAGAACCAGTTTTTAACATAGCCGCTAACACAGCCCAAGACAGCTTTGGCAACCTTGACCAACTAGCCAACTTTGAAAACATCACCGGTTCAAACTATAACGATATCCTCATTGGTAATGCCCTTAATAACAAAATAGAAGGTTTGGCCGGAGACGACATTCTCATTGGTAACGCCGGCAATGACAGCTTAGAAGGCAACGAAGGCACTGATACCGTCAGCTACCGCCGCGACCCACTAGCAGTAATTGCTAACCTCACCACTGGCATTGCTACTGATGGCTTTGCCAATACCGACAGCCTCACCAACATTGAAAATTTAATTGGTAGTTCCTATAACGACGAATTGACAGGTAATACAGTCAAGAACCGGATTTACGGCGGTGCCGGCAATGACACGATTTTAGGTGGAGCAGGCAACGATGAACTCTATGGTGAAGATGGTAATGATACGATTACTACTGGCGCAGGTGATGACATTATCTATGCTGGTGAAGGGACTAACATCATTAATGCTGGTGACGGTAATAACACCATTTACGGTGGTAGTGGCAACGATACAATCACTACAGGCTCAGGTAATGACGTGATCTACGCCTTCGGGGGTGATAACATCATTAATGCTGGTAATGGACTAAACACAATTACTACTGGTGCTGGTAGTGATACCATCACATCTGGCAATGACAAGGACATCATTCAAGCTGGTGATGGCAACAATACGATTAATGCTGGCAATGGCGATAATGAGATTACTACTGGGGCTGGTAATGATAGAATTACCACTGGTATTGGTAAGGATATAATCTTCGCTGGTAATGGTTACAACTACATCACGACTGGGGATGGTAATAAAAATATTACTGGTGGTGATGGACGTGATGATATCTTTACTGGTAGCGGTGATGATGTTATTATTGCTGGCAATGGTGACAATAATATTAATGTCGGCAATGGTGCTAATAATATCAAGACTGGTTCTGGTATTGACAGTATCACTTCTGGAAGTGGTAATGATATAATTGATGCTGGTAATGGTAATAATACTGTTAATGCTGGTGATGGCAATAATACTGTCACTACTGGCTCTGGTAATGACAGAATTACCACTGGTTCTGGTAATGATACGATTTACTATGGCGACGGTATTGATGTGATTAATGCTGGTCTTGGTACTAATGTTATCAAAAAGTCGAAGTCATAAGTGAGTCGATAAGAGTAGGGATATTATTGTTCTGGTGGGCAATGCCCACCCTACATAGCGCTTGCTTGCTGAATAAAACTGAAACCTTTTATCCCACATTCAGCATGAGTAAATATACTCAAAATATTTTTCCCAGCAGGTTATTTTGTCAAAAAAAGAATTTCATAAAACAGCTAAAACCCAATCATAATAACCACTTCATGCTTTTTGCCATCTAGGTCGGTATTCAATGAATTTAATCTCAAACCAACTAATTTATTGACATTATTCTCAATAAGCTTGATTTGAGATTTAGATAGAGATGCGATGGCTGCGCCGCGCCGAAGGCATCGCCCTAGTATAGAATTGCGTGTCATTGTCTGAAAGCCTTGTTATCATTGGGTTATGGGGATAATTCCGAAAATTCAAAAAACACCTGCGGAATGTGGGATCTAAAAGTGCAAGAACAGGAAATAGCAACGTTTAGCGGAAATTTCCCGTCGTTTAGAAGTTATTCATCAACAACAACAATCACTAAGTAGTGAGACAGAATTAATTACACAATGTCATTGCGTAAGCGTTGCGTGGCGTTAGCCATATGGAACGAAGTGAAATGAAGCAATTCCAAGGGTTGTGATTGCTTCCCTTCGCTCGCAATGACTCTAAACTCATGAAATCAGATTCACAAAATACTATTAATCATGCCAACGGTGAGGAGACATCTGTTTAATTATCTCATCTTCATAACCAGATACAAACTTAGCAAACCGGACAGCTAAAGGAGGAACAAAAACAAAAGAACTAGTAAAACCAGAAAATAGATGCAGTCCTGAAAATTCAGAAATAGCACCAATTAAAGGTAATTTATCCTGAGTAAATGCGACTAAACAATGATGCCATATTCCTGGTACATTTCCTAAACTTGGTAATATTTTCGTGATGCTTTCTCGTAACCATTGTTCACTTGCTGCTGAGTTAATTTCTGCTTGCGGATTTACTAAAAATCGGCTAACTTGACCTAAGCGCAAACTACCGTCCAAAAATTGTACCACACCAGCATCTAAAATTGGTGGTAGTATTTCAGTATCTGGGTTATCCCATAATTCATCAATTTGAGTAGATTCTGCTTCTAATTGAAATCTTTGCAAATTTGCTGGTGATACTAAGGTATGTAATTTAATATCCAAAGGTGGTGTTTCAATGATTTCTGCATGAGAAAAATATATTTTCGCAGCAATACCCATTGATTTTAGTAATTGACGATTAATTCCCCCAGCACAAATAACAACATTATCACCATGAAAGGTAGTGGTATTTGTTTTCACACCTGTACATTTTTTAGAGGGTGTCGTGATTAATTCTAAAAAATTCCCAAATTCAATTTCTCCTCCTAAATTTACCATAGCTTGAATGTAAGCTTGAGTAATTTTTTCTGGGTGAACATGACCATGTTTAACAGTTAATGCACCAGATATTACTTCAGGATTTAATAAAGGTTCTAATTCACAAGCTTCTTGAATAGTAATTAACCGCGGAGAAATCAAAACTTCTTGATAGGATTGAAGGATAATTTCAGGATTCATATCCACAGGAATAGTCATTAATAAATCTAATTTCCGAAATTGAGTATCTGCATTTAATTCCTGTGATAAGATACGGTGACGGGTAATACCTTCCTTACATAATTGTTGTGTAATTGGTGTTTTTCCTGACCAAAAACTAATTCCACCATAACTATAACGAGTAGCATTTTGAGATATTTCATATTGTTCTAACAAAAGGACAGAAAATCCGATTTTTCTTAGTTCATAAGCAAGTGCAGCACCAGTAATTCCCGCACCAATAACAATCCAGTCGTAAGTTTTCATAATTTCGATATTTAAGATTTAAAATAAATTACACCACAATACAGTTAAGTTAAAAATGCTTTTTCTCTGTGTCCTCTGTGCCTCTGTGGTTTGTTTTAAAAAAGAGTTTTATTCCTAACAGAAACCTATTGAATTATACCATGTTTTTCTAAGGGACTTCCAACAGATAAATTGTCCCAAGAAATTTGTACATTTGTCGGGGCGGAAGGTTTTACGACTTGGAGGTGGGATGTTTTTTAAATTGGAAGTCCCTAAAATTGCTGCAACCCGTAAAATTAAAGCTTCATTATAATTGACGATTTCAGCGATATCTTTGATTTTCTCAAAATTGGCAATTACTCCATCTTTAGATTCTTCATCTATTGGTAAATCCAATAATAAAGACATTTGATGAACATATTCTTGAATCCAAAAATTATTATTTTCCATTTTTGTAAAGTAAGCATTGCTTACTAAAAAAATATATAATTATCCAAGATAAGTAATTGGACAAAAATATTTACAGTCATTGCGAGGGAAGGGAAGCAATCACAACCCTTGGAATTGCTTCATTTCACTTCGTTCCATATGGCTAACGCCACGCAACGCTTACTCAATGACATTGTGTAATTAATTCTGTCTCACTACTTAATTATATATTAAAATTGTATTTTATTTTTAACAATAAATAAGATATTAGATCCCCGACTTCTTAGAGAAGTCGGGGATCTGACTTTTGACTTTTGCAATGTTTACAAATCAAATAGCATTGCTAAGTAATTAGACAAAAATATTTACAGTCATTGCGAGCGAAGGGAAGCAATCACAACCCTTGCGATTGCTTCATTTCACTTCGTTCCATTCGCAATGACATTGTGTAATTAATTCTGTCTCACTACTTATATATTTGATTATAAATGGCTCATTTTATAATGAAGGCTCTATAATAAAATAGTTTGAATTATAACCCCTTTTTTCAATATGACAACTAGCGATATTATAACCAAGGTGGACTATCTCCGCATCAGTTTAATTGATCGCTGTAATTTTCGTTGTCAATACTGTATGCCATCAGGTGCAGAACTTGATTATATTATCAAGGAACAATTGTTAACTGATGAAGAACTGCTTACCCTCATTCAAGAAGTATTTATCCCTGTCGGTTTTACCCGCTTTCGCTTAACTGGTGGTGAACCTTTACTCCGTCCCCACTTAGTTGATTTAATTGAAAAAATTGCTCATCTTCCCCAAACCGAAGATTTAGCAATGACCACAAATGGGTTTTTACTCGCTCCTATTGCTCAAAGCCTCTATGATGCAGGTTTAAGAAGAATTAATATTAGTTTAGACTCTTTAGATCCACATATATTTGAAGAAATTAGCGGTAATCATGGGCGTGGACGTTGGCAACAAGTATGGCAAGGTATCCAAACTGCGTATAATGTAGGATTTGACCCATTGAAATTAAATGTGGTAGTAATTCCTGGTGTTAATGACCATGAAATTTTAGATCTAGCTGCTTTAACTATTGATAAACAATGGCACGTCCGATTTATTGAGTTTATGCCTATTGGTAATGAAGACTTGTTTGGCGATCGCGGTTGGGTATCTTCAGCCGATTTGCGTCAATCAATCCGTGAGCGTTGGGGATTGACAGAATCCCAAATTCGTGGTAACGGACCGGCTGATGTATTTCAAATTCCTGGGGCTAAAGGTACAATAGGATTTATTAGCCAAATGTCAGAATGTTTTTGCGATCGCTGTAATCGGATGCGTTTAAGTGCCGATGGTTGGCTACGTCCCTGCTTATTAAACGAAACAGGTCAAATTGACTTAAAAACTGCTTTACGTGCTGGCATTAGCACCACCGACTTACAATCACAAGTCAGACAAATTTTAAATATCAAATCAGAAATCAACTTTAAGCAACGCGACTCTGGTACTGTCGGCACATACACCCGTACCATGTCGCAAATTGGCGGTTAGTCATGAGTCAGTTGTTCGTTGTCAGTTGTTGCTTTTTTAATAACCACTGACCACTGACCACTGACCACTGACTATTACGCTTGACGTGAGTAGTATTCCACCACGAGTAGTTCATTAACTTGTAGTGCTACCCATTCCCGTTCAATTACACTATTGACCTTACCAGATAACTTGGTTTTATCAAACTCTAGATGACTAGGCAAGTTAGCTAAACCGGGATATTGCAAGTTAGCTTCCACCAACTTCTTAGAAGCTTCTCTGTTTCTCACAGCGACTTCTTCACCAGGACGGCATTGATAGCTGGCAATATTTACTGGTTTGCCATTAACAGTTACATGACCGTGATTTACCAATTGACGGGCGGCAGGGATTGTCGGAGCCATACCCATGCGGAAAACCGTATTGTCCAGGCGCATTTCTAACAATTGCAGCAACACCTGTCCTGTAGAACCAGCTACTCGTCTAGCTTTACGGACATAACGCAGCATTTGTTTTTCAGTTAAACCGTAGTTCATGCGGAGTTTTTGCTTTTCCTCTAAACGGATAGCATACTCAGAGCGCTTTTTACGGTTTTGACCATGTTGTCCAGGGGGATAAGCACGTCTAGCACTCTTGCGAGTTAAGCCTGGTAATTCGCCTAAACGACGGACAATTCTGAGGCGGGGTCCTCTATATCGGGACATGAGTTTCCTTAATTTAATCCTTCTAAAATTTTATTCAGACTTACCATTATGGCATAGTTCCCAAAAGCATAGACATTTTATGGCTAAATTGTCTTTTAAGTAGTGAGACAGAATTAATTACACAACGTCATTGCGAATGGAACGAAGTGAAATGAAGCAATCGCCAGGGTTGTGATTGCTTCCCTTCGCTCGCAATGACTGTAAATATTTTTGTCCAATTACTTATTTACCGCTAATATTCACAAGAAATCAATCCGTTGAATTCACCACTTTTCGGTGATTGCACTGACATTCCTTGATGGTAGAAAATTGGGACTAGATTCTACGGTAGCATAACCTTGGTGGAATCGAAAACGGTTATGTTAACAAGCGAAAAAAAATGAGTAACTTTGGGAACAAAAAAAACAATTATTCCTTCAGAGGATTTACAGCATCATTTATAACTATAGGTGGATTACTAATCGGTAGTTTACCTACTCTGGCTGTTACCGATTCCTACGAGAATGACTATCGAGTTTGTGCTGCCCAACTTTTGAGTGTGGGAGTTACAGCTACATCAGCATCTCAAAGTTGTGCTTCGGCAATTCGCCCACGAGAGTTATCCTCATGTGTAGCAAAAATTCATAAGCTTACACAAATCACACCTGTGGATGCCCTTTCTTCCTGTCGTCAGAGTCGCAGTCCACAGGATTTAGCAACCTGTGTAGTTAGCATTAGTAAAAGTTATCAGGGTTCAGAAAATCTAGCTACCTTAACATCCTGTGGTCGCAGTTTGTTACCAGTAACCTTTGCTGAGTGTGTAGTTGGTTTACGTCGGGAAATTGATTTGAGTCCTGTTCAAGCATTAACTACTTGTATTAGTGCCAGTGAAGGATCTAGTGGTTTTGGTGCCGTGTCTACAAAGCCATTGGGTTTTAACCCCAAGCCGTAGACTTTCGCCTTGACCCTCAACTCCCATGAGTAAATAGATTTACAACGTAGGGTTGGTAAATATGCCACCCTACGCAACATAAAAATTTTGTTTTCTATTCATCTTTATTACCAACAACCATCTGTAGGATCATCGGAACTCCGCCTTCTTTGTGATATTTATCACCCCAAGACCGAATAATTTCATCTAGTTCCTCCATTGCTGGCTCAATCCAATCAGGTGGAATATCCAATTCTTCCACAGCCCGCATTGTGTTTGGTTTGCGCTCCGCCCAATATTTCATCATGCGGAAATACCGAGCCGTGTCCTCGACCATTGTGTATGTACGTTCTTGGTCATCGGCTGGAGCATAGAACGGACGGGTGAGAGCATAAAAGGGCATTCCCCAGGGACAATCAATGCGTGTTACCGTTCCTGAATACAGTAGACGACGCTTAATATGTTCGGCTAATGCTTCACTCAAGGGCATCTGATGGCTAGGGGGTAGGTCTTCCTGCGATCGCTTATGAAGAAAGTCAATTAACTCCATAAATTCAAAGGAGGAGACTAACTTCGCATCAGGAAGATTGTCTGGGAGCTTTTGCTCAATTTGTTTTTTCTCTTCACTGGTCAAACTCGTACCGGGGACGCGGGATCTTCCTGGTATCCAAGGATACTTTTCCATCCAGACATAGGGAAGTTGGATCAGATAGCGCGGTTCTTGAGAACCCAGCATTTTTAGCAGTTTGCCTTCGGTTAAAGCAAGTCTTACTTCTTCAACAATGATTTTTACTCGTTTTGGCTCAAGGTGGTGCAAATGACCAGTCATTCGCAGATTTTGTCCTTGCTCTAGATAAGTCATGTAAATTGCACACTTGGCTGCTGTTGCGGCTGCATCTAAAAATGCTCCATGCCTATGGCCACTTGTACGCATGGCACTAAATGCCAGATAAAGCATGATCTGATCCATCGCACTAGGTCCAAGACGCTTGATCAGATCGATGTCGTTGGTCATATTCTACAGACGGATAAATGGCTTGTTTACAAGTGTGATATTGAAATCAAACTAAGAATTATACACCCAGTTGGATACAAATATTTTAAATCTAAACCTAAAATTGCTGTTTGACTCGGGAATTTTTAGGCGGTAAATACTGAGGGTGTAAATTGATGGTTTCTCACATCGGACTAACTAGCCCCTTCCCCTGGTAAACTCAAAGACTTTAGATACTCAGGGTGTTGGGATGCAGGGGTATAGGGTAAGACGGAGGAACGTTAGATTGATTTACATTTTGTATCTTAATAACCTATTATAACTGCCTATTCCTGAAATATCTACATATTTTCCAAGAATTTTTCCAGAAGTTTTTTGCTGATAACTTTATATAACAGGAGTCAGAAGTCAGGAGTCAGAGAAAAAAGAAAATTCCCCACTCCCCTCCCTACTCCCCCAGCCTCCTCAACTCCCCCAACTCCCCCAGCCTCCTCAACTCCCCCAACTCCCCCAACTCCCCCAACTCCCCCAACTCCCCCAACTCCCCCAACTCCCCCAACTCCCCCAACTCCCCCAACCTCCTCCACTCCCCCAACTCCCCCAACTCCCCCAGCCTCCTCCACTCCCCCAACTCCCCCTACTCATTTAGTAGGTTGTAGCTGATTAGGTGTTTTTTTCCAGCTAATACTTGCTGCACCCAGGGTCACTAAGATAACTCCTATAACTTGGACAATATTTAGGGATTCTTGCAGCATGATCCCGGCGAAAATTACGGTTAAAATCGGGACTGTAGCTCCAATTAAAGAGGAGAACGGAGAGCCTAGTTTACGAATGCCAAAATTATTGAATAAGTAACCGCACAAAGTTAAAACACCTAATATAAACGCACTTAATACCAGTTCAAGGATGTTATATGAACTAATTGCTACACTTAAATTACCGGGTAATGGAATTATTAAGCAGATAAGACTTAATAACAACATGGTGGTGAAGTTAATTAAAGTCAAAGATACAGGATGTAACTTGAGTTTAGTAGCACATATCCTGGTGAGAATGACGTAAATTGCAAAGGCGATTCCAGATAGAATGGCTGTGGTGCTTCCCAATGAGGTGTTATTCACCCCTGTAGACTGACTACCTAAAACTAATAATTCACCGCAAAAAATTGCTGCCATTGCTCCAGTCACTAGTGAATTAGGACGTTCCTGAAATAGAAACCAGGACAGAAACACGCTCATAACTGGATAGACAAAGAAGAGGGCGATCGCCATTCCTGTTGTTACTTCACCAATAGCAATGTAAATAAATACCTGTGATACAAATAATAAACAACCGCTAATTACTGACAAAAATAGAGCCTGTTTAGTTTTATTCTGAGTAGGCGTTGCATTTGCTCCCAATGAAGCAAATAAATTTTCTAATTCTTGCCAAATAGGAGGATGTAATATAGGTGATAAAAGTAACATTAATGGCACAACCACTAATAAGCGCAGCATCAAAATCAAGAAAATATTCCCCAATGTCGGAAAGATTAACTGCTGTGTTGGCAATCCTGCCAAGGGGTTAGAAGCTGTAAAGAAAATCGCTTTAATTGCTACGTTGTAAAGAGACGAAACCACTGTAGACAAAGCAATAAAAAGGAAACCTATCTGCAACTGTGACCAATTAGGAGATGTCCGGGATCTTTGTTGTCTGGGAGTTATTTGTTGTTGAGGTGTAATCGGTTGTTCAGGTGTTGTTGGTTGTCTAGGAGTTGTTTCCCGTCTTAATTTTGGTGTTGGCGGTCTTCCTGTGGGTAAATTAGGAGTTAAAACAGAAAGTGGTTCAGGTTTTGGATCTCCCAGGGATGGTGCTGTTAATACCTTAGAAGTCAAAATAGCGCCAAGTTCAGAATTTGGATCTTCCGATGGTGTATCTAGACTTACAAAAGAACTAGGTACAGATGCTTTATCTGCTGCTGATGTATCTGGATTTACGAAAGAACTGGGTTCAGGGGTTTTATTGTCCGGTATTACTGTTGGTAAATCTGGATTTACGAAAGAACTGGGTTCAGGGGTTTTATTGTCCGGTATTACTGTTGGTAAATCTGGATTTACAAAAGAACTGGGTTTGGAAGTGTTATCTATTGGTGAAGATAATATAACCGCATTGGCTGCTGATGTAGAATCACTGTGTGCTGATTCATGAGGAATAAAAGCAACTGGTTCAACCATGATTCTTTGTGGGGATTTTTCCGAAGAACCATTTTGATGAGTTATGGCTTCACCACGCAGATTATCAGATAGTTGTAAAACTGTAGGTGCGCCTCCTGTTGTTGTTTTGACGGAGTTAGCATCTCGATTTTTTTCTACTTCACTTCGCAGACGATTGACAAATTCTGCTAGTATGGCTTCCCCTTGCTGTTGTTGGCTATACATCCGTGATAACTGCTGGGAAAGATCACCTTGATAGTTTTTGAGTTCTTGTAATAGTGAATTAAAGGCAATAGTTACCGTCCCATCCAGACTGTCTAGCATATTAGTGACATTCTGTCCGATTTCATTAATAGCATTATTGTTTAACTGAGTATTTTGCAGCGCAGATGAATCAGAGGAGTTATGCTCTACGGATTGAGTAGCTAAAGTTTTTAGTGACGATTGTAATTGGGAAGATATATGTTTGGCTAGAACTTCTGCTAATTGACGGATTAACACTTGCTGTTCAGTGATTTGCCGCGATTGTTGTAGATTTTCTTTTTCCTCAATTAACCTTTGAATATCGCCAGATAAGCGATTTTTTTCAGTTTCTAGCCGTTTTACGTCTTCCTGCAACGACCTCAGCAGATTTTGTTGAAGATTTTCTAAATCTTCAACTACATCCCATAGAGCATTTTCTGCGGCTCTGGATAGCTCACCTCTAATGCGTGGGTTTTCTGGTCGCTTCTCAAATCGCCCCATCGGTTTCTAGCCTCTAACACCTTGATGATTAAGTTACTCGGCACTTTGCGCGAACAACACCTGTATTAAGTTTCCTGGAGAAAAGGCAGGAAACTGAACAATTTCACCGAACTTATCAATTTAATTAACTTATAAAAGCCTTACAAATGAATACCTAACTACAAGCATTAAATCCGTGCGGAATACCTATTGCTTGATAGTTGCCATCATGATCGCAAACTGCTGTAATTTATAGAAGGCGACAGGGAATAGGTTTTGGGAGATTCTACTTGTTACATAACATATTTTGTTTTTTCATGTCTACCTATCTAGTGCCAGTTTAGTGCCAGTTTAGTGCCATAATGGTAAAAATAGTGGCACTCAGGGCGACGCTGATGGGAATGGTAATTAACCAAGCGGCGGCGATATTTTGGATAGTGGCAAATTTTATTGATTTAATATTTTGTACCAGTCCAATCCCCACAACTCCACCGACAAGGGCATGGGAGGTAGAAACAGGTAAACCTAAGCGGGAGGCTAATAAGATAGTGATGGCTGTGGCTAGTTCGGCGCAAAATCCGCTACTAGGTTCTAAGGAAATAATATTTTCGCCAATGGTGGCAATAACTTTTTTACCCCAAACTGCTAATCCTGCCACAATGCCGATCGCACCGAGAACCAGAATCCACAAGGGGATGGTGAGTTCATCACTGGGAACTTTACCTTGTTGGTTGATGTAGGCAATTACTGCTAGAGGAGCGATCGCATTACCAACATCATTAGAACCGTGAGCAAAAGCCACAAAGCAAGCGCTCAAAACTTGAAATCTGGCAAATAAACCTTGAATTTTGTTTTCAATTTGACTATTTACCAATTGTCGCCAACTGATCAAGGTCAAGCTAATTACGGCGATTCCACCAATGAATAGGGTAATGTCGTGAGCGGGAACATTAAATTTTCCCTCTGTGAGTAAGAACTGGCTCAAGGGTTGAGTGATTGTCGGGAGAACGATAATACCAAATACACTCAATAGCAATGCACTTAACCAGGGAATCCATTCTTGTAGCTGGGAGAGAGGTTGGGGTTGGTTAAAAATCCATTGTTGAATCAAACTATACAAACTAGCGGCGATCGCTCCACTAATTATTGGTGTTAAAATCCAGCCTATGGTAATTAAACCAATGGATGACCAATCCATTGCTTCTACTCCCAATGCTACCCAACTAAAGCCAGCGATCGCTCCCACAATGGCATGAGACGAAGACACCGGTAAACCCCTAGCTGTGGCAATTTGTAGCCAGATCCCAGCCGTGAGCAGTACCGAAATCATCCCCATCACTAAAGTTTGTGGTATCGTCGCAAATAAAACCGGATTTGCAATTTTCGTGCCGAGGGTAGACGTTACCTCTTGTCCAAACAAGACAGCACCAAGAAACTCTAACACGCCAGCAATCATGATCGCCTGTTTGAGAGTAATAGCCCCAGAACCCACAGAAGTTCCCATCGCATTAGCAACATCATTTGCACCCAAATTCCAGGCGACATAGAAGACTAAAAGAGCGACTATCGCAGTTTGCAGTTCCATAAAATAAACCATTCACACCTGTTAACAGGTAAAAATTGTCATGAATGATTTACATTTTCCATTTTTTTGGCTATAAAAATCTGGACGAGCCATGAAACTCGACACAATCAACAAAACCTAATTTTATCTTTTATCTATGTTTGATATTTTCACAAAATCAAGCTACCAAGCCCTGCAATCAGGGAAGAATTACTTTGCTTTTGCTCACAAAACCGTAAGTTCACAGATCAAAAACCTAATTTATCCATCACTTCAGCCAAATATCAGTCCTTTATCCCAGAAATTGCTCACACAACTTCAAGACAATATGAACCAGTTATTGGCAAGAGACTGGGAAGATAGTCAAGCAGGTGTGTATCCACAAAATTTATTATTTGATAATTCTTGGGAAGATTTCTTCTGTTACTATCCATTAATATGCTTAGATTTACCAAATATCTGGGAACGAATTAAAAATCGGAGATATCAAGAATTTTCCCAGGAAATATCCACAGATAACTATCCCAGCTACTATGTACAGAACTTCCATTACCAAACAGATGGCTATTTGAGTGAACTGTCCGCCAATTTATATGACTTACAGGTGGAAATTCTGTTTGGTGGCTCAACTGATGCTATGAGAAGACGCATCCTCTGTCCTCTCAAATCCCAACTGACAGCATTTGACCATATTCCCCAAGAACAACTCCGAGTCATAGATATTGCTTGTGGTACTGGACGAACACTGAAGTTAATCAGAGCAGCTTTACCCGACGTATCTTTATTTGGTATAGATTTATCCCCAGCCTATTTGCGGAAAGCCAACGAACTATTATCCCAAATTCCTGGAGAATTACCGCAACTCGTACAAGGAAATGTCGAAGAGTTGCCTTATCGAGATAATTATTTTCATGGTACAACTTGTATTTTTCTGTTTCATGAGTTACCAGCGGCAGTTCGTCAAACTGTAATTGAAGAATGTTTTCGGGTCACAAAACCAGGAGGCATTTTTATTATCTGTGATTCTATTCAGGTAAATGATGTACCGGAGATGGAATTAGTTGTCAAAAACTTCTCAGAGACTTTTCATGAACCTTATTACAAGCATTACATTACAGATAACCTGGTAGAGCGTTTAGAAAAAGCGGGATTTGAGCAAATAGAAACCCAAGTTCACTTCGTAAGTAAATATTGGATTGCTCACAAGCCAAGTTACTAGAGATTCAGCATTCACAATGACGGTTGATAACTAAGAAAAGTTTTCTGTACCCTCACTTCGGGTAATTATTCCCACCTACTAACGCCCAATGTGTACTGGACGCGATTACCACAGGTGAGATTGGTGCGTGTATTAGTGACTTGGTCACCAATACACGCCAAGGGTTGAGCAATTACCGGATGTTTTGATGAAATATTGAACAATTTTCGAGAGATGAAGTGCTGTAACTGTCTATGTTTTTAGCAGAGAAATGGCAATACTGATAGCTTGCGTGATGACGCGAGAGCCATGCAACTGATTAAAGATATAGTGCTTGTAACTATCTATATCTGGTGTCAGTCAAAGAGAAATTCACAAACGATAAAATCAAACAAGTGTAGTGCTGTAACTGTCTATATCGTTTCAATTCAAGAAGTGGTATGTAGGATTTAAAAGATCCAATAATCCGGTAACATCATTTCTGGGTTGGCAGGTATTGCGCTCCAACGATTGAATAACAGAACTGAAATTGCCAACTTATCCATCTAATCCTCTACGACCACTACCTCGATGAGGATTGGGCTTTTCGGGTTGATTGGGGCTAGGTTTGGAGTTATCAGCCAGGTTGAAACTCTGGTTTAACACCAAAGGTGAAAGCTGGTAATCGGACTTAGCCATTGACAGAGCGGAAAAACGAGTCTGTACTGCTTCGCAGTTAAAAGCTAAGGAGCCAAATACCAGACTCGATACTAAAAGTGAAATGGCAGCACGCATAGTAGATGTCTATTTTAGAACTCTCTACTTCACTAATACTTAACTCTTATATGTCTATCCGGAAAATTTGCGAAAAAGTATTGTATTTTACTGAATAAATGTTCATTTTATACTTCTTCAATATATTCAACAAGTAACCAATTCCCAGACAAATTTGGCCGCCCCCAAATCTTGAGTATTTTTTCTGGGGGTAACGCTTGTAGTTGCTGATCTATATCAGGTATCAACGTCACAAGCTGCCAATTTGTTGTAGTAAAATTGGTTTCATTTGTAATATTAAATTGGTAATTTTGCTCACTTAGTCGTTGGAATTTGCCTGTAAAGCAGTTGAGGTTTAATTTATTATCTGGTCTCACCACAATACAAGGGCTGTTACCATCAGCAGGATAAGCTTCTGGATGGTCTAAATAATAAGTTTGCCAGTACAACCAATCGGGATGATTAGTTAATAAGTTAAACAGGGGAACAATTACGCTAGGTGCATCGTCATCTGTCAGTAATGCAGCCTGCAAACTCTTCACTGGTAAATCCCTGGGCTGACATTCTAGCATAATACAAAGAGAAGCTGCCATACCTGCCGCTTGTCCAATTCCCATGACTACTGGTTGAAGTCTAGTAGCGCCGTTAGCGATGTGAGAAACGGAAATGTTTTTTTCACAAACTAGCAAACCATCTGTGGTGGCAGGAACAAGAGCGCGATAGGGGATAGTGAAGGGTGTTCCTGTCCATCTTCCACCCCAACGGATAGATTTAGGTTGCAGTGAGAACTCTACACCAGGATAATGATGATCGTTGGCATAGTTACCGACGGCGATCGCATCATGAAATGGTAATGCGGTTTTACCGTTGGCTAAGGGCAGGATATTCCGTTCACAAACAGTTGTCAAGCCTACTAGACGGCGACTTTCCCGATAATAGGGATGGAGGGCAAAGGCGGAGTTAGGATGGGGAAACAGGTTTTCTGCTAATCCGTAACGCCTACCAAACTGACTTTGAATGTGATGGGCGAAATTCTGACTATGCCAATAACATTCTTGCATAAATTCGCGCTTTTTCTCCCCTACATCTAGCAACCGATTGGCATTTTGGCAGTAATCATTGCCCGCAATAGGCCAGTTAATCATAAATTGATTCGCTGGTAAGCGTCCATAGTTCAAAAATTTTTCTGAGCCATAGTTATCCCAAGCTCCTGTAAACTGGGATGGGTGATAGTTGGGGGCGGGGAGAATTTCTGGGGCGGTATTTTCTCCAAAGTCTTGCATGACTACTACCCAAGTTGGTGCTTGGAGTGGATAGGTTTGGGTCAGGGAGTTAAAATTAGTTGGTGCGCTTGGTTCTTGCCATTCTGATTGTAATTCCCAACCCCAACGATGAGGGATTGCTCCTAAAGCTAATAGGTCTCCTAATTCTGTGCCGTCGAGAATGATTTTGGCGTTGATGGTAAAGTCCGCAAAGCGTATACCTGTGATCTGGTCTTGGGTTCGCAATACTTCTAAGGGAACTTGTCCAGAAATCCATTGCAGGTTAGGTAGTTCTCGTACCCAGTCGACAAATATTTCTGCACCTATCCGCGGGTCATAAGTAAAAAAACTGACCCAACTATTATCTAATCCGCCTGGTTGTCTGCGTTGTAATTCTTGGAGGAAAGCCCCCCATAAACCTGTTTGCCAGGCTTGTAATTCGTTGCCGTCTGGTGCAGATACACCGGCTGAGGTGAGCATTCCTCCTAACCAGGGAAATTCACTCACGAGGATTGTGTTTACACCTCGTCGCGCTGCTTGGATAGCCGCAGCAGTTCCGCCGGTGCCTCCGCCAACAACTAGGACATCGGTTGTATAGATTTGATTCATCGTATTTTATAGGATTAAGTATGGTTTTATAGTTTATCAAAGGGCGATCGCTACCTGATTATACTCAAAACGGCTAGAAGCTGGACTTTTTTATCATACAAAGAACAAGTTCAAAGCCTCTCCAGTATTAAATATTATTCCTTTTCCCTCTCCTCTTAGGAGAGGGTTAGGGAGAGGTGCAAAGGAGAGGTTTACCAGAGGGGGTTTCATATTTGGTTAAACTATGAACCGTTTTCAGTATAAGTGACATAATCAATGGGATCTTCTAAACCCAATTCGGCAAAGGCTGCTAACCGCAATTGACAGGAATCACAAACACCGCAGGCTGAATCACCACCGGCATAGCAGGACCATGTGAGATCCCAAGGTACTCCTAATTGATTACCTAGTTGGATGATTTCTGTCTTTTTCAAATTAATTAATGGGGCGATAATTTTAATAGCTTCTCCCTCGCGTCCTTGTTTTGTCCCCAACTGGAAAACTTGCTGCATAGCTTCGATATAGTCAGGACGACAATCTGGGTAGCCGGAATAATCTAGGGCATTAACGCCAATATATACTCTTTGGGCGGCGATCGCTTCGGCATAGCCCAAAGCAAAACTTAAAAAGATGGTATTACGGGCAGGAACATAGGTAACAGGAATATTATCTGCCATTTCGTCGAGGGATAGCGAAGCGCTCCGCAGGAATCGCCCTTCAGGTAAATCAATCTTGTTGTCTGTTAGTGCTGAACCACCCCATTGTCGTAAATCAAAATTGACCACCTGATGTTGAACTACTCCAGCCGCTTTAGCGACTATATAAGCAGAATGCAACTCTTTGCTATGACGCTGTTGATAATTAAAAGAAATAGCGTAACATTCACAGCCATCAGCCTTTGCTTGGTAAAGAACAGTAGAAGAATCTAAACCACCAGATAACAAAATTACAGCTTTCATATTCAGAAGAGGAAATGGGAGATCAAGAAATAGCAGGAGGAGAGGGAAATTTTCACAATTACCAATTCCTTCATAAATTGCATCCAAAAGATGGGAAAATTAACAAAATACAACCAACAAAAATTAAATATGGACAAAAAGACTCTCAGGAATGAGAACATTAATTGTATAAATCGCCTAAAACATTATACTCTGAGTATTAACTATGTAATGACTTGTAATTTTACTTATAGAAAGGGTGATTAATTTACCTCTATAAAAACCAAGTATGTATTGAATTTAGTTAATTTCCTAAATACATACCTGATAATTCCTGTCAAGAGTTACAAAAATTACAGAGTTAAAGAAAAAACACATAATTTTTCTAATAGATGAATAAAAACAGGATAATTAACAACTGTTAACGGAAAAGATCACCAGATGGCGGGAACTGAACCCAAACTTTGAAATTCTTCATAAAGATAATCACTATGTTACCATCTGGATGGTTTAAGACAAATCAGACCTGGCGTTTAAGTATAAAAGCCAACGACCTTAGCGTCTCTAAATTTGGTGGTTGAGGAGAGAACAATAGTGCAAGATAGCATATCAGTGTCAGAGCCAAATCTTTATTCACAGCGCAGCCAGCCGCACCATATTCGCATAGGCGTAATTGGGGTTGGTAACATGGGACAACATCATACCCGCGTACTGAGTTCCATGAAAGATGTGGAATTAGTCGGCGTTTCTGATATTAATGTCGAACGTGGTCTAGAAACTGCCAGCAAACACAAAGTCCGGTTTTTTGAAGATTACTGCGACTTACTACCCCATGTAGATGCCATCTGTGTTGCTGTGCCTACAAGGTTACACTATGCAGTGGGTATAAACTGTTTGTTAGCAGGAATCCATGTTTTAATTGAAAAACCGATAGCAGCTAGTATTTCCGAGGCAGAATCCCTAGTTAATGCTGCTGCTGAATCCCAGTGTATTTTGCAAGTTGGTCACATAGAACGATTCAATCCCGCCTTTAGGGAACTTAGTCAAGTCCTCAAAACCGAGGAAGTTTTGGCTTTGGAATCTCACCGTATGAGTCCTTATTCGGCGCGGGCGAATGATGTTTCCGTAGTGCTGGATTTAATGATCCATGACATTGATTTACTGCTAGAATTAGCCGCCTCACCAGTGGTGAAACTGACTGCTAGTGGGACTCGTTCTTTAGACTCAGGTTATTTAGATTATGTAACGGCTACCTTGGGTTTTGCTAATGGGATTGTTGCCACTCTAACAGCCAGCAAAGTTACCCACCGGAAAATTCGCCGTTTAGTTGCCCATTGTAAAAATTCATTTACAGAAGCAGATTTTCTCAATAATGAGATTTTGGTACATCGGCAAACCCCTGTTAATCCTCTGATTGACCATCAAAAAGTCTTATATAGACAAGATGGTTTAATTGAAAAGGTTTATACCACGAATGTTCAGCCTCTCAGTGCAGAGTTAGAGCATTTTGTCAACTGTGTTCGCGGAGGCAATCAGCCTTCTGTCGGTGGTGAACAAGCTCTCAAAGCTTTACGCCTGGCTAGTCTAATTGAGCAAATGGCTTTAGAAGAGAGAGTTTGGAACCCATTAGAGTGGTCTTCGGAATCCAGAGTCCAATCTTTGACATCAACCATTTAGCAAAATTTAGCTAAAACTGGTAGTGGGAGAAATTTAATGATTTTTCTCCCGCCAATATGACGGGTTAGGAGTAGGGGCAACCCCCTGTGGCTGCCCTGTGCTTATTCTGTGCTTGGATGTCAAGAGGGGGAAGAAAAAAGAAAAGCTTGACTTGACATTTCCCAAGACTGACATCAGAAATACTAAATCATAAAAAATTGACGATCGCCTGTTATGAATTTTGACGTATTTCTAGTTACACTTAACCCAACCTAAAATTTTTTGTAGCTCACCTTTTTGTAAGATGAGCATGATAACTTTTTACAGAGGAGATTTCATGACAGATCAACCGCCCGTAGCTAATCCCATGAACGCTGCTGCTATTCCTATGAACCGGACTACAGCAGCAGCATCAGCAGCCACACCAATGAATTCTGGAAATTCCGGCAAGCCAACCAATATTACGGGTAAAACTATTCTGAGTGTGGATTTAGGTAGAACCTCCACAAAGACTTGTGTGAGCCGTGAAACCGCTAATGTGGCTTTCATTCCTGCTAATGTGAAGCAAACATCAATTGAGCAGATCCGTGGTGGTGTGTTTGAAGCTAAGGCTACTGACCCACTAATGGATTTGTGGTTGGAGTATCAAGGTAGTGGCTATGCTGTAGGGCAATTAGCAGCCGATTTTGGGGCTAATCTTGGCGTTGGCCAATCTAAGGTAGAAGATGCGCTGGTCAAAGTTTTATCATCTGCTGGTTACTTTAAGCTCAGAGATGAAATTTATGTTGTCCTGGGACTGCCTTTTTTATCTTTGGAGCAATTTGAAAGAGAAAAGGAACAGTTAACTAGCTTGGTAACTGGACCTCATGTAGTAAATTTCCGAGGTGAATCCATAACTTTGCATATTGCCAAAGTCTGGGTAATGCCAGAAGGATATGGTAGTTTGCTGTGGTCAGAAACTCAACCGAATAAAGCAACAGCAGTTCCCGATTTTACGAAAATATCTGTGGGGATTGTGGATATTGGTCATCAAACCATTGATATGATCATGGTGGATAATTTCCGCTTTGCTAGGGCTGCTTCTAAGAGTGAAGACTTTGGGATGAGTAAGTTTTATGAACTGGTAGCTAAGGAAATAGATGGTGCTGTTGATAGTCAATCATTGGCACTAATTTCTGCGGTTAATAAGCCTAAAGGCGATCGCTTTTACCGTCCCAAAGGTGCTAGTAAGCCCAGCAATTTAGATGATTTTCTGCCTAACTTAACAGAACAGTTTTCACGGGAAATTTGCTCTCGTGTGTTAGCGTGGTTGCCAGAGCGGGTAACTGATGTGATTATTACAGGTGGTGGTGGAGAGTTTTTCTGGGAAGATGTCCAACGTCTACTCAAGGAAGCTAAAATCAATGCTTACTTAGCTGCACCTTCTCGGCAAGCTAATGCTTTGGGGCAGTATATTTATGGAGAAGCGCAATTATCTGCTGCTGTTCGCGCTAGGTCATAAAACTGATGTTCCAATGGTCAAAAAAGGTAGTTAAATCCGTTACGTTCAATCCAGAAATTGCTGATGAGAGTTTGTTAGCGCAGGTGGAAAACTCCTTAGAGACACAGCCAGATAAAACTTTCAGTGACCTGTGTAAGGAGGCTCTCTGGAAATTTTTGTGTGTCCCAGAAACTGTACAAGCAGTTGCTAAGACAGCAAATATAACTACGGTTGAACAAAAAATCGGTGAGATGCAAAATCAAATAGCTGGTTTTGAGGAACGTTTTTTGGCGAGGGAGTCTCATCGTTTGGAGGCGATAGAAAGTCAAATGTTGCAACTTACTCAACAAGTGGCAAATTTGGCAATTATCCTGAATCAACAACCACTTACTTATATTCCTCCTGATAGCGTTAGCGTGGCGCAAGCCATACCTGAACCTGAACCTCAAGAAATAGACCCCGTAATTAATCGGATTGGTCAGTTTCTTGATGATTTCTAAGCAATAACTAGGTTTTTCCTGGTTTTGACTTTGAGAAAAACTCTTAACTAAACTATCCTCAGTCCCACCAAATAATGCTGAAATGGCTTATAGGTGGGATATTTTGTGTAAAAATTAAAAGCATTTTCGTATTAACAAGATTAGAATCAGCCTGTTCTAATTTCTATTGGCATTAGTAGCACCTAGAGCGATTATTGTTTCTTTTTGAGCTTGGTTAAGACCTGTGGCATGGTTGATGTTCATACCTTCGTATAATCTGTGAATTTTCAGAGTTTTTCGACATTCACCTCTTTGTAAATCCCAAATTTTAATTGTTTCATCTTCGCTACTACTAGCTAAAACTGGATCTTGAGGACTGAAAGAAAGTGATTCTACACCTTGAGTATGTTCTGTGAAACTGACGGTATTTCTGAGTGTGAAATCCCATAATCTAATAGTTTGGTCGTCACTACTACTTGCTAATAGTTTATCATCAGGACTATAGGCGATCGCTCTCACAGCACGAGAATGTCCCTCAAACTCCTGTAAAAATTGACCCGTATTCACATCCCAAAGCTTCACCATGCCGTCATCACTGCCACTTGCTAGAGTTTTACCATCATGACTAAAAGCTAAGGCTTGTACACGCAAAGAATGTCCTATACAAATATGGTGGCATTGTTTACTGTCAATATCCCATAACCTGACTTGATAATCATCATCACCAGTAGCCAAAATCTTACCATTAGGACTCAATGCCATAGACCAGATCCAACTACTTAAAGGTTGCCATGTTTTTAGACATTCTCCACTATTAGCATCCCATATTTTCACCGTTCTATCATCACTACTACTGAACAAAATTTCACCATCAGGACTGAAAGTTACCCACCATATCCAATCTTTATGTCCAATTAGGGTTTTGAGACATTTTCCCCTAGCAATATCCCATAACCTAATAGTTTGATCATTACTTCCACTGGCTAACTTTTGACCATCTGGACTAAAACTAACAGTCCGTACCCAACTGCTATGTCCTCTTAAAGTTGTCAAACATTCCCCTGTGTGAATATCCCATAACCTCACTGTTTTATCATTGCTTCCACTGGCTAATTTTTGACCATCTGGACTAAAACTAACAGCACGTACCCAACTTGTATATCCCCGTAAAGTTCTCAGACATTTTCCAGTATTTGTATCCCACAGTTTTAAAGTTTGTGTATCACAACCACTTACTAATATGGTTTCATCAGGACTAAATGCCACACAACGAACTCGATGATGATTGTCGTGTAAATTTGCTAATAAATCCCCGGTAGCAGTATTCCAAATTTTCACGGTTTCATCACCACTACCACTAGCCAATTTATTACCACTAGGACTAAAAGTAACAGACCAAATTCTCCCACTATGCCCTTTTAAAATATGCAAACATTTTCCATTATTAATATCCCATATTCTAATTGTCTGGTCATCACTACTACTAGCCAATATTATATTCAAGTCTTAACAAAGAAAACAGAAAAGCTGTAAGGATGGCTTTAACTTTTCTCGGTGTAAACCCAAATATATTCGGTTAACTAACCCAAGAATAATATATAACACCATAAATTTTAACGTAAATCAATTTGGAGTAAGTATGTCATACATTCAACGAATTGCAACATTAGAAGACACAAGTGCGCTCGTTCCCCTATGGAAAACCTTTGCGGAAGCGCGATCGCTTGCTGACCAATCAATGCCAATCATACCCGATTTTGACTATGAGCGGTATGTGGCTTATCAATTAGGAAAACCCCTATCTTTCTGTTTTGTTTTGGAATACGAAGAAGAGTTAGTCGGGTTTATCTCAATGTATCTCTATGATGAAGCACCTCCACCGAATTTACCCTCTGATTTAGAGGTATTAGAAAATCCTTTTAAACCCCGTCGCGTTGGTGCAGTGTTGGGGTTATAAGTAGGTGAACACAATAAAACCAAACTGTGTAAAGAAACGTAAAATCGCCCAAAACCTCTTTACTCTTGCCTTTTGCCTCTTGCCTCTTGCCCTGCCATAACGACAATTTTCAACGCCAACCTACTTATGTTCAGGAACTTCATCGCAAACTGGAAACAATCAAACTATTAATTGATGTGGCAACTAAGAAAGCAGAGTCCTTCAAAATTACTGACATTGATGTATTAGGCTCTTGCGTCTCTTTTATGGTGATTGAGGATTGATGATAACAAAACCCTTACGGGACAAGGGTTATAAACAATTATTTCCATATTTTCAATGAAATGCCTACACAATAGGGCTTTCAATGATTTTGAACCAGGTTTTCCATAAAAATAACCAAAGAACCTCAACAACTCAGCCAACCATATCTAAAGTTTTTGAATTTTCCATAAATAGCTAGATAGCCAATTTGTCACCATATGAGCAACTATTGGTAATAACAAGTTGCCACTTAATAGGGTGCTACAACCTAAAATAATACCAACAATGGTTGCCCAAATTACATAAGGCCATTGTTCGGGACCGCTAAGGTGTAGGACTCCAAAACAAAGACTGGATAGGATCACAGCGGTATAATCTGCGCCTAAAGCGGGTAGCATTACACCTCGAAATAATAATTCTTCACTTAAACCAGGAAGTAGTCCTAACCAAATTAAGTCTGGTAAAACTAACGGTTTAAGAACCATTTCTAGATAATAATCGGCACTTCTGCGGTAGGAAGGGGAAAGACGATAAGCTAAACCACTTAATATGGTAATAATTACACCTAAACTAATTCCTAATAATAAATCTTGTTCTTGCCAGTGCCACTTAAAAAGCGCGATATTACCCCAGCGTAACCATAATTTAGCAACTATCCAGAGAATAATTGCGGTTACACCCATTGCTACTAAGACTTGGGTGCGTGTTAAATAGGGTATTTCTGGTTCTTGGTTTTGTTGTTCAATCACAGGATTTTAAAAAATAATTGGTAATTGGTGATTGTTAATTGTTAATGAGGAAGGATTGATACCTGCTTTATGAGCGACTAATACACCTACTGCTTCTAAATATGAGTTTACCTGCAAGGTGGGAATTCTTAACATGGATGCAGGAACTTGCATCAAAGTTTTATTTTCTGCAACTGTAATTATTTGACATTGTTTCTGGCTTAAACTCAATAAAGCACTACTTCCACAAGCTGTAGCAGGAATGATTAAAGCATCAACTTGATTTGCCCAGATGTCAGTGGATAAAGAATTGTGATTTTCTGTATTAATGATAAATTGCGGGGCGTTACTCAACCCAACTAAAACGCAAGGTAAGAATGTGTAGCCCAATTCTTCCGCTGCTGCAGGGGGGGATAAATTTGCGTCTGGTGGGGTGCTGGCAAGGGCAGGAGCATGGGCGCAGGGAATTTTAAAGGTACGAACTAATAAATGGCTAATGACGGCTTCTACACCGGCTATAGGATCTACTCCTTGACCTTGATGATAGTTTTTAATTGCGGTTTCGTCCATATCGTCGGGTAAACGGGCAACAACAGCGATCGCTTCGGCTTTTTCTTCTATAATTAATTTTTCAGCAGCCCGTAATAAACTATCAGGATTACCGATTGTTCCCCAACTAGCACCTGATGGAGAAGTTCGTAATTCTACGTTTAGCGGTGCATCAGTAATAACATGATTTGTAATATTTAATCCTAGAGTGGCTCTAGCTGCATCGGCTACCTGCAAGTGTCGCAGCATTAATTCCGGTTCGATACCCTGGTCTAAAAGCAAACCGACTCTATTACTGCGAACCGGACGTAAACCCCATTCTCCAGCCGCAAATTTATCTAAACCATATCCTTCGACGTAGAAGCCATTGGGAATATTCCAGTATAGACTTGCCCCGTTCATAACATTGGGGTGAGTAATCAAGCGATCGCATACCTGTGATATAACTCTAGCTACTGGTAACGCATCACCAGCATAACCGCCAATCGCCGCCCCAATGCCGGTAGGTATAATTAAAATTACTGTGTATGGTTTTTGGATGGGTATCACAGGTTTTTTTCGCGCAAAGAGGCAAAGATGCAAAGAAGAAATTTAAGCGGTAACTACGGCTTCTACTGTTACGGTTTGTGCTTCTTCATTAACAGCGGTAATAGCCCAACGCAGGGGTTCACCTTGTTTCTCCAATTCTACTGTAATCGCTTTTTCTAATTCTGTGGGAGTTTGTTGCAATTCGATTTCAGCGGAAATAAAGTGAGTTGTCATAATCCTAAATCCTTTGCCTTGATGATTTTGAGAATACAGAAACTTTTTGGTGATTGGTGATTATTATCCACCTTTCCCAAATTGCGCTTTATAAACAATCTCTTCTTTTTCTGTTTCGATTTTTAAATCAGAAAGAGGTTTAGCAACACAAAGCAGCGCATAGCCTTGTTTTTGCAAATCTAGACTTACACCCATACCATCTTCTTGATTTACAGTTCCTTCTGTAATCAAAGCCGCACAAGTTGTACAAACACCAGCACCGCAAGAAGTTGGTAAGTCTAAACCATTAGCTGAGGCAGCGTCAAGAATATTTTCATCTTCAGAAACTTGCAGGGTATGTTTTGTACCTTGGTGGTTAATTTCTACGGTGTAAATTTTGGACATATATAGCAGCAGTGTTTGACAACAGACAAATATTCTATTCTACTTGTTGACATTATTCGGATAATTCTACCACATTTATTATTAAATTTGACTTAATTTTCCAGGCTTTTGGCTGTTGTTGAATTTGGTTAGCTTGTTCATATTCATGGGGATACCTCAAACTGTGCTGCTAGTCATAAAATCTAGAGTTTAGGATACAACTTATAGATACACAAATAAAAAATTATGCTATTATAAAATATATAGTCTAACAAGGTGTCCCGGACTGCACGGGAAGGCATGGTGCGGTTGAAACGCCGTGCGCCTGTTAGAAGACAAGGTATCCCGAACTGCACGGGAAGGTATGGTGCGGTTGAAACGCCGTGCGCCTGTCAAAACGCTTATGTAACAAAACAGAGGCAACAGCAAAACAGACAACAGCAAAACGGACAAATTTTCTATTTTTAGAAAAAGTCAATCTAATTAACGCCCCTAATTGGGTCGAGGCGGTCTTGTAATCGTCTACCAAGGGATGAACCCACGACTATTGCAGCCGTGGGTTCGCCATTAAGTGTTCTAGTTTTCAGGAATTTCAACTAAGTCAGTAACTCAGCCCTAAAGGGACTGAGCTTGTAAGAAATTGCAAGCTGTACTGACCAGTCTAAGTCTTCACTGACTACGTTTTTTGAGTCACGACACCCCGGAATGCGTAGCTAGTTCCCTGCTCTGTCATTTGCAATTAAACAGTTTTAAAGTCACTGAAACAGTGTTGCAAGTCTAAAAAGCTCTTAAAACATTGACGAAGCTAACATTACCCCAGAAATGGGAGGCTCTTCGGAGCAACACATTATGCGTACAGAGTTGGGAATTTTGAATCGGTAATTGTCCCGTTGAAAGTACATTACAAAAGTACACCGAATTTACCAACTCCAAGGCGGTAATGAAAAAATATTCAAGGCGGTTAAAACCGCACGAGTCGTTTCCCTCTCAGCACTGAAGTGTCTGAGTTTCCCACTTACCGGGTATTTTTATGAATTTTATCCTTTAAAATATCGAAAGCTTCTAAAAATTCAAAATTACGATCATCTTTTTGTATATTTTGTGTCTTCAAACTAATCAAGTAAGCAACGTAATCTGCTAATTGTAGACCTACATAAAATTGTGAAGCACCTAACCAAGGCTGTTCTACAAAATTACAATCATGTTTTCGTGATTTTACCCACTCTCTGTAAGCCCTGACTAAACGATCATCTTGTTTACCTGTACTGTGTGTTGAACGTGAGTCCAGTATTTTGTAATGTTGTCAATAGACTCAGTCAAACTAATTATACCCAACATGGTTGAAATATGGACTTTTGGCAAATTACGAAAAACCTAGATTTTTAGGGGTCTAGCACTGCCATTGGTAGCAGGAGTTTGACCTTGCATTAGTTATTTTCACAACCTTGATTTAATCATATTACAAAATTCTATGAAGGTTTGAAAGGTAGGTAAATGTTCAGTTTCATTTTGAACCCTGGCTATTAATTGTTCTAAATATTCTTCTTTTATGACTTCATTTGTAATTTTATAATGTTTAAGATTGTTGATTTTAAACATTTCTTTTAAATAATCTTTATGAAATTGAGCATGAGTATTAAAATTTAGTTTACCCATAATTTCTGGACAATTAATTGAAACATCATAATAATTTGTATAATCTAATAATGGACTAATTTCTGCTTGTAAAGGGTAAATTCCTTTATTTCCCAAGCACCAAGTATCAAAGCAGCGATTTTGAACAATGATATGAAAGTGGATATTTACTAAATCAATGTTATTAGACTTTAAACATTTATAAATTTCTTGTTTTTTATAATCAATAGTAACTTCTTCCGCATCTAAACAAATAACAAGATAATTATATTTAGGAACGCAAATTTAATAACCTGCAATTCTGATGTAACCTGGAATGGTGCGTTACGCTGTCGCTAACACACCCTACTTTTGCACCTTATTTAATTCACATTCCTTACTATACTCTTGAATATTTGCAATAGCATCAGGTAAATGTCTATCAATTATTCCCGGTTGACCTTTTGCATTAAAAAGATAATAGTTATTATTATCAACTTGATGGGGTAGTCCAATTCGTGTTAATTCTGGTAGAAGATACTTAAGCCAAGCTTTATAAACTTTTTCTTCAGTATCTCCCTCCACAAGAAAATAGATATTCATTATGCTGATATGCCTTCATTATATTCATCGAGATTAATCAATTGCATAAATGCTTCGTGTCTGGATTTACCTAGTCCAAAATCTTTTGCATCTTTAGCAGTTACTACACCACCTTTGCGAGTAACTATTTTCCAATGTTCCATTCCAACTTTATTGATAATATAAGGATGGTGACTGGTAATTATAAATTGTAAATTCCTACTTTCAGATAGTAAATCACTTAAAACATTAATACAATTTACGCCTAAACTATTTTCAAATTCATCAATCAAAATCACAGATCCTTCAGCAGCTAAATAACATTCGCTGATTTGTATTAAGGTTTTATACATACCAGATGATATATATTTTTGACTAATCCAATGATTTATTCCTCTTTCTTTTATTTTAATTGTTAGAAGAGCTTTTTTTTGAATAGAAATATTAAAATTGGTTTCTTCATTTTCATCTTCTTCATCTTCTTCTATCTTTATATCTTCTATTTGTTCAAATATACTGATAAATCTTTCTTTTATTACTTGAAATATTGGATCTTTTTCGTAAAAAGCAAGTGTTAATTTCGACTGAACTGGTAAATTAGATTGATAATATTTTTGAATAATACCACTTCTATGATTTTTATCTGTATATTCAGGAATGAAATCAGTTAGTTTCTTAATACTATCTTGATCAATCATCAAACTAGTAAGAATTTCGGAGTATTTTGATAATTTATTAGCAAAAATGATTTTATTTAAGCCATGCCTAACTGGTGATATATCTCGTTCTTCACTTAATATTTTAGCCACACTTTGAATTGGTGAAAGCTTGATTGGTAATGTATTATTCTTAAACTTGATTTCGCTTCCATTTCTGTCTATGATTAATTCTCCATTTTTAGATAAAGACTCATTTTTAATACGAAAACTACTATTATTAGTGAATTTATCTTCTCTGTCTTCCCAGATTAAAGTAGCTGAAATATTACACTCAAACTGACCACTCCAATGATATTGATTATTTTCATGAGTAAATTGTATATCCCATTCAATTCCGTTGAGTGATTCACCCTCAGATATTTTTTGTAAATCAAGTATTGCTTTTAAAATTCTAGTTTTACCAACACCAGAAACACCTACTAGAAGATTAAAATCAGAAAACTGGATTGGCTCAATTCGCCATTGTCTTTTATGGTCATAATAACTTAGTTGATTAATTTTCATGTTTTTAGATCTAAATGATATTTTCAAAAATAAACCTGACACAGTGTATTTTAACTTAATCCTTTTAGCTTAAATAAAAATTTATAACCATAAATTTAGTAATTATAAATAGTTGGTAAATTTTCTTACCCATTACTACAGTTCAACCCTCAATAAACCTTATATCTGCTACAACTAAACAATAACTCTCTCGTTGCTACTTCTGTAACTGAGAGAGCAAAAACTGAAATCGCCCCTAAATATAGGCTAAAATACTGAATGTAACTAGCTTTTTAAACTTTTAATTTTTAATTCTTAATTGGTTATGACCATGCACAATTCCGCTGAATTCCGAGACGCTTATGATGTGATTGTCGTCGGTGCAGGTCACGCCGGTTGCGAAGCAGCGCTTGCCACTGCCCGCCTCGGTTGTCGGACTCTGCTATTGACCCTAAATTTAGATAAAATCGCTTGGCAACCCTGTAACCCCGCAGTGGGTGGTCCTGCTAAGTCCCAATTAACCCATGAAATAGATGCTTTGGGTGGGGAAATTGGCAAAATGGCAGACCGGACATACCTACAAAAACGCATCCTCAACTCTTCACGGGGTCCAGCGGTATGGGCATTACGGGCGCAAACTGATAAGCGGGAATATGCAGCGATAATGAAGGGAATTGTCGAAAATCAGGAGAATTTGACAATTCGGGAAGGCATGGTGACGGATTTAATCTTAAATGATAGTAATGAAGTTATTGGTTTAGAAACATATTTTGGCGTATCTTTTCACTGCAAAGCGGTAATTCTCACCACCGGCACATTTCTAGGTGGTAAAATTTGGGTGGGGAATAAATCAATGCCCGCAGGACGCGCGGGAGAGTTTGCAGCGGAAGGATTAACACAAACTTTGAATCGTTTGGGATTTGAAACCGGCAGACTGAAAACTGGGACACCGGCACGGGTTGATAAGCGTTCCGTTGATTACAGTCAAATGGAAGTGCAACCGGGAGACGAAACTGTGCGGTGGTTCAGTTTTGACCCCGAAGTGTGGGTAGAACGGGAACAAATGCCTTGTCACATGACCCGGACAACCAAAGAAACTCATCGTTTAATTCGGGAAAATTTACATCTGTCCCCGGTGTATGGTGGTTGGGTGGAAGCAAAAGGACCTCGCTATTGTCCGAGTATTGAAGATAAGATTGTCCGCTTTGCCGATAAGGAAAGTCACCAAATCTTTATTGAACCGGAAGGAAGAGATATTCCTGAATTGTATATTCAAGGTTTTTCCACTGGTTTACCCGAAACTTTGCAAATTTTGATGTTGCGGAGTTTGACTGGTTTGGAAAATTGTGTGATGTTGCGTCCGGCTTATGCTGTAGAGTATGATTATTTGCCCGCAACTCAGTGTTTTCCCACGTTGATGACCAAGAAAATCCCAGGGTTGTTTTGTGCCGGACAGGTAAATGGGACGACTGGTTATGAAGAAGCTGCTGCCCAAGGAATAGTAGCGGGAATCAATGCAGCGCGGTTTGTTAAAGGTGAGGAAATGATTATTTTCCCCCGTGAACAAAGTTATATTGGCACGTTAATTGATGACCTGTGTACGAAGGATTTACGCGAACCTTATCGGATGCTCACCAGTCGGTCAGAGTATCGCTTATTACTGCGTTCTGATAATGCTGATATCCGCATGACACCGTTAGGACGGGAAATAGGTTTAATTGATGACCGACGTTGGGATTTGTATAGTCAAAAACAAGAACAAATTACAGGGGAGAAAAAACGCCTTCATGTTACTAGAATAAAAGAGAATGAGGCAGTGGGGCAAGCGATCGCTCACGATACCCAAGAAGCAATTAGAGGTTCTATTACCCTGGCTGATTTACTGCGTCGTTCAGGTATTCATTATCTTGATTTAGAACGCCACGGACTTCATAACCCTGCCCTCAAACAAGCCGAAAAAGAAGGAGCAGAAATTGACATCAAATATGCCGGTTATTTAGCCAGACAGCAAAACCAAATTGACCAAGTTGCCCGTCAAGCAAATCGCCAACTATCTAGTGATTTGGACTACTCAACCATTGAGACTTTATCTAAAGAATCCCGAGAAAAACTCAACAAAGTTAAACCCCTCACCATTGGACAAGCAGCAAGAATTGGCGGAGTTAACCCAGCCGATATCAACGCTCTTTTGATATATTTAGAACTAGCTAAAAACAAGACGGTAATAGGTAATAGGTAATTGGGAAACAAATTCTCCCTCTTGCCTGAATGGGTAATAGGTAATAGGGAGGAGATAAATATAGAACGTGATTTACCATGACATACTAGACATATCTGGACATCATGTGGTATGGTAGGACGAGTAACAAACTTAGGCTGGCGATGACAGTAAATTATGTACCTCCAAGAGTCGCTGCTACCAGATTGGGAGTCAGCACCAAAACACTTGAAAGGTGGCTTGAAGACGGGAAAATCGAAGGCATCTTTACCCAAGGTGGACAAAGAGTGCGATTCGTTGTTAGTTGAATCACGGTAAACAGTCCGTACATAAACTAACCAACCCAATCCAATCATGGAAAAGGTTGAACTCTCGGTCTGATATGGGTGAAAGTCCCATCTGCCAGACTCAGGTATGACTCCCTACCTGCCCACACTGACTAGACTCGGTTTCTAGAGGGTGAAGCTGGGAACAGGGCGCAATCAGACATCCGTTGTGGGGTGACACTGGTGCTAACGGGGAGTTCCTACGGTGAAACAGAGCCTAGAAAAGCAACCTACCACCAAGCAGGACACAACATCAAAATCCTGACTTCATTGGAGCTAATTCCCGCCGCATCCTCTTTGAATATCGGTAAGAGTCTAGGGAATCCAGTGGTTGAATTGGCTACACCTAACGGAACTAACAATCAACCGAGGGAACGAATAAAAACGGATTGAGGGTCTAGGGGCGGTCGAACCCCATAAGTAGGCTAGACGAGCAGCGGAATCCCTTCAATTCGGGTAGGACAGACCGTAACTGGTCTGAGGTGTTCAGAATACACAGATGGTCGCAGAGCATGATTAGACACAGAGACAACTCTAGTGAATCTTGGAAAACGTTACCCTGGAAGCAATTCCGCCGTAACTTATTCCGCCTACAAAAACGAGTGTATAAAGCGGTTCAAGTTGGAGACAAGCGCAAAGCCAAGTCCCTACAAAAGCTGATTCTGAAATCAACCGCAGCAAGATTACTGGCTATTCGTCAAGTAACACAGCTAAATGCTGGAAAAAAGACAGCGGGAATTGACGGGAAGACCGCGCTCACATTTGAGCAAAGGTTTCAACTGAGTGAAAAGCTTAGAACCGAATGTAACGACTGGAAACACCAGGGATTACGTGAAATACCCATGCCCAAAAAGGACGGTAAAACCCGGATTCTCAAAGTCCCCACTATTGCAGATAGAGCGTATCAATGCCTTATCAAATACGCATTAGAACCAGCGCACGAAGCAACCTTCCACGCCAAAAGCTACGGGTTCAGAACGGGACGTTCAGCGCATGATGCCCAAAAAATCCTGTTTAATAACCTAAACTCCAACGCCAACGGAATAGATAAACGAGTTATTGAACTCGATATTGAAAAATGCTTCGACAGGATAAACCATTCCGCCATCATGGATAAACTCATAGCTCCCAGAAGCATAAGACAAGGGATTTTCCGATGTCTCAAAGCCGGAGTCAATCCAGAATTTCCTGAACAAGGAACACCTCAAGGGGGCGTGGTAAGTCCACTACTAGCTAACATCGCTTTGAATGGGATTGAAAGTATTCATAGATATCATAAGATATCTAATTGCCGAATTACAGAAAAAACCTCAAAGAGAGAAATTATTGAACCAACAATCCGGTACGCGGATGACATGGTAATAATACTCCGACCTCAAGACGATGCCATAGAAATACTTGACAAAATCAGTCAGTTCCTAGCAGAACGGGGAATGAAAGTCAGTGAGAAAAAGACAAAGCTAACCGCCGCGACAGATGGGTTTGATTTTCTAGGCTGGAACTTCAAAGTCCAGAAAAACGGGAAATTTAGATGCGTTCCATCAGTGGATAACTATAAATCTTTCCGCAAGAAAGTAAAATTCATCGTCAACAACTCGAATTATGGTGCTACCACTAAGGCTGAGAAATTAGCCCCTGTAGTTAGAGGTTGGAGGAATTACCACCGCTTCTGCAAGATGGACGGATCGCGTAACTCGCTATTCCACATCGAAACAAGAGCATTCAAGGTATTCAACAAGGAAACCAAACAGAACCGCCACACTAGCAAGCAATTACTAGATAAGGCGTTTCCCCCAGTCCCTTACTCCGAAAATAAACATATCAATGTCAAAGGTGAAAAGTCGCCTTACGACGGAGATTTGAGTTATTGGAGCGAGCGCAACAGCAAGCTCTATGACAGTCATACCTCTAAAGCCCTCAAACGGCAAAACCATAAATGTGGTCATTGTGGGTTAAAAATGCTCAATGATGAGAAGGTACATTTACATCACTTAGATGGAAACCACCAAAACTGGAAAACTAAAAACCTTCTAGCCATTCACTTTCATCTGCCACGATTATCTTCACATGAGCAAAAGCGAAAGCTAAGAACGTCGGAAGCTGGGTGCAGTGAAAGCTGCACGCCCAGATTTAACAGAGAGGGGCGCGGGATAGTACCCGCCCTCGACTCTACCAGATATAACCTCGATTCAATTATCCCTGTTCGACATGGTAATCCATCAGACGAGCGAGCCACTGTTCTATATGCCAGAGTTTCAAGCCGCAGTCAGAAAAACGACCTTGAGCAACAGGTTCAGTTTCTCCAGTCTCGTTACCCTGACGCAGAAATCATCACTGACATCGGCAGTGGACTCAACTTCAAACGAAAAGGTCTTCAAGCCTTACTGGACAGAGTTCTCGGAAACACTTGCAAACTTGTTGTCATTGCCCACAAAGATCGGCTTTGTCGCTTTGGATTCGATCTTATCTCATGGCTCTGTGCTAGGCAGCAAACTCAAATATTGGTTCTCAAGCAAACGAACCTCAGCCCAGAAATCGAAATGGTTGAAGATATCCTTGCCATTATCCATGTCTTCAGTTGCCGATTGTATGGACTTAGAAAGTACAAAAAACAAGTCATTGAAGACAGCGAGTTACCGAGTGTACCCAGCAAAGGAACTTGAGCTTATTTGGAAAAAATGGGTTGCTGCTGAACTATTCTAGTATGGAAAATTTTCTTCTTCCTTATTCCTTCTCTTAGAGGGTGTTTGAAAAGTCATGATTGCTGTATCAAATGTTTTACCCCTCCCTAACCCTCCCCTTATAAGTAATTGGACAAAAATATTTACAGTCATTGCGAGCGAAGGGAAGCAATCACAACCCCTGCGATTGCTTCATTTCACTTCGTTCCATATGGCTAACGCCACGCTACGCTAACGCAATGACATTGTGTAATTAATTCTGTCTCACTACTTAAAGGGGAGGGAACTGGATTTTTATTGTTTCCCCCCTTTACAAGCTATCGTGTACACACAAGTTAAATTACCCCCCTTAGTCCCCCCGATGCTTTGGGGGGAAACCGGAAAAATTAGTTCTCTCCCCAAAGCATCGGGGAGGGTTAGGGTGGGGTAATTTGAGGAATAATGGTAATTAGATAACTTGTGTGTACACAGTAGCCTTTACAAGAGGGGACTAAGGGGGGTAAAAATGTGATAAAAATTACGGGATACCACTTTTAAAACATCCTCTAAGATACAAGGTTGGGTTGAGCGATCGCGAAACCCAACAAAATCCTTGATAATGTTGGGTTATGGCTGATGCCTCTGGCACGCTACCGCAGGAATATGCCACACTCCGTAAACGTTACATTGCTCCGCAACGCTGACATTTCACAACTCAACCTACCATATAATGACTTTGCTTAACCGAGCAGTATTGCCTCTTAGACAACTGACAACTGACAACTGAAAACCGAAAAAGCCTATGTTACCCAAATCCAGCACTGATTTATTTGTTTCAGAAGCGTCCGATAGCACCAGTATGTCTTTAGCCATAGATTTCGTCAACAACGAGCCTTGGACAATAGAAACCTATGCTGAAAGCTTAATGGACGAACTTTTTCATGATATTGACAACATTCTTGATGGTCGAAACAAGCGAAATCATCATAGAGGCAGAAACGAATCTGTCCCCGTGCAAACTATGACATTTCAAATGCCAGATGTGGTTTTACCATCAAAACTTAATCGTCCATTACAATCTACTGCACCCATTAAAAACGTCCAAACCACTACACTAGTAGTTAATCATCCATCTATCAAAGCAATTGCAACTACTGAACAACAACAAACCAGTGGTTTAGGTAAACTAATATTTATGGGATTAAGCCTAACCGTCGGGACTTTGGGTATGGTCTACTTAACTGAGTCTGGTTTATTAAATACAATAAATGCCCAATTAACTTCCCAAAGTTTGCCAAATCACCAGACACCATCACCTGCATCTGTAATCACAGATCCTCAGTTAGACTTAGTAAATTATATGTTGGAAGCCTTAACTGTGATAGAACAGCAAGGGACAACCAATGGTAAAACAATTGCTAAACCAGGATTTCCCACTGTTAATCTGAATCAAACCACTGCCTTACCTTTACCAAATACCCAACTAACAGAAACTCCACCATTACCTGTAGCAGCAACCAATATGCTACCTGCTAATAATCGCTTGACTACCCCTAATGTGGTTGAGCGCATATATATTCCAGTTTATCAGTCTCCCGCACTCAAATATCAAATACCAATTGTTCCCACAGTCCCAGTACCACCTACCTTACCTTCATCTTTAACAGTTAATAATTCTCCTACTATTAATACTATACAACCAGCAATTAAGCCGATACCCAAAACAACACAGGTGAATCTCAAACCAGCAGCCGTTAATCCTCAACCGCTGAAAGTCGCACCACCGAAATTACCAACAATTGTTCCCCCAGCACCTGTAAAAGAAACTAAGAATATACCACAACAGGTTGCAGCACCTAGCTATTCTGCACAATTAGAGGGACTATTGGAGTTGGGTAATAAATCTGTGGCTTTGTTTAAGGTAGATGGTATTAGTCGCCGAATTAATATAGGTGAAAATATCGGTACTACAGGTTGGACACTAGTAGAAGTCAGTAACGGAGAAGCTATTGTTCGCCGTAATGGTGAAGTTCGCTCTATCTACACAGGACAAAAGCTTTAATACAACTGCATGAGTCAAACAAAAATTGAATATCTTCTGAAAAGCCTGTGTAATCAGCTTCTTTAGTTTTTAGTACCGTAGTACGGCACTAACTTTTACACTTATTTTTTATACTTCTATCTGAGAAGCCTACTGATATTAAGATAGTTGGCGTTGCTGATAGCCTGCGTGGCGTAGCCATATTGAGGTATGAAATTCCCAAATTGAACCTTGAAAACTCAAACCTCAGTGCGTCTTTGCGCCTTTGCGTGAGACTAAAATTCATACCCTTAATCAGCAACGCCAGATAGTTATTTGATAATAGGGTTCTGTGTACTATCTGTTAGCTATTGCACCTATGGGAGTTGCTGATTCAGAAATGGGGTAGGATAAAAAACGTAAAATCAGGTAGAATCTCCTAAGTTGAGGGGCAATATAAAGATGTTCACAGAGAAAAGCTGGAAGAATTTTAAGGTATTTACAGGGGCATTTTGTGTTGTCGCGCTGACACCGTTTTTTGGAATTAATTCTTCTGTCCACGCAGCAGATACGGTTGTGATTCGTTATGGACCCATAGAGGAATCTGTATCCTTGGAAGAGTTAAAAAAATCTACGGAAACTGGCAAATTACCAGATAGTTTGGGAACTTATACCAAAAGAATGACTGAAGAACAACGTCGTTTTTTGGTAGAGGGACTAAAAATCCGAATTCCCATAAATGTTGCTACTTTAGATAGATTAATCAATACCCAAATTGGGACTACAATCCTTAGCGATGTCTCTACAGCTATTACCCGTCGAGATCAATCGGGATTACAAGCTATGAAAGGGGGATTGGTTTTAGCTGCTAATTCTCCACAGGGTTTATCTATACTAAGTTTTATTGCTGCCTATCCCAGTAAACGCCTAGAAATTAATTTACCCCAGGCTTTAACTGTGGCGGGGAGTTTAAATGGTGCATTTGTCCGCACTCAGCGGTTTATGTTTGGTCTTTCTCCCCAAGTTAACCCTAAAGATATCAAAGTTGCGTCTTCTCTAGATCCTACTCAAGCAGGAAGCGCACAGGTACAGACACTCAAGTTAAGTTTCAATGACCAAAAGCGTCAACGACAAATTCCCCTAGATGTTTACTTCTCTACCGCTGCAAGTGTAAATAAACCTGTAATTGTCTTGTCTCATGGTTGGGGTTCGGTGCGGACTGACTTGCGTTATTTAGCCGAACATTTGGCTTCTCATAGTTATGTTGTTGCGGCTTTGGAACATCCTGGTAGTAATGAAACTACTTTTAAGGCAGTCAGTAAAGGTAGAAAACAACTTGTTGAACCCCAAGAATTTTTAGACCGTCCCAAAGATGTTAGTTTTATTGTTGATGAATTGGAAAAAGTTAACCAAACTGCGAATAGTCCTTTACGGGGAAAATTAGCAACTAACAATGTGATGGTTGTAGGTTATTTCTTTGGTGGGGGAACGGCTTTAGCATTGGCTGGGGGCGAATTACAAATCGAAACCCTCAAACAACGCTGTCAGCAAAACTTAGCTAATGCTAACTTGGGTGAAACTCTTCAATGTGTGGCTCAAGCATTACCAGAAAAAACCTATCAATTGCGAGATGGGAGAATTAAACAGGCGATCGCCCTCAATCCTACCACCTCTTTAATGTTTGGGGAAACTGGGTTAACAAAAGTACAAATTCCCACATTAATCCTCTCTAGTTCCGCAGATAAAATTACCCCTGCATTAACTGAACAAGTTATGGGTTTTGCGAAAATTCCCTCCCCAAAGTGGTTGGTGGGTGTGGTTGGTGCTTCTCATTTGAGCATTATAGATCCTAGTCTGACCCCATATCAAATGGGGAAATCAAATACACCTATCTTGAACAAAGAAGTAGTTGGAGAACAAGCTAAAGATGTGCGGAAGTTTCTCAAAGGTATTACCCTAGCAATGGCAGCACAGTTAACTCCTGAAGCTAGTCAATATGCTCCTTTTCTGACTGCCGACTACGCTCAAATTTCCTCAACTCGTCTATTTCCCTTTCGCACAGTGCGAGAACTTTCTCCTGAAATGATACAAGAAGCACAAGGTCCAGGTATGACAGCCAATAAATAATAGGTTGAAGGACGAGCAAATAAATAAAAAGGCTTGGAGGGTAAACCAAGCCCAACTTCACTCAGGGTAAAATATATAATCCATCCTATAGATTCTTTATATTTTCAGAATCCTTCTCAAGAGAGAATATTCAATCCAAGACTAATTTAAGCGTGAAATATGATGAGTTTCTTCACTAGTACAGGTTGGCGTAAATAATATAACTATTAAAAGCTCTGAAAATTTGATAGATTACAAGGCTTGAAAATGGTTCATTCACTTAAGCTGCACGGTACTAAGTAGGTGAACACAATAAAACCAAACTGTGTAAAGAAACGTAAAATCGCCCAAACCCTCTTCACTCTTGCCTCTTGCCTCTTGCCTTTTGCCTTGCCATAACGACAATTTTCAACGCCAACCTACTTAGTAGATTCTGACCATGAAAAATTCAGAAAGTAGGGGCGCAGGGTCTGCGCCCAGAGGCTATTAACTGCTGTTTGCACTATGGCAGGAGTAATATATTTAGTACAGATGTCACGTTCGCTGAAGGCTTTTTTGTCAAAGTCCATAGAATTAAGTATGATTATAGTTTCAGCACAATTAATTGCCTATTGTATCAACAAAAACAGAATATCTGACGATGGCATCAGATGGCATTTGAAAAAAGTTGTCTTGATATTGTAAATTTTTGTAAAATTGATGTCTTCAAGACTAGAAACCTGCTAATTACATGACTAAACTAAAAACTAAGTGCATCTGTACTGTTAACAATCAAAATTCTAAATTTGGCACTATAGCCTGAATGATCCCAGTCCAACTTATCATTAAAAACTTTCTCAGTTACCGTGATGCAAGTTTAGATTTTAGCGGCTTGCATACGGCGTGCATTTGTGGTTCTAATGGTGCGGGAAAATCTTCCCTTTTAGAAGCTATCACTTGGGCAATTTGGGGTGAAAGCCGTGCTACTGTTGAGGATGATGTGATTCATGCTGGTGCGAAAGAAGTCCGAATTGATTTCACTTTCCAAAGTGGTCAGCAAACTTATCGGGTGATTCGCAACCGGGTTAGGGGTGGAACTAGTATTTTAGAATTTCAAATTGAAACTCCTACTGGGTTTCGTCCTTTGACGGGTAAGGGATTAAAAGCCACTCAGGATGTCATTCTCGAACATATTAAGCTAGATTATGAGACTTTTATTAATTCTGCTTATTTGCGTCAAGGAAAAGCCGATGAATTTATGCTCAAACGTCCTGCTGAACGCAAGGAAATTTTAGCAGAGTTATTGAAACTAAATCAGTATGATGAGTTGGAAGAACGAGCCAAGGATAAAGCTAAACTTTATAGAATCCAAGGAGAAGAGTTAGAAAATTCTTTAGCAAATATCAAAATTCAACTCCAACAACGGGAAATAACGGAAACTCAACGCACTGAGTTAGAATCGCAACTAAATAATCTACAACAGGTGCAAGCTTTTGAAAATATTCAGTTACAAAGTTTACAGGTTATCCAACATCAAAGACAAAGTTGGGAACAGCAATTAAATTTTCTGCGGCAACGATATGATAATCTTAGTCAAGATAGCGATCGCCTACAACAAGAACAAATAGCCGTAAAATCCCAACTAGCAGATTTAGAAAAGATTATCAATCAACAAACTGACATTCAAGCCGGTTATACTCAATATCAAAATCTACAATCTCAAGAAGAAATCTTTGCTGCTAAATTTGAACAACATACCCGCGCTACCAATTTAAAACAACAAAAACAACAACAGCTATATAAACAAACTCAAGATTTAGAACGTCAATTACAACAAGCCCAAGCCCAATTATCAGCTTTAGAACAGCAAGAACAGGAAATTAATCAAACCCTGAGTAAATCTGGGGATATCGAAACAGCTATATTACAATTAAATACCGCCCGTCAGCATTTGACTAACTTAGATAAATTGCAAATGCAGGTAACACCATTATTACAACAAAGAGCCAGTTTACAAACTCAATTAGATCGCACTCATGCTAGTTTAGTCGCGCGATTAGAGCAAATGCAAGCCACAGAAAAACAATTACAAAATCAACATCACCGGCAACCCCAATTACAACAAGCAGTAATAGAGATAGGAACGCAAATTGAAGAATTAGAAAAAAAGCGCGTTTATCTGCAAAGAGTCCAGGAAAAAGGACAGGAAAGACGACATTTTATTGAACGTTTGCAAGCCCACCAACGAGATTATGAAAGGTTGTTGGCAGAACTAGAACAAAAATTGCAAATGTTACAAAATCCCGATGCTAGTTGTCCTTTGTGTGAACGTCCTTTAGATGAACATCATTGGGGTAAAGTTATCGAAAAAACCCAATTAGAATATGAAGATACTCAAGGACAATTTTGGGTAGTGCGGGAACAACTCGCAGTTTCAGATCGAGAAATTCAGGTACTCCGACAAGAATATCGAGAAATATCCCAAAAATTATCAGGTTATGATTCATTGCGAGAACAACGGGGACAATTAGCCGCACAGTTAGAAGCTACAAGTGATGTCCAACAACAGTTATTACAAATTATTGCCCAAAAAGAACATTTAGAACGTTCTTTAGAGAGTGGTGACTATGCCCCTGAAAAACAAACAGAAATTCAGCAATTAGATCAATCTCTTCAACAACTTAATTATAGTGAACAAGACCACGCCCTTGCCCGCAGTGAGGTGGATAAACTACGGTGGGCAGAAATTAAACAAGGACAAATTAAAGATGCCTTAAAACGCCAAGCACAACTAACAGCTAAAAAGCCAGAATTAACAGGGAATATTACTCAATTACAATGGCAACTGCAACAGGGACAAACTGATTCTGATTGTGCCAAAGAAATTGCTAATTTAGAACAGCAAATTGCGGAAATTGCCTATAGTTCTGAACAGCATAATTATTTGCGTCAAGGTGTGCGACAAGGGCAAGTTTGGCAATTACGCCATCAACAATTATTATCAGCACAAGCACAATATCCGCAATTACTTAATAAAAGTCAAGATTTAGAAGATTCATTGCAAAGAATCCTGAAAGAAAGAGAAATATCAACTCAAGAAGTTGATAATATTGTTAAACAATTATCTGATAGTGCCAACCCCACAGCCCAAATTAATAATTTAGAACAACAATTAGCAAACCGCAGACAGGAACTAGATAATAAAATATCTCAGTTAGGACAATTAAAACAAATGTCCCTGCAATTGGAAACTTTACAAAATCAGTATGAACAAGGAATACAACAATTACAAAATTGTAAACAACAACAGCGTGTGTATCAGGAATTAGCCCAAGCTTTCGGCAAAAATGGGATTCAAGCTTTAATGATTGAAAATATTTTACCTCAACTGGAAGCAGAAGCCAATCAACTACTTTCTCGATTGAGTGCGAATCAATTTCACGTCCAATTTATTACCCAAAAAGCCGGACGCAGTGGCAAATCCAGTAAGAAAAATGCCAAATTAATAGATACTTTAGATATTTTAATTGCTGATGCCAGGGGAACGAGATCCTATGAAACTTATTCAGGAGGGGAAGCTTTTAGAATTAACTTTGCCATTCGTTTAGCACTGGCAAAATTATTGGCACAAAGAGCAGGAGCATCATTACAATTATTAGTAGTAGATGAAGGTTTTGGGACTCAAGATGGGGAAGGATGCGATCGCCTAATTGCCGCCATTAACGCCATATCCGCTGATTTTGCCTGTATACTTACTGTTACCCATATGCCCCACCTCAAAGAAGCCTTCCAAGCCAGAATCGAAGTGAGTAAAAATCAGCAAGGTTCACAGTTACAATTATTGATGTAATACCCAGATCCCCGACTTCTCCAAGAAGTCGGGGAGCTATATCCAATTATCTACTCATGCTGAGATTAATTACTGACTTTGACGGTCCAATCATGGATGTTTCGGAACGCTATTACCGTGTTTATCAATTGTGTCTAGAGAAAACCCGATATCCTCAACAAACAATTACGGAACTGTCTAAAGCCGAATTTTGGCAACTCAAGCGATCGCACACTCCCGAACTCCAAATTGCCCTAAAATCAGGTTTAGATGCCCAACAAGGGCAAGAATTTTCCCAAATCCGTAAACAAACAGTCCACACCCTCCCTTATTTCCAGCATGATGTTCTTGTCCCCACAGCATTAGCCGCACTCAGTCAAGTTCAAGCCGCCGGTGTTGATTTAGCCGTCATGACAATGCGAAGGGTACGAGAACTAGACTATGCCTTTAATCAACATAATTTAAGCCAATTTTTCCCAGAAAATCGCCGTTATTGTCTGAGTAACGACTATGTAAAAACCCGTGATGTCGAAGATAAACCATTGTTAATGGCTAAAGCCTTAGCCGAACTCCCCCCCGCTGCTGATAGTTGGATGGTGGGAGACACAGAAGCCGACATTACCGCCGCCAAAAAACATAATATTAAAATTATCGCTGTTGAATCTGGTATCCGCGATCGCTCACAACTAGAATCTTATCAACCTGATCTGATTATGCCAGACTTAAAAACCGCTGTAAATTTCATCCTCAACGAGTAAAAACAAAAATAATGGGTAATCGGCAATAGACATCTCCGAAAATTAAATGTGCGTCGTTTGAAACCCTTGTAGAGACGTTCCATGGAACGTCTCTACAATCTTTACTGGAGAAGTCTAATGAACCAAACGTGAGTTCGACCAATAATTTTTAACCCCCCTGGTAAACCTCTCCTAAGAGGGTGTTTAAAAAGTCATGATTCATGTATCAAATATTTTGACCCCTCCCTAACCCTCCCCTTGCAAAGGGGAGGGAACTAATTTTTCCGGTTTCCCCCCAAAGCATCGGGGGGATTAAGGGGGGTAATTTAACTTGTGTGTACACGATAGCTCCAACACGGAGAGGTGTTGGGGTGAGGTTCATCGAATTCACGTTAACCAATTACCCATTACCTAACGTAAAAAACTACTTACTAACCACAGCAAGATAAAAGTCAACAACGTAGAAAACTGATTCGCCGTCATATTTATCAATGGCAATGGTAATATCAAGCCAGCAATCAGACCACCAGCAATTAAACCAGCAATTAAACTCACCAGCGTCAATAAAACTGCTCTACCAAACTTTCCTTCCTTACGATTGAGAAAGTAAATACCAATACCGACCCCAACTACCAAGGACAGTTGCAAAACCTGTCCACCACTACCGGGATACAATAAACTCGTTGCACCCAAACCTAGATACCAGGCACCTGGTAGCAGGACATCAGTTAACGTGGGCTGATCTAAACTTCGCTGTAGCCATGCAGGAGACTGCTGACTAAGAGACTGACTTGTTTGAGGAGAAGATGGAACTCGCATTTCTGGAAATCGGATGCGCTCAGGCACTTTAATCTTACCTTCTTGGCGCATCCGCAGGCGTTCCATTAAAATCGCATCATAAGCGGCTTCAATAACTTCTCGGACACTGCCATCACCACCATGTTTTTCTAACAGGCGATTCCGAACATCCTGGATTTCATCGAAGCTTGCGTCTTCCGATACCCCAAGTTTTTCGTAGGGACTTTGATCACTCATGGGAGGTTATTACTTTAGCCTTAATCAGCGGCACTTTTTATTTTACAGAAAAACAACTTTAGATTTTATAGAAATAAAGACAACAACTAGATCAGTAACTATGCGACATACTCCACACACTCCCTTTCAGGTGAGTGTGGGCAACGAGCGCGACTCTTCTATGAAGACATTAACTGAGCTTTAAGACCGTGTGTCACACGGTTCTTTGGTTAAGCCAAACAATTAGCTTTTATTTTGATAGGCTGCTTTTGGTGCATTTAATTGAGTTACACCTACTGTTGAAAATTATATCAAATATTTGAAAAAAAATCAAGAAAGTGTTCATTCCGCACTTCGTGCCGCTTTGCTAACATCGCCCAACAACACTGATTAAGCTGCGCTTAATTTTGTTCGTTGGGGAATTCCTCACTCGCGCGTATTGTATTCATCTCATCACCTCCCTATCGGGTAGGTGAGAGGCTTCTACTGTCTAAGCTAAATTATATGTCTTAGGCAATTTTATACATCTACTAGAATCATAGCACGAGTCGGGTCAACCGCACACAAATTCAAAAAGACTGAATTACTCATAACTTTTGCTATACCAGCATATTTACCTCTTGCCTATCCATAATAAAAATCACATTTTATGGAAATAATCAGGATAATCATTGCTCTCCCCTGTAAATTTTGAATTAGTAACAAAGTAGAACCTGCGTCCCTACGCAATCATGTTTGTTAATCCTATGCGCTTTTATAAAAAGTAATCCCTATGGCTCTTGCTAAGATTCTTGTAGTTGACGACGATCCTGCGGTTCGGAATTTAATCCAACGCTTTTTGCTCAAACAAAATTATCAAGTTGAATCTGCCGAAGATGGGAAGACTGGTATGAGTATGTTTGAACAATTTAATCCCGATTTAGTAATTTTAGATGTTAATCTGCCGGATGTAATTGGTTTTAACCTTTGTCAAGAAATGCAGAGTCGTAGTGGCGTATTTGTACTACTCCTGACCAGTAGAACCGACGAAGGTGATAAAATTCGCGGTTTTGCTAAAGGCGCTGATGACTATCTGACTAAGCCATTTGGCTTGGGAGAGTTGGAGGTAAGAGTAGGGGCTATTTTAAGGCGGCAGCGAGTTGTGACTAATGCCGAACAGCAACGCTTAATTTTTGACAAATTAACAATTGATTCTATGCGGCGGGAAGTAATGATTAACAGCGAACCCATTCCCCTAACTGCGCTGGAATTTGACTTATTATATTTTCTTGCTAGTCATCCAGCTAGAGTTTGGCGACGATCCGAACTCATTCAAGAAGTTTGGGACTATGAATATGTTGGGGATCAGCGGGTTGTGGATGTTCATATCGGTCAAATTCGTAAGAAAATTGAAATAGATCCTACTCAATCAACATTAATTCATACTATTCGTGGTGTAGGGTACAAATTTGAATGCGCTACTTCTGCCTAAAATTTGACTACCACCTGTAAACCCCCGCCAATCCCACGCAATAAAGATTTGACACTCTCCGGTCTAAAGACGCGAAGCTCCCAACGCTACCGCGTTCCTCTTGTGGGATCAAATAAATAAACTTGGTTTATGAATTTAATCCAGTATTTTTATGGATTATTGATGAAATAAAGTTTCTAAGTAAACACGCGCCGCTCGGCGATCGCTCTCACCATTTTGCAGCAAAAATAATGATAAAGCCGCTGTTAAGACACGGGTTTGATCCCAATCAGGATGGGTTTCTAAGTAGTTGTTCATGGATTCCTGTAATGTTTCGGGAATTTCCGTAAAGATAGGGACTGTGGTGTTCATAAAATTTTCCTGTAGATCAATCAAGAGAAGTTATTGGTGTTCAGTTTTACTGAGGGCTGATTCATGCCCTGTGAGGGACGTAGGGAGAAATTAAAATAAACCAGAACACAAAATTCAGATGCTGAATGAAATCAAACTAAGACTCATTATTCTGCGCTCACCAGGGGTGGATTTGTCAATGCTGCGAAATGTTAACAATTAGCAGTCAAAAATAAATCTTGACCAAATAATCAGGCTTACAACTATATTTTTGTTATATAACTTTATAAAAACTCGGTTATCCACCCTGTTAGTAGTGAACAATTAACAATCCCCAATAAGTCAGCAATGACTGATTAACTCGTAGAACGTCTGTGGAAAAGTCCAAAATCACCTGTGGAAATCCTGTGGAATCAATGAGGAAAAAGGTTGTTAATAATAAGAATTACCATAATGTCAGGAAAATATGACATATCAAGCAATTGACACTCTCAGGTTTTCAGATACTGAATTTGACGCTTACCAAAAAACTCGTAAGGTGGTAAAGTATATAGCAGGAGTCAGGAGAAAACCCCTTTGGTAGCAAGAGTTTGACTGTTAATTAATGTCCTAACCGCCTTGGCGATTGCTATATTTGTAAATACAATTTATTTTATAAAAATTTTTGCTTATAGACATTTTGACGGGTCATGATCAGAAAAAAATTATCTTATTGCCCTGCTTGCTTGCTTGTTAGTTTGATAGCCTATACAGTTGGTGATAAGAGTTACTCATTAAGAGTAGGCTAAATGCACGTTAAAATAGATGGAAGTAGTAATTTATTGTAGTTTCGACAATAAAAACCTCTAAATCCCATATCCTGTAGATTCTGAATTTTTGCCTGAGAAATTGGAATGTTAGACCAAATATTTGATTACTTAAATTTTCATTTCAGTGTTGAAGCTTCTATAGTCCTCTTAATATTAGTGATTTTAGAAGCGGTACTGTCGGCTGATAATGCGATCGCTCTCGCTGCGATCGCCCAAGGACTAGAAGACAAGAAACTAGAACGTCAAGCCCTAAATATTGGGTTAATCTTCGCTTATGTTCTCCGCATTACCCTACTGTTAACAGCTACCTGGGTACAGAAATTTTGGCAATTTGAACTATTGGGTGCTGCTTATCTGTTGTGGCTGGTCTTTCAGCACTTTAGTTCCCAAGAAGATGAAAACAATCACCATCATGGACCACGTTTTAAATCTCTGTGGCAAGCTATACCCGTAATTGCCTTTACAGATTTAGCCTTTTCCTTGGATAGTGTTACCACAGCGATCGCCGTTTCTCAAGAAATATGGTTAGTAATCACAGGTACAACCATTGGGATTGTCACCCTCCGATTTATGGCTGGATTATTTATCCGCTGGTTAGATGAATATACAAACTTAGAAGACGCAGGTTACATCACTGTAGCCTTCGTAGGTTTACGTCTCTTATTAAAAGTCATCAACGATGATTTAGTCCCACCAGAATGGCTCGTAGTGACTGCCATTGGGATCATCTTAGCCTGGGGCTTCTCTAAACGCAACGTTGTGGAATTAGCCCCAGAAGAAAAGGAAAAAGCTGAAGTATCCGAAGTAACAAAGTAATTCAGCAAAGATCAGAAGCAGAGGAGATGAGGAGAAATTAATCTTGCCTCTTGCCTCTTGCCTCTTGCCTCTTGCCTAACTACTCACTTAACCAAGGTGTAGAATGAGGTTGCCAAGCAACTAACTCCTCTTCCTTAAACCACAGCGCAATTTCTGTTTGAGCGGTTTCTTGAGCATCAGAACCATGAATGAGGTTACGACCGACATTAACACCAAAATCGCCGCGAATTGTTCCTGGTTCTGCTGTTAAAGGGTTGGTTGCGCCAATAATTTTTCTGGCTGCTGCCACAACGCCCTCACCTTGCCAAACCATTGCTACCACTGGACTAGAAATGATAAATTCCACTAAACCAGGGAAAAAAGGTCTTTCACGGTGAACATCATAATGTTTTTCCGCTAATTCCTTACTGACTTTCATAAACTTTAAACCCACCAGGGTAAAGCCTTTGGTTTCAAATCGGCGGATAATTTCACCCACTAGTCCGCGCTGGACACCGTCAGGCTTAATTGCTAAAAATGTGCGTTCCAAATCTGTCTCCAAAAACATAATCTAATTTTGATGGGTTAATTGTCAGTTGTATTGATGTCTTTTGTCTAGTAGTTTTGCGAATTTTCCCGAAAAATTTGCAGAGATCAGGAAATTAAGCAAAGATAGTTTTCTTTTCTTTCTGGTCAAAACCTAGCAAGGCTTACTTACCCCTCTACGGGTAGCGCAACATGGTATTAACCATACTTCTAATTACTAATTCTTAATCAGAAATTATTTCTAGTTGTATATCCGTTACCAGACTATTTTGTTAAATTGTTATTTCGTGGGCGCAATACAGAGGTCAGGAAAAAATGGGTGTCGAGTCAACCGCTGATGAGATTGTGAAAATGCCATCTAATGGGCATAAATCCGAACTAAAACGCCAAAAAAAGAAACAACTGTTAGTACCTAGTACAAGTACAGGAGATTTACCTTTGCCTTGGAAAATTGAGAACAGTGAAGACCTTTACCGCATTGAAGGTTGGGGACAGCCTTATTTTTCGATTAATGCGGCTGGTCATGTCACTGTTTCTCCCAAGGGTGAACGCGGTGGGTCATTAGATTTGTTTGAGTTGGTAAATGCTTTAAAGCAGCGCAATTTGGGTCTGCCCATGTTAATCCGGTTTTCTGATATTTTGGAAGACCGAATTGAGCGGTTAAACGCTTGTTTTGCTAAAGCGATCGCTCGCTATAACTATCCTGGTGTATATCGGGGAGTATTTCCAGTTAAGTGTAATCAACAACGCCACCTGATCGAAGATTTAGTTCGGTTTGGTAAACCTCATCAATTTGGTTTAGAAGCAGGTTCTAAGCCAGAATTAATGATTGCTCTGGCTTTGTTGGATACACCAGGATCATTGTTAATTTGCAACGGCTACAAAGACCAGGAATACATCGAAACAGCGATGTTAGCCCAAAGACTAGGACAAACACCAGTTATCGTCCTAGAGCAAATTGAAGAGGTGGATTTAGCCATTACGGCTAGTCGTCAATTAGGCATTAAGCCCATCTTAGGAGTAAGAGCGAAACTAAGTACCCAAGGAATGGGACGTTGGGGAACTTCCACAGGCGATCGCGCTAAATTTGGGTTAACAATTCCTGAAATTATGGAAGCTGTGGAAAAATTAGGTGCAGCCGACTTACTCGGTTCTTTGCAATTATTACACTTCCACATTGGTTCTCAAATCTCCGCGATCAATGTCATTAAAGATGCCATCCAAGAAGCCAGCCGCATTTATGTAGAATTGGCAATGTTAGGGGCAGATATGAAGTATTTAGACGTTGGTGGTGGCTTAGGTGTAGATTACGATGGCTCTCAAACCAATTTCTACACCTCGAAAAACTACAATATGCAAAACTATGCTAACGATATCGTAGCAGAGTTAAAAGACACCTGTGATGAAAAGCATATTCCTGTACCAACGCTAGTTAGTGAAAGTGGTCGGGCGATTTCTTCCCACCAATCGGTTTTAATCTTTGATGTTCTCAGCACCAGTGATGTGCCTCTTGATCCCCCTTCTCCTCACCAAGAGGGAGAATCCCCAATCATTAAATATCTCTGGGAAACCTACCAATCCATTAATAAGGAAAATTACCAAGAGTTCTATCACGATGCTGCTCAATTTAAAGAAGAAGCCATCAGTCGTTTCAACTTAGGAATTTTGCGCCTCAACGAACGCGCTAAAGCCGAGCGTCTTTACTGGGCTTGTTGTCAAAAAGTTTTAACTCTTATCCGTCAGGAAGAATACGTACCTGATGAGTTGGAAGACCTGGAAAAAATTATGGCTTCCATTTACTACATCAATCTCTCTGTGTTTCAATCAGCACCAGATTGTTGGGCGATAGATCAACTATTTCCCATTATGCCCATACATCGCCTTGATGAAGAACCAACTCGCAGAGGAATCTTAGCGGATTTAACCTGTGATAGTGATGGAAAAATAGACCGCTTTATAGATTTACGGGATGTCAAATCAGTTTTAGAACTGCACAAATTTGAGCCGGGGAAACCCTATTATCTAGGAATGTTCCTGAATGGAGCGTACCAGGAAATTATGGGAAATTTACATAACCTCTTCGGTGATACTAACGCTGTTCACATTAATTTAACCCCCAAGGGTTATCAAATTGAACACGTTGTCAAGGGCGATACCATGAGTGAAGTTTTAAGCTATGTCCAGTATAATTCTGAAGACATGATAGAAAATATTCGCCAACGTTGTGAGCGAGCTTTAGAAGAGCAGCATATCACCATAACAGAGTCCCAACGACTACTACAAACTTACGAGCAAAGTTTACAACGGTATACTTACTTGAATAGTCATTAGTCATTAGTCATTGGTCATTGGTCATTGGTCATTGGTCATTGGTCATTAGTTAGTAGTAAATTACAGCCGATAGCTGACAACTGACAACTGACAACTGACCACTGACAACTGACCACTGACTAAATTGAGTTTGTTCCCAATAATTCGGCGATCGCTTGGTGTTCTAAAGGCTTTTGAGAAGGTGGAGTTTGACGAGCATCAGTAATTAACCAATCTAAAGCCGCAGCTTGGACATCAATTGATGCCCCCGTCTTATCCACACAATAACGTCCAAACACCAGCTTATCTACCAAACGCACACCTGGAGCTAAACGCGACCATTCAAAAATCACACTGTTATCTACAGTTGCACCACTGCAAATCCAACAATTTGGACCAATCATCGCCGGACCAATGATTTTTGCGCCATCCTCAATTTTAGTCATTCCCCCGATATAAACAGGTCCAGTAATATCTACTTTGTCCCAATTTACAGATACATTTAATCCAGTAAAAATACCTGGCAAAACTTCATGTCCAGGGATTTGCACATTTTTAATTTCCCCTGATAAAACACCACGAATTGCTCGCCAATAATCGGGAACTTTACCAATATCTACCCATTCAAAATCCATGGGAATGGCGTAAAAAGGGGCATTATCTGCCACAAGTTGGGGAAATAATTGGCCACCAATGTCATACTCCATCCCAGAGGGTATATACTTGAACACTTCTGGCTCAAAAATATAAATACCTGTATTGATATTAGTGCTAAGAGCTTCTTCAACAGTTGGTTTTTCTTGGAAAGCTTGAATGCGATTATCGTCGTCCGTAACTACCACACCATAACTAGAAACTTCTTCCTTGGGAACTGATTTGGTAATAATAGTAGCGATCGCCCCTTTGGATTTATGCCACTTTACCGCAGCAGTTAAATCTAAATCAATTAAAGCATCACCACACAACACTACAAATGTATCGTCAAAAAATGGGGAAAAATCTTGAATCCGACGCATACCCCCAGCCGAACCAATAGCCTCACCGACGAGTTTACCGTCATCATCAATTTTACCTTCAAAAGAATAGGCAATCTGCACTCCAAACCGCTGACCATCTCGGAAATAACTTTCTATTTCCTCCGCCAAATGGCTGACATTGACCATAATTTCGTCAAAGCCATGTTGACGTAATAACTCCAGCAAAAATTCCATAACCGGCTTTTGCAGTATAGGAATCATCGGTTTGGGAATTGTATACGTAATGGGACGGATACGAGTACCTTTTCCCGCCGCAAGAATCATCGCTTTCATAAAATTTTATTTCCTTTGTCAGTTGTCAGTTGTCAGTTGTCAGTTGCACAAGAATATTTCTCCCCTTTTACTTCCCCCACCTCCCCCACTTCCCCAACTCCCCTTACTCTCTACTCCCTGCTCCCTGCCTTTAAGTAAGTAAGCGGATTTGAATTTCCTGGTAAAATTCTTGTTGAAATAGTTCTACCTTAGATTGAGCCGATAGCAGTAGTAACGCCCAAAAAACGCTAACTAAGTTACCGTGTTCTGATTCATGATGAGAAGCTTTTTTCTCTGGTTGTTTTGTCTTTATCCACAAATCTATCAGTTGTTCTAAATTCCAGCATTGTTCCTCTAAATTTTGCCCTTTAGCAGCAGAATTTAATACTTGCTCTAGTTCTAACGCGACTTCCGTTAGATTTTCTTGGTGTGCTAACTCTAGGGCTTCCCTCATAGTTTGCACACTAGGTTGACGTTTCAGTCGCTTAGGTTTATCTACTGTTTCTACCAGCTTTAGTTGGCTGGCCATAATTTGTAACTGGTCTATTAACTCTTGTAAAGTTACCCGCCGTTTTGGGGGTGGCATAGCTGCCGGACGACGGCGTAAGTGTTGCTCCAGTTGCAAACGATGGGCTGGATATAACAATCCATCCTCAATTTCTAATAGTGTATCATCTACAACTTCTTCTGAGATATTATGTACTGCCGACAACTGCATTAATGTATTAGCTTTAAATAATACAAGCATTGATGCTGATAAAAAAGCCTGTCCAGATTGAGACAAGTCACTTTCATAGCCTCTGATAGTTCTTGCTTCTGGAGCCATCAATTCTAAGTAATGGTCAATCACCTCAATAACTCGCACGTCCCAAGGGTCAATTTCCCCTTTTTCAGCTTGCTCAATGAGGTGTGTAATTGTTTCTAATAGTTCGACTGCATCCATTTAATTCAAAATTTAATATACCAGGAGTCAGGAGTCAGGAGTCAGGAGTTCGGAGTTCGGAGTTCGGAGAAAATTACCCAATGACCAATGACCAATGACTAATGACCAATAACCAATTTATTCATCTTGTTCAAATTCCGAGCCGTAATTAGCTCGAAAAGTAGAGACAAAATCACTGTGATCACTGCCTTTAATGGCATCAAAAGTGCCTTTGATAGTTCCCGCAATTGGCACAGCAACGAGTGTTCCTAATAATCCAGCAATTTCAAATCCCATTAAAATGGCAATAAAAATCCATAAAGGGTTAAGTCCAATAAAATTGCCCATTAATTTTGGTGCTAACAAATTGTCTTTGATTTGTTGCATGATAACTGCCATTGTAGCGACTGGAAAGGCTAACCACCAATTTTGGATTAATACCAACAATGTGACTAAACCAATGCCTAAAGTTGCGCCAACAACGGGAATAAGCCCAGAAATACCGATAATAATAGCAAATAACAGGGCAAATGGAATTTTCAGAAATAAGAAAATGGGTGTAAGGGCTATGACCATAAATAGTCCTAGCAATAATTGGCTCAAAAAAAAGTTTTGAAAATTTAACTGTAATGAGCGGCTAAAAGGAAGACCAATATTAGACGGGAGAATGTTAACTAAACCAGACCAAACGCGATCGCCATATATGAGCATATAAAAAGCTAGAACAATGACCAATACTACGTTCAGTATTCCTGATAACAGTGTTCCTGCAAATCCTACCGCCCCTGAAGCTATTTGCTGTACTAAATTCTGAATATTAGCATTTATTTGGTTTGTTACCAGCTTTAAATCTATAGATAACCGCCGCTGCTTTGCTAAACTTTCTAAGTGATCCAAATTAGCTTGACTAGTCGCTAACCAATCAGGAATCTTATTTAACAATTGAATGGTTTGGTCAATGACCATTGGTACGAGGGTAACACCCAAAACAATAAACAAAGTTAAAGTCAGCAGTAAAACAATAATTACTGCTTGAGTACGGGTAACTCTGACTTTCTCCAGTAACTTAACCGGGTAATTCAATAGAAAAGCCAGAATTGCAGCAATACTGAGAATAGTAATTGGATTCTGGAAAAAATGGAATAATACAGACAGTAGCCAGATATTGAGGGCGATAATTGGTCCACTGAGTCCGTAAATTAACAGAGTTTGCAGAGAAGCAAAACGGCGCATCTGATTTAATGTATAAGCAAGGACTTCAGGTGTAAGAGAGGAATGATCACCTAGTGTGGCGGAAGCCATACTTTTGTAATTTCCATTTCCTATTGTCAATACCTTGTCCAAATTGGAAAAAGCCTTGATTTGTAAGGTTGGGTTGTGGAACGTAAACGTATCCCTGCGGGACACTGCGTGAACGCCAAGCAATCAGCATGAAACCTAACGCATTTGTTGGGTTGCGCTGTCGCTTAACCCAACCTACGGAAAATGGACAAGGTATTACTATTGTCTAAACTATTTACTGATTTTGATCATAAATTTTAGCTGATCTAAATTTGAGGAAATAACAAAAATGGATACTAGCATAGCTGATCTTCGCAAAGACTACACATTACAAGATTTAAATGAGAAACAAATTGATCCAAATCCATTTATACAATTTAAAATCTGGTTTAGTCAGTCCCTGTCAGCCCAGCTACCTGAACCTAATGCTATGACTTTGGCTACTTGTACATCCGATGGTCAGCCTTCGGCGAGAATGGTATTACTCAAAGATTTTGATGAACGGGGGTTTGTCTTATTTACTAATTACAATAGCCAAAAAGGACAGGAATTGACAGTAAACCCCCATGCTGCTTTGGTTTTTTGGTGGGCGGAATTAGAACGCCAGGTCAGAATTGTGGGAACTGTGGAAAAAATTTCCGCAGCAGAATCTGATAGCTATTTTGAAATCCGCCCTACATATAGTCGGTTAGGTGCTTGGGCTTCTAATCAAAGCGAAGTAATTGCGAGTAGAGAAATTTTAGAATTACAATTACAAGAATTTCAGCGCAAATATGAAACTCAGGAAGTTCCTCGTCCTCCACATTGGGGTGGTTTTCGCGTGATTCCCCAAAAAATTGAGTTTTGGCAGGGAAGATCGAGTCGTTTACATGACCGCCTGTTATATACTCGTGTAGATAATGGCGGCTGGGAAATCGAGCGTTTATCACCTTGATTTAATATTTGATGTCAGCATTCAGCTATCAGCAGTAATAGTGGAGATGAGGAAGTAGTTATTTCCTGAAAGTTATACACATTTAACATTCTGTATTTCCGTATTGAAAACTGATAGCTGAATACTGAATGCTTAAATGATAATTAATAGGAAGATCCTGATCAGAGTAAAAACCGATGATTATTAATTAATAATTCAGTATAAGTTAACTACCCCAAATTATCTTTGATATATGTTTCTTAATGTACAGTTAGATTATACTGGATCTGTATATATTAAGCATGACTTATCAGAAAGACCGACATAGATATAGTAGTTATCAGGTCATTAAGTAGGTTGGCGTTAAAAATTGTTGTTATGGCAAGGGAACAGAAAAGAGATTTTGGGCAACTTGACTTTTCCTTACATATGTAGTTTTTTTTCCATTCACTTACAAAAGAAGGGAACAGGGAACAGGGAGCAAATAAGAAACACTCATTTGCACCAGTTTAAAGCTCAGTCAAAAAAAGGATGTTTTTAAAAGATGCGTAGCACGAAAAAAACAGTGTCATTATTTCAATCTCATGTTTTTAAACATGAGTTTTTCCTGTTCCCTGTTGCCCGTTCCCTGTTCCCTTTGAATTAGATGATTAATCTTTCTTTGCTGAAATGTATTTAAGTTTTGATACACATTTTTAACTTTATGCGAATCATACATATATTAAATCATGTCCAGGAAATCGGTAATGGTATTGTCAATGTAGCTGTGGATTTAGCTTGTTTACAATCCCAATCTGGCGATGATGTGGCGGTAATTTCAGCGGGAGGGGGATACGAAAAATTATTAAATCAATTTGGTGTTAAACATTACGAAATTAACCAAAGTCGTCAGCCAATAACAATGATGAAGGCGGCGATCGCTTATCGGAAAATTGTGCAAGAATTTCAACCAGATATAGTTCATGCTCACATGATGACTGGTGTGGTATTAGCGCGGGCTTTGAGATGGGAAAATAGATATATTTTAGTGGCTACTGTCCATAATGAATTTCAACCTAGTAGCCTATTGATGGGTTTAGCAGACCGAGTAATTGCTGTTAGTAAGGCTGTCAAAAATTCGATGGTACAACGGGGAATCCCCAAACAAAAATTACGGGTAATTTGTAATGGGACATTGGGTAGTCCTCGGACTCGGAAAATATCCGATTATCAACCTTTAAGTTTACAAAGTCCAGCGATAGTCACCGTAGCAGGAATGTATAAAAGAAAGGGCATCACTGAATTAATTGCGGCTTTTGAAGAAATTGCTCAGGATTTTCCCGAAGTACATTTATATTTGGTGGGAAATGGTCCAGATAAACAAATATTTGAGTCTCAAGCCCAAGCAACGGCTGTTAGTCATCGGATTCACTTTGAAGGGTTTCAGCCTGAACCCCAACGTTATTTACTAGCCTGTGATATTTTTGTCTTGGCTTCCCACCGTGATCCCTGTCCCTTGGTGCTTTCAGAAGCGAGGGAAGCAGGGTTGGCGATTGTGGCCACTGAGGTAGATGGTATTCCAGAGGCCTTGGATAATGGTAAAGCGGGGATATTAGTGCTGGCGCAGGATAGTCATCAATTGGCTCAGGCATTAGTAAAATTATTGAGTGATGCAAATATACTTCAGGAATGGAAACAGCGATCGCAGGACAATCTAGAATGGTTAAATGTTGCCCGTGTACACCAAGAAACATTGGCTGTATATGAGGAGTTAAATTTTCAGGAAAGTTTTTCTCCATCTACTCAACCTGACTAATACCGATTTTTAGCATTGTATATACTGAAAACGGATGATTGCTAGACTTTTACTTCGGCAAAAATCCTTTTATATCAATACTTTTAGCGATTTTAATGGTAAGGCTGCGACCCGTTTTTAGTATAACAGCGAGATGAATTATGTTTCGCTCCAAAATACAAAGTTGGAAATTGTTGAATCTTCAAGTTTATTTCAGCAACTCCACAAACAGTTAAATTAAGAATCTAAAGATTCAGTTATAATGGGACGATAATAAATTAGAAAAAATCCTCACAACAGGGAGTTAGAGTTATGGTGGCTACTCCAATCTCAACTGCTCCACAACTATCAACAATAGCAATCTCTTGGGAAGCATTACCCGAAGATTTTATCCTAGAAGAAGAACCTGTGGAAAACACTGCACAACCATTAATTGCTGGGGCATTACGAGAAAGTCTGGAACTAAGTGGATATATTCAATCCACCATGCTGATAGCTGCCAATTTGGGCATATGTGCCACAATGAATGACAAACTTGTTGTTAAAGCCCCAGATTGGTTTTTTGTGCAGACGGTTTTACCCTTGTCTGGGACAACAGATAGACGCAGTTATACACCTCATCTGGAAGGAGAAATTCCCCGCGTTGTCATGGAATTTTGCTCAGATACAGACGGGAAAGAATACTCAGCTAGACGCGCCTTCCCCCCCGGAAAATGGTTTTTTTATGAACAAATTCTCCAAGTCCCTACCTATGTAATTTTTGATCCCCTGACGGTTGAATTGGAAGTTCATCAAATTGAGTCAGGACAGTATAAATTACAGCCAATAGACGAGAATAATCGCTACTGGATTACAGATATGGGATTATTTTTGGGATTGTGGGAAGGAGAAAAAGAGGGGCGTATAGGTTACTGGCTAAGATGGTGGGATCAAGCAGGTAATTTGTTACCCTGGGCAGTCGAAAAGGTAGAACAAGAACAGCAACGGACTGAACAGGAACGCCAACGGGCTGAACAAGAAAGTCAACGGGCTGAACAAGAAAGTCAACGGGCTGAACAGGAACGCCAACGGGCTGAAAGATTGGCAGAACAATTACGCGCACTGGGTATTAATCCAATTGATTAAATGTGCGTTTTCTAAAATTGTTGTAGAGATGTTTCATGGAACGTCTCTACTTTTTTCACCAGATGTCTAATCAATCCCAATTGGCAAATTCATCACTAATATTGCGAAGTAGGGCAGTGATTTGAGTGCGTCGGGTTTCAAAGTTAGCAGCAATGTAAATTAACAAAATACCAACTAATAAACCAACAATCCATTTTAAGAAAGAATAACTCAGACTGAAAATTACTAATTGGTAAATGCTAGTAATTAAAAAAGTACCTGTACCAACATAAAGAAAAGCGCGGACTTTTAAACCTAAGCCAGCGAAAATAGTAATCAGACTAAAAACACCAGGGATAAAAGGCAGATTTTGATAAAACAAAATTGTCCAACCGCAAATTAAACCACTTCCTAACATTCGCAAACTGTGACGGAGAGGTTTGGTTGTTGATAATTTTAGTTGTTCATCTATTTGGGCAATATATAGTAAAGATAAACCAATTGGTATAACGTACCAAAGAGAATCTCTGAAGTTTAAATCATTAAACCAAGTAAATAATGCCCAATCAATTAATATTAAACTGATATATGTAAACCGGATTTGTGTGGCAGCGTTAGCTAAAAAGACGTAGTAAGCAGCAACGATAATTAAAGTAATAGGATAGGTTGTTAGTCCCGTTGTTCCTACAATAATTAATGGGAGAATGTATGCTGTGCGTTGCCAAGGCGTTTTTGACCAACCTAATCTTTGCCAAGGTAGGATATATAGGAAGTAGGCAAATAGGCAGGATATCGCTCCATTCCAAGGTAGTAATTGCTCAAATATTAATCTCCCTATTGGTAAATTTTGTAAATAAATACCAATCATTCCTACTTCTATTAAACCTAAATAAACCCAGATTTCTTGATTTGTTTCTTGGGAATTTTCTTTTGCTTGCCAAATCGCATAGCGAACTAAAAATAATCCTGTTCCTAATACGATAGACGAGTTAATTTGGATAGGTAAAGTCATAGCAAAAAGGAATAAAATACTACTCCAAACCCAATGAAGATGGGCAATATTTTTTAATTCTTGAGAATTTAAACCCAGATAACTAATCAGCCAGGGTGTAAGGATACGGTAAGCATACATGATGCTAGTACCAAGGGCTGACATGGCAATTAAACCATCACCTAAAGCCTCTCCTTTAGATAGGGACATTTGATAAAATAGGAGTTCGTAGGCGGAAATTGATAGGCCGATAATACCAAAATAAAGGAGGGGTTTAAATGCTTCCCTGCGTCTTCCTACTCCAATGAGAATTAAGGCTACACCCAGGGAACAAAAACCTGTAAAATTGGCAAAGGTATTTAATCGCAAAATGACGCTAAATGCACCATAAATAAGGGGGAGAATATGAAAACTATTAGGTAATGTTTGTAATTGATGTTTGCGTCGCCACCATTCACCAAATAGCTGAGTTGTTAAACCGAGAATGATGTTTGCTATGGCGATTCTAATGATTGAATGTTCGCCAAATCCTAATATTTCGGCTGTTAATAATTCTAAACACCAACCAATACCATAAAATGCCGATTCTTTCGATTGTCCCCAACTGCGATAGATGATTGATGCTAAAATTATCGCTGTGGTAATAACATAGATATATTCTGTTTTGATAATGCTTTGATAAATTAAACTGGAATGCAAAGTCAGAGCTGATAATTCTATTGTACATAATGCGATCGCCCATTTATCACTTGCGGCTGCATAAATTATTGCCAATTCTGTACCTTTGCGTAAAAGTACACCACGCCATAGCCATAAACTCAGTATTGTTAATGCAGTAACGACAAACCAACCTGATATTTTTAATTGGATTAAACCAAATACACCTTCACCTAATAATGCAGTCAGGAAACTTAATCCAAAACCAATAATTATTCCTGCATATATTTGGTTTCTTGAATAGCGAGTATGGACTAACATTACCGCTATACCCACACCCAAACCGATTAATCTTATTCCTGGTAATGGTAAAGTTAATAATTGAGAAATCCCTACAGCGAAGACACTTAAAAACCTGTTAGTGGTGCGATTTGGTTCAGTATTACGAATAGCTAAACCTGTTAATGCTAAAGGTGTAATTAACCAAATTACGCCTAAAGAGTTTTGATTTTGCCAATTACCATGCCAATAACTTTCAGCATTTACCCATAATAGAGAAAAACTGATTGCAGCTAATACTAAACCAATATACCATGCACTCCGTCGCGTTATGCCTTCACCAAGACTAAATCCCCATTCAGCTATCATGATAGCTAATAAGATACCAGCCCAAATTTCTTGATTTAAACTTGGTAAAAACCAATTAATGCTAGAAATTAGCGTCAATACTCCCATACCATGAGTTAAGTATATAAAGGGAGGAGAAAAAGCTGCACGACGTTGAATAAATGTGGCTAGAGTAATAGTAGATAATAAAAAATTGATTGTTCTTAATATTGGATTTACCAAACTAATTATTGTTAAACAAATTCCCAAACCTAGAGTTAGCTGTTCTCCAAAATCTGCCAAGTCTTGATTTTCTTGATTATGTAATTTATCTGTTAGCCATAACATCAAAATGACGTAAGGAAATAAAGCAATACTCAATAATACCCAAGGGTGATTTTGAGAATTAGTTAAATGGGTAGCGGTGCTAATTAGTAATGTTTTTAATTCATTAGGAATTAATCTCCAACCTAGCCAAATTGTCTGTAAACCAATTAAGAAAATAGCTAAAAAATCTTTTTGTAAATTATATTTTTGTAACCGACGACTAAAAACCCACAAACTTAAAATGCTGACTATTATAGCTTGGGCTGGTTCTGTTATGACTGAAACTAACCAACCTAATAAAAGTAAACTTCTTCCTAATTCTTCCCAAAGGATAGAAGGATTTGTAGAAGAATTTTTTTCTGATAACCAAATTACTAAACCACCGCAAATCCCAATTGCTAAACCTAATTGAGTAATATTAACTCCAGCTATAAAAATAGCCCTTGTCAGTAAAGTTAATAAAGCGTAAATCAGAAAAGTAAAATATAAACTAATTCCCCATTGTGGAGTTTCTATATTTGTATTTTCTTGCGGTTGGGTTAATTGATTGTAAACAGTAATAGTAGTTGTTCCTATCATTGCTAAATAAACAGCAATTAGGGGAAAATTTGATAACTTCCAACCCCAATGTAAATAACTCAACCCGATAATATTGATTAAAGGTAATTTACCACTGGGAAAATTATTAATAATATTGCGGTTTTGACAAAGTTGATTAGTAATAAATGTCAGGGTTAGCGACGCAATTCCCATCACAACTAAGTTTAATGGATTTTGCCACAAACTAAAGCTATCCATTGCCCAAAAGTTGATAGGAACTAATAACAATGTGACTATTAATAATGTCTGTGCAGTTAACCTTAAATTGCTTTGTTTACCCGCCCAAAATGTAAATCCACAAAAACTCAAAGTATACGCAAATAAAACTCCATACTGTCCAACTGCGGGGAATCTTTCCCATTGACTTGCAGCGAGAACACCGGAGGAAAGCACTACTAAAAATATACCCAAAAACAGCAACCACCGTACACTTAATTCTTCACCAAAAGATTGCAGCATCGAATTAACAAAACTGGGTTTCGTAGGTGGTTTTGTGATGGGTGGTAAAGTTGCAATTAATGGTTTTCGTGGGGGTGTGCTAGGGGTGAAAATTTCCTCTGGTTCTGATGCAGTCTGAGGTGTAAAGACTACAGTGCAAGTGAGATATTGACGGGCTATTTGTTTAACTTGATCATCAGATATTAAACCGAGTTCTAGTAAGTCATCTAATCCTAATAATAAGTCAGGATGATTAGATGGTAGTTTAATGGGAATTTTCTGGGATGGTTCAAAAGGTGATGTCATAATCTGCAACCCTGTAAGTGTATATTAGAAATAGCCCTTTTAAGATGACTGGATAATTTAAAATATTTCAGTCACATTAATACTGACATCAGGAAAAGCTAAAATTGATAAAGTCTGATTTTTTACTAACTTCTGTATATCTTGATAAACTCCCTGGAGAGGATTTCGATATACTTCTATAACTTCCTGATTAACATCTATTAACCAAACTTCAGGAATATTTGCTTCTGCATATAAAGGAATTTTTACTTCTCTGTCATATTTTATCGTTGTGTCGGCAACTTCTATTAACAAAAATATATCTTCTGGTTGGGGGTGTGCAGTTCTATAAAAATCTGCACGGGGTTTTAATAATGCTATATCTGGTTGAGGTTCAGAAGTTTCATCTAATTCTACTGGGTTTTGGACATTAATTAAGGCCAGACCTCCTAATAGCAACGCTAGTAAGTTACTTAAAAATAAAACACAACCTGAGTGTCTTGTACCAATAGGGGACATATCAATCATTTCTCCGCGAATTAATTCTAATCTTTCATTTTCTGACAAAATACCAGATTCAGCCATTTGGTGAAATTGCTTAACTGTAAATTGGTGTCTGAGTAATTGTAAAACCATTGTCGCCTCTATGGGAATTTTAATTAATAGGGGTGAAACTAGGGAATCTATTAAATATTCTACATTTATTTTAGATCTTTTTTATCTGTGATGTAAATACCACATACAGTATAAACGAGATATGATTAGATGGTAGTTTAATGAGAATTTTCTGTGATGGTTCAAAAGGTGATGTCAGAAATTGCAACCCTGTAAGGGTATATTAGAAATAGCCCTTTTAAGATGACTGAAGAATTTACTAAATTAATAAATTACTAAATTACTAAAATAGAACTCTCAATCAGATGTATTTTTCACAATTAGATTTACTATTTAAAAAACAACGTTTTAATCCCAAAGATAATGTTTGAATAAAGAATCTTGCTTCAGGTAAATCATTGAAAATATAGTCTATACTTTCAGGTGTGATATAATTTAGAGCCTGTTTTTCGATTTCTTCATCTTGAGGATTTTCTGTTTTGTACAATTTATGTTTCCATTCACGAGGACTTTTACCATAATTTTTATTTAATTCTCCTCTTGCAGCAGCAACAAGAACTTCTGTTGAAGGAAATGTGGCTAAAGGCATAATTATGGGTAAATATTTTCTAGGATATCCATTTATGGCTTGAAAAGCATAAAATTTTTCAATTGCTTCTCTTAAAATATGCGATAAGCTAATTGCCCAAGTATCAAAATATCGATTTTTATCTTTAAGAATATGTTCCGTATCTGTAGTTATTAAAAGAATATCACTATAGGAAATATCTACATTATCTTTAAACTCCTCAAAAGCTTGGATAATTGTACCACATATACTATCTCTTAGTTCTACTGCTATTTTATTGGGTAAGTAATACCCTTCAGGATTTTTGCGACAGGCATTTTTGTATTTTTGAACATGATCAAAAATATTTTTTCTAATCAGTGGAATAATATCAAATTTGACATTTTCTGATATTTCTTCTAATAAAATACATTCAACAATTTTTCCAAACACTTTATAGTCAGTTGGCCCGTCTCCAACAATTCCCACATTAATAGTATTCATGATATTTTACCCAATTGTCCCTGTGTACCAAAGTTCTGCTAACTGATATTTTGGAATTTTTATTAACTGTTTACCTGTATTTTCTTCAGTTTCATATTCTACCTCATCATCTTTAATCGCTCCAATTCCCACAAGGGTATCAAGTGCAGTGTTTAAGTTTCTTACATCGCTTTGACGACTACGTTTATCTAAACGGACTGTATAAACATGATCAGGATGTTGATTAAATTCTCTTAAAACAGAGGGGCTGTGAGAAGTTAAAATAAATTGTGTTTTTGCAAAACCATCTTGACTAGGTGATGTTGCTTGCCAAATCCAATTCATTAGTTGTTGTATATTACCTGGATTAATACCATTTTCTATCTCTTCTAACATGATTAGAGCAGGTGGTTTCTTTAATGATGTCAGCAAACTAATTACAGCAATTTTCATAAAGCCATCTGATACAAGATCTGGCATAAATTCTTCAATAATACCCTTGCGTCCTAAATCAAATTCCCAGATGAGACTGGAACGATTGGGATCATAACGAACTCCAATAAAACTTGTATCAACAGTTCTCATTTTGGCAATAAATGATGAAAATATACGTTCTTCTTTTTCTTTGACATAACGGAGAAGTGACTGAAAGTTACTTCCTGTTTCTTTCAAATATATTGGGATTAATCTATCTCTCAAATATACGGGGATTGCACTTATTTCAAAGTCATGTTTTTGATCTATATCCTGATTATCTTTCTGTTTGAGAAATGTAGGTTGAAAATGATAACTAAATATATTATCAAAATCCAAGAAAAATAATTCGCATAGTCTTTTTTCTATTCTGTTTAAATCTTGGTCTAATTGTATTTTTTTCCTTAATTCTAGAATAAATCCAGACTGATCATAAACACTATTAACTTCCTTTGGTGTTTCATTGTTGGCTAATGTGATAATTATTGTTTCCTTACAGCCAAAAGCATCCGAAAATGGATCTATTTCATATGTTTCTATTTTATAATTAATTCCTCCAATTATGTTATTCCATAAAATGGAAAATGACATCGGTTCTTCATCTTTAGCAAGCCTGTGTTTATGTGGATATAAATCTTTATTAGCATTTATAGTTTGATCTATTTCATTGTTAAAATTTCCTCGTCTGACAAGATTACAAAAATGTTGTATTCCTGCTAAAAAATTTGTTTTACCAGAATTGTTATTACCAATTAACAAAGTTACTGGATATAATTCTATGGTTGTTAATTTGTGAGTTCTAAAATTCTCTAAAGTAACTTGTTTGAACATGGTAACCTCCCAAAAACAGAATTATTTTTACCTTACCAGTTATGTTAATACTTTACACTATATTTTCGGAAATAGATAAAAAATGGTGGGCATTGCCCACCCTACACTCAAGCAGTTTCCGAAATTGCCCCTTGCATTTTTACAAAAGTATCTATTAAAGTCTGCAATTGTTGATCTGCTTTAAATACTCCTAAACCTCTGGCTGTTACCTTCCCAGGAGAATAAACAAACCTTGCTTTCATGGTGGGAGTGAGGTTTTCTGCTAAGAGATTCCAAGCTGGTTCTTCCATTGGTGTTTCTAAAACAATGTGCTGTTTATTCTCTGGTTTAATGCGGCTAAATCCGAGATTTTTGGCTAATTGTTTTAATTCCATAACTCGTAATAACTGACTAGCTGGAACTGGAATAGTCCCATATCTATCAGTCCATTCAGCGGCAATTTGTTTGAGTTCATATTTTGATTTTACTGTGGCTACAGCGCGATAAGCACTCATTTTTTGATCAAGATCAGGAATGTAGGTTGCAGGGATAAATGCGGTGAGATTAAGGTCAATTTGGGTATCTTCAACTTTGGGTATTTCTTGACCTCTAATTTCTCGAATTGCTTCTTCTAACATTTCCATGTACAAGTCAAAGCCAATGACATCCATTTGTCCAGATTGTTCTGCACCTAGCAAGTTTCCCACTCCGCGAATTTCCATATCTCGCATTGCTAATTGATATCCAGAACCGAGTTGAGTAAATTCTTGAATTGCTCTTAATCTTTGTCTAGCTGCATCGGATAATTCTCTTTGTTTGGGGTAGAATAACCATGCGTGAGCTTGAATGCCGGCACGTCCTACCCGACCTCGCAATTGATATAATTGAGATAGACCAAAACGGTGCGCGTCTTCAATTAATATTGTGTTGACTCGCGGAATATCTAAACCAGATTCAATAATTGTGGTACAAACAAGAATATCAGCATCATTATTACCGAAAGTCAGCATAGTTGATTCTAACTCGCTTTCGTCCATTTGACCATGAGCGATCGCAAATCTTCCTCCTGGTACCATTTCTCGCAATTTTGTCGTAGTTTCTTCAATCCCTTCGACTCGCGGAACTACATAAAATACCTGTCCACCTCGATCTAATTCTTGACGAATTGCACTTCTGACAATATCAGAATTTAAAGGTGCGAGATGGGTTTGAATTGGTCTTCTGGTGGGAGGTGGAGTGGTAATTAAACTCATTTCCCGAATTCCTGATAATGACATATATAAGGTTCTGGGAATAGGAGTTGCGGAAAGAGTGAGAACATCAACTTGCGTTTTGAGGCTTTTTATTTTTTCCTTCTGATTAACTCCAAATCTTTGTTCTTCGTCAATTACTAGAAGTCCTAGATCTTTAAATTGCACACCTTTTCCCAATAATTGATGTGTCCCGACAACTATATCTAATTCTCCAGTCGCTAGACGTTTTTGAATATTGCGTTTTTCTTCTGCGCTGCGAAACCGATTTAGTAACCCCACGTTCACAGGATAGGGGGCAAAACGTTCTTTAATTGTATGATAATGTTGTTGAGTGAGAATTGTGGTTGGGGCTAAAAGTGCTACTTGCTTTCCTGCGGTGACAGCTTTAAAAATTGCCCGAATTGCCACTTCAGTTTTGCCAAAACCCACATCTCCACATACTAACCTATCCATCGGTCTTTCACTTTCCATATCCCGTTTCACATCTTGTACCGCTTTTAGCTGATCTGTGGTAGGTTGGTAAGGAAAAGAATCTTCCATTTCTTCTTGCCAAGGCATATCTGCGGGATAGGAAAAACCTTGTTGTTGAGAACGGGCAGCATACAATTTTAACAAATCTACTGCTAGTTTCTTAATGGCTTTACGGACTTTATTCTTAGTATTTTCCCAGGCTTTTCCGGTCATTTTGTGTAATTCTGGGGCTTTATCTCCACTGGTGCGAAAACGAGATAAAGAACTAACTTGGTCAGCCGCAACTCTTAATAAACCATCTGCATATTGCACAACTAAATAATCACGGGTTTCATCATTAATTGTTAAACTTTCTAATTTAACAAATTTACCAATACCATGACTACGATGAACAACATAATCTCCCTGACGTAATTTATTAGGATCAACTTGTTTAGATGTGGCTTGACGACGTTTGCGGACATAACCAAAATTAGCTAAAGAATGTTGTCCATAAAATTCTCTATCGGTGACAATAACTAATCGAAAAGAAGGTAAAATAAAACCTTCTAATTCTGCTAAACCGGAATATTTAAGGGCAATCGGGATATGATTAATTTGCAGTTTATCAATAGCTTGATAATCACGGGGATTGGGGATAAACTGGGCAGGACAATCATGTTCTTGTAGCAGAGAAACCGAACGGGAAGGTTGAGCCGAAATTATCCAAACTGCAAAATTGCGTTCTCTCTCGTTTCTAATAGTTTCCCCTAACTTGGCAAATTGGTGAGGTGTAACAGGTAAAGGTCTACTTGCTAAATTTAAACCATTATTTTCTTCCGACAATTCTGATAAATATAACTTTCTAAAATTACTAATTTCCCCTATACACTCATCAAAATTTCGATGAATCTTAGGTAATCCAACCGACAACTGACCACTGACAACTGACCACTGACTATTAGCATTTTCCACCCAGCGATCGCTATGAGCATAACATTGTTCTGGTTCATCAATGGCCACAAGGGTATTTGCTGCTAAATAATCCAGCAATGAAGCCGGTTTTGCAAAAGCCAACCCCAAAAACCGCCGACTTCCTTCTAATGTTCCTAACTCTTGTAGAGACGGTTCATGAAACGTCTCTACATTTTCTGTAAGTGCTGTGTTGATAATCGGTGCAAAACTTGTAGGGGTAAGGGTAACTTTTTCCACCTTATCCAAGGCAGAACGCTGGGTAGCCGGGTCAAATTCCCGAATTTGTTCAATTTCGTCGCCAAACCATTCCAAGCGCACAGGCAACTCGGAGGACACCGGAAATACATCCACAATATCTCCCCGTCTACTCCATTGTCCTTCAGTTTCCACTAGGGGAACTCGTTCATATCCCAAAATCGTGATTTTTTCCCCAAACCCGTCTAAATCAAATTCCATCCCTTTTTCTAAGGTGACACAAAATGATTTAAACGCATCCGGTGGTGGCAAATGCGGCTGCAACGCCCCCACTGTCACAATTATGGCAGTTCTTTGTTTTGGCAACTGACCACTGACAACTGACGACTGACCATTGATCAAATCAGCTAATACCTGCATTTGACCCCAACTCAACTCATTTTCAGGGTCAAAGGGTTCATAGGGAGAAGCTTCGGAAGTCGGGTAAAAGTGGACAGTTTTCCATCCCATTGCTTCCATTTGGGCAAAAACCCGCCCAGCTTCCTCTAGAGTGGCACAGACCACACATAAATCCTGATCTTCATAATTTGCTAATGCTGAAGCTACCAGTCCTTTGGGTAGCCGAGAAATCCCATTTAACCGCAATTCCTGTTGCTTGTTGAGTTTAGTAATTAGTTCTGCGGTAAGAGGCGATCGCGCCAAAGCACGCACAATAGAAGATAAGGACATAAGTTTTACGCTAAAAAAGGAAGTCGCTGCTGACGTGAAAATCTCGAATTATTTCCTGTTAACCATTTTAAAAGTCTTAACCCCTCTCTTGACGATAAATAGGAAAGAATCAAACCGAACTACTCATAGACAGAAGCAATATAGCTATTACTTTGTGTATAGTCAAAGTATTTAGAGAATTACCTAAAATACTGGATACTAAGATCAGTTTGATTGAGTCAGTAACCCAGCCCTAAAGGGACTGGGCTTGCAAGAGTAATCAAGCAAGCCGTACTGACCAGACCACCCTGAGTTTACTCTCATGGTAGCCGTTATTTGAGTCACGACACCCCGGAATGCGAAGCTAGTTCCCTGCTCTGTCGCTTGTGATTAAACAGTTCTAAGGTCACTGGAACAGTGTTGCAAGCTCAAGCAAGCTCTTATAACAGGTCGAAGCTAACATTACCCCAGAAATGGGAGTTGGTTTCCAGATTCCAATCAAAAATCTGGTTTCAATTTTAATATCCACAGCGGTTAAAACCGCTCGTGTCGTTTCCCTCTCAGGTCTAAAGACGCGCTCGTTTCCCACTTACCGGGTGTTCTTATGAACACTGGGCAACTTCTGATCACCGTATACTTCTATTCTTTATACCAGCAATTTTAAAAATGTCTTCCTTCACGTTTGAAATTTTAACGATTTTGGTGCTAATTTTCGCCAACGGTGTATTTTCCATGTCGGAAATGGCTGTAGTTTCAGCCCGGAAAGTCAGACTACAGCAGTTAGCCAATCAAGGGGATATTAACGCCAAGGCTGCATTAAAACTCGCAGAATCTCCCAATCATTTCCTCTCTATCGTCCAGGTAGGGATTACACTCATCAATATTCTGAATGGTGTCTTTGGTGGTGCTACCATTGCCAAAAGATTAGAAGATTATATCAAGCTAATTCCCATTTTAGCTAATTATAGTAATGCGATCGCCTTTGGCATCGTAGTCCTACTCATCACCTATTTTTCCCTCATTGTCGGCGAACTCGTCCCCAAACGTCTGGCTTTAAATAACCCCGAAAAAATCGCTGCTTCAGTCGCCATACCCATGCGGGCTTTAGCAAAAATAGCTTCACCCATAGTTTATCTTTTGAGTGCATCTACAGATTTAGTTTTGCGAATATTAGGAATTACCCCCTCTGCTGAACCACAAGTTACAGAAGAAGAAATCAAAATTCTCATCGAACAAGGGACAGAAGCGGGAACATTTGAAGAAGCCGAACAGGACATGGTAGAGAGAGTTTTCCGGTTAGGCGATCGCCCCGTCACCTCCTTTATGACACCCCGACCTGATATAGTTTGGTTAGACTTGGAAGATCCCCCCGAAGAAAACCGCCAAAAAATGGCAGAAAGCGGTTATTCTCGCTATCCCATTTGTCAAGAAGGACTAGATAACGTTCTGGGGATTATTCCCGTCACCGACCTATTAGCCAGAAGTTTACGCAACGAACCCTTAGACTTAACTCTAGGATTACGTCAACCCGTATTTGTCCCCGAAAGCACACGCGGTTTAAAAGTTTTAGAATTATTCAAACAAACCGTCACACACATGGCTTTAGTCGTAGATGAATATGGCGTAATTCAAGGCTTAGTCACCCTTAATGACATCATGAGTGAAATTGTCGGTGATGTTCCCACAGAACCAGGACAAGAAGAACCTGAAGCCGTACAACGGGAAGATGGTTCTTGGTTAGTAGATGGAATGTTAGGAATAGAAGAATTTTTAGAACTATTTGATCTTGAAGAATTAGAACATGAAGAAAGAGGAAATTATCAAACATTAGGCGGTTTTGTCATCACCCATTTAGGCCGGATTCCCGCAGCCGCAGATCATTTTGAATGGGATGGTATGCGGTTTGAAGTTATGGATATGGACGGAAATCGGGTTGATAAAGTCCTAGTAGTACCCAATGTGATGAGTAATTGAAGTCAGGAGGTAGGGGCGCAGGGCCTGCGCCCAGTCAGGAGAAAGAAGCGTTACAGAAATCTGGTTTGGATAAAATTCATGTAAAATTAACTCTTCCTTATTTAAAGCTTAACTTTTCTAATGTTCACTAGGGTTAAATTCACTTTTTGCTGCAACATTAAAATTCCCCCCCATTACCTTCAAGTGAAAAGGTTTGGGGGATTATTTTAGGGCTTAGGCATTGACATCCCAAAGCTGAAAACGACGCAATTTCGTTTATTAATATCATGGTAAGTTAGTGAGCGTGCATAAGCCCTATATTTGTTAAAATATCCTCAACTTACAAAAAAAAACCTTTGATCAGCAAAAATCCCCAACCATTAAGTAATATTAGTTACTCTCGTGTCATCCATCTTAGTCATCTCATTGATCAAGATATACCAAAATGGACAGGTGATCCTCCCGTAGAATTTACCAGTGTTGCAGAAATTCCAGATGATGGTTATTACTTACGAGGCTTTTCCTTGGGAGAACATAGCGGGACTCATATTAATGCCCCTAATAGTTTTTATGCAAACGGCGCAAGTATTGACCAGTATCCAGCATCATGTTTAATATTACCAGCTATAGTTATCAATATTTGTGAACAAGCAGCAGTAAATCCTGATTATGCCTTGACTGTTAGTGATATCCAAACTTGGGAAACTGAATTTGGAGAAATTCCCACAGGGAGCTTGGTGATATTATATACTGGTTGGCAAGAAAAATGGTTAAATCACCAGGCATTTTTTAACCAAGATAAAGACGGAAAAATGCACTTTCCTGGTTTTAGCTATGATGCAACTGAGTTTTTAATAACACACAGGCAAATTACTGGAGTGGGTATTGATACTCATGGTGTAGATTCTGGGCAGAATACTAATTTTACTATTAACCGGTTGCTTTTAGAGCGATCGCTAATTGTTCTCGAAAACCTCACCAATTTAGATCAGTTACCACCGCATAGTATCACCTTAATCATTGGAATTCTCAGATTAAGAGGAGGTTCTGGTTCTCCCGCAGCAATCATGGCATTATTTTAAATTTTTCCTTTTCCAACCATTTACCCCAAACTCTTTAATTCACAACCAATAATAAGTAGGTGAACACAATAAAACCAAACTGTGTAAAGAAATGTAAAATCGCCCAAACCCTCTTCACTCTTGCCTCTTGCATGAGTGCCTTTTGCCTTGCCATAACGACAATTTTCAACACCAACCTACTTACTCAATAAAACCATTAACCAATTCAGAAAACTTGTAAAATCAGAACTCCAAGAAATAATTAAAAAATATTAAAGCCCCATAGCCAGAGTATGCAAAACTACTCAAAAATGGCTATGAGGCTAAAATATTTTACGAATTGGAAATGATATTTTTAGTCAATTTCCCAATCATGGAGGCAATCTTGCCAATTTACTGGAAATCGCCGCTATCAAGTCTAATATTGCCTATTTGCACCGCTGTAAACAAGCAGGAATTAAACCTCATTTAGCAAAGTTCATGAAACTTTCGCTGAGTTCTTTATTAAATTTTTGACAGACAAAAAGGATCTAGTTTCAGATCCCTTTTTTGCCTTTAACACAACGGACTTTACTACTGTAAATTAGCAATACCGTTAGTTAAGTTTGGACTTAAACGAGAACTATTTAATGGCAACTAGCTAAGGTTTTAGTCAAAAGTAGAGACTTGATAAATCACACTACCACTTTTGCTATTTTTTAGCTTGTGAACTGAAGGCTTGAGACTTTAAATTTTAGACTCCTGCCAGCAGCTTTAGATTTCACCATTAACCTGCATTTGATGAACTTGATCTGCCAATTCTTGACAATTTTGATCATCTAACTTATCAATTGCCAACATTCCCATGAGAATAACTTCTTTCAAAGTTAAGCGAGTTGAATGTGCCTGTTTTTGCACAATCTCCTTAATGATGGGAGATACACCGATTGCTGTACTAGCTCTAGCCACGTTATAAAAAGAAACATTAATGACATCGGATAAATCTTAGCACTTTTCGCTAAGTTATTCTACATCCCCGGAACTGATCTACTTTAGTTTCGATAAATCTTTGTATGTCTAATCCAGACTATAAATAGCAAACAGACTCAATAATTCTGCAAATCTAACTTTTTAACTACGGACATAACTCCTATGTAGCAAGCATTTTAACGATTTACTTACTCTGCTACAAACAGCCGTGTTACTGAAATCACACAATAAAATAACGCAATTTATTTAAGTATTAATAATAACATTGCTTATAGAGATAGGTGTAAATAAACGTAGCTATCTTAAAAAAATAAATACTATTTAAAGCTTATCAATTCGACTTCCTAGCGTTTTATTGCTGTTTTTTTAGCAACAAAAATTGATACCTATATAATTATTTATTAATTTTTCTTACAACTCACAACATAAACAATTAATTATTGTCATCTATCAAAAGTATGAAACCTAAAATTTAGTAAATCATCAAGGGATAAGATTTTGAAAAACGATGGTAACAGTGAGATACTCAAAAAGCTGGAAAGCTTATACAGTAAATCTTCTAAAATGGAAAATCCCAAAATTTAGTGTTGATTAATCCTGACGGGAGGATATTTATCGTGATTCAAAGGATTGAATAGCGTTGAATAACTTAATATTATTAAATATTGTAAACTAGCAAAATAAACCCTGTCTCACTTAATGATCGATTGACAATCAAGACAGTCGCTACGAATCAAAGCTTTTTTTAATGTGGCGAAGGTATTGAGTTCAAACCTATAGTTTTTTGATAGCAAACCGCAAGTTTGCAAGATAGATGGGGTATAGACAGAAATCGAAATCTTCCTGAATTCACTTAGTTAACGCTGTCATAAGAAAAAGTAGTGAATACGCACAAGGAACAAAACAACGATGAGTGAACCTTATCTGTTGGCTGCAAGTTTATTAACAGGATTGGTCATACCAATATCAACACCCCCCCAAATAACCAATCTTCCCAAAGATTCTCTATCTTTATTGGATTTAGCCGAGGGTTTCCAGGTTTACGAGGGCAAAAGAAATTCTCCACGTCAAATTGCTGTACCTGAATTTAGTAATCAAATTGAAAAGTCCTCACCAGCAAATAAGAGTCTTGTCAAGACTGATAAATCATTACCAGAATTTAGTAGACAAACACCGACGACCGTTGAACAGTCATCAGTAATCAGGAAAAACCTCCCCACCTTAGAGATTCTCTTATCAGAATTTAGACAGCATGGGTTATCAATACCTGTTAAATCATCCTTTAACTTAAATTCCCCAACGACACCAACTAAATCACCTATTTCTGGTAGTCAACTCTACCAGCAAAGATTAGCATCACTTATATCTGGTCAGATTTATACGCGCACTGATAATGATGAAAATTTAGCATTGTCTGGGGAATCAAATAAGGCAGATAAACTGACTTATCAAGACTGGAAAAGCTTATTAGCTTTGGAAGCTAAAGCTATGGCTAAAGGTCAAGGTGCGAATCGGTTGAGTATTTTAGTAGGTGATTCTTTAAGTTTGTGGTTTCCCAAGGACAAACTACCTACGGGTAAATTATGGCTAAATCAAGGTATATCTGGAGATACTTCTGAGGGCGTTTCTAAAAGATTGTCGGCATTTTCTGGCACCAGACCTGATGTAATTTATGTGATGACTGGGATTAACGATTTACGTAAGGGTGCTACTGACAAGTCAATTTTGGTCAATTCCTCGCGGATTATTCATAGCTTACGTCAGAGTCATTCCAGCAGTCAGATTATTGTCCAATCTATTTTACCTGTGCGATCGCAGAAAATCCCTAATAGTCGAATTCGTCATATTAACGCCCAACTGGCTATAATTGCCCAAAAGCAAGGGGCTAATTACCTCAACATTCACAATTGGTTTACGGATATTGATGGCAATTTGCGTCCCGAATTAACTACAGATGGATTACATTTATCTTTAGCAGGATATCAAGTGTGGCAATTTGCACTTGAGCAAATAGAATATAGAGTTGCTCAAATTTACAATTGATATATGCAAATTGAATGTATATTAACGTAAGTTGCTAGTTGAAAATGGGTAAGAGGCAAGAGGCAAGAGGCAAGAGGCAAGAGGCAGGAGTAGTTGACCAATGACCAATCACCTTTTTCCCTGCCTAAATTTAGATAATTAGTAACTTAAGTTATATTATTTCACAGATCAGGGTGTGAGAGCTATCACTAAATATCAAATGGTAGATCGGATAAATGATATCGCTTGGCAAGCTCACCAGGGCAGCGTGGCGGCAATTATTCAAGTTTTGAATGAAAGGCTAGTTGTGTCTGGTGTCAGAACTAGAGCAGTTTTTGCGACTGGTATATTACAACTCTTGTGTGAAGCGGCTACAGTAGAGCAACTAGAGCAATCTGTCCTAGTGCCAAAAATTCAAGAAATTTTGGACTCACTTGCACCACGTCATATTCGCCGAGTTAATATTAATAGTCGAATTGTTCGAGAAGAGCAATTATTATGGTTGGAGGAAATTAACCGCGATACTGATGGTCAGTTACTGTGGTCACGGGAAATTACTGTATACCAACCAAACTTGTTGAAGCGGTTAATTCCAGAGTTAACTGAAGTTTATACCAAATCAAGAAAACCTATTTTAACAAAACCCCAATCTTTGCTGAAGAATCGAAATCAGGGCAAAATTTCTGTCAAAACTTTATTTGTATGGGTTGCTGGTTTATCTTCAATAATTTTACTGGCTTGGTTGCTAGATTTTCGGTTAAGTAATCCATTGAAGAAGCTGTTGCCATTAGTGGGTTCTCAATCTTCTCAAACGGTCAACCAAAGACCGCCAGAATCATCGAATCGTCCTGTGCGCCGAAGTCTTTCTATCCCATTGGATGATCCGTTTGCCGCATCTGTGAGACTGGCTAACCAGGCGACTGTGACTGGTAAAACGGCTATAACTTCAACTCAGTGGTTGGAATTAGCTGCTACTTGGCAACGGGCTTCTGATTTAATGGGTCAGGTTGCACCTAGCCACAGCCGTTATCAGGAAGCACAGATTAGAACTAAGTTGTATAAAAAGTTTAGTGAGGCTGCCCAGAAAGAAGCTCAGAAGAGTAAATCTTAACAATGTCTGATAGCGAAGCGTGGCGTAAGCCATATCAGGATGTGCAGGATTTAAGGATGAACAGGATGTATTTTTCCTGTTCTCGACTCGGAAAAATCTTGATCATGTCTGAATCAGGATGTCCAGGATTTAAGGATGAACAGGATGTATTTTTCCTATTCTCGACTCGGTGACTCCTTCTTCCTTCTTTTTACTCCTGACTCCTGACTCCTGACAAAAATCTTTTTGGTGCAACCCCTATTTATCGGCTCATTTCTAACATTCTTTGCATGGGTCGGAGTGCGGCTATGCGGATTTCTTCTGGTAGGGTAATTTCTGGGGTGCGGTTTTTCATGGCTAGATACAGTTTTTCTAGGGTGTTTAGCCGCATAAATGGACATTCGTTACAGTTACAATCACTTTGGGGGGGTGCGGGAATAAAGTGTTTGTCAGGTGCTAGTTTTTGCATCTGGTGAATGATTCCTGGCTCTGTAGCCACGATGAATTCTTGACTAGGGCTGGTTTGACAATAATTGAGTAAGGCGGCTGTAGAGCCAATATAACTGGCATGGCGGAGAACGCTGGTTTCACATTCGGGGTGAGCGATCGCTTCTGCATGAGGATGTGTAATTTTTAACTGGACTAGTTTCTTTTCGGAAAAGGTTTCATGAACAATACAGCTACCTTGCCATAACAGCATTTCCCGTCCTGTTTGTGACCTTACATACCGTCCCAAGTTGCGATCTGGGGCGAAAATAATTGGCTGTTCCTGGGGTATTTGCTGGACAATTTTCACAGCGTTGGAACTGGTACAAATGATATCGCTCATGGCTTTAATTTCCGCCGAGCAGTTAATATAGGAAATTACCAAATGGTCTGGGTGTGAGGCTTTGAAAGCTGCAAATTCCTGGGGAGGACAACTATCTGCTAAAGAACATCCTGCATTAATATCTGGTAATAACACCAATTTATCAGGGTTGAGGATTTTGGCTGTTTCCGCCATGAAGTGAACACCAGCAAAGACAATGACATCGGCTTTGGTATTGGCTGCGGCTTTGGCTAATTGTAAGGAATCGCCAATGAAATCGGCAATATCTTGAATATCAGGATCTTGATAGTAGTGGGCTAATATCACTGCATTTAGTTCTGTTTTTAGATCCGCAATGGCGGCAAATAAATCTAAGGGTAAAATGCCTGATTTTGGTTGAGTAAGTGTAGTTGTAAACACAATTAAAAACTGCTTTTAATTACAAATTATTACGTTGTGAATTTAATTATAGTAGTTTTTACCAAAAAGAGTGAGGGATTGATTCTAGCAATTTATGTCCAAATCCGGTGGAGTTTCATATCCTGGAGATATACGGCTTTTTAAAGTGGCATGACCAGTCAGAAAAATCAATCAAAACCTATCAAAATTGCTGTAATTGGCGATGTTCACGACCAATGGGAAGTAGAGGACGGCATAGCACTCCAGCATCTCGGTGTTGACTTGGCGCTATTTGTCGGTGATTTCGGGAATGAGTCGGTGGAAGTGGTAAAAGCGATCGCTTCTCTAGACCTTCCCAAAGCGGCGGTAATGGGCAACCACGATGCCTGGTACTCGGCGACTGAATGGGGACGCAAAAAATGTCCTTATGACCGCACCAAGGAAGACTGGGTACAGGAACAGCTAGATTTATTAGGATCTGCCCAAGTCGGTTATGGTAAGTTAGATTTTCCGCAGTGGAATTTAACTGTGGTAGGTGGTCGTCCTTTTACCTGGGGAGGACCTGAATGGCGATTTGCCCAAATGTGTCAAGAACGCTATGGTGTCTCTAGTTTGGAGGAGTCCGCAGATAAAATTGTTAAGGTAGTAAAAAGTGTTACTTGTGATCATATTATTTTTCTCGGACACAATGGACCGAGCGGTTTAGGCGATCGCGCTGAGGACCCTTGTGGCAAAGATTGGCATCCCATTGGCGGTGATTTTGGTGATCCTGATTTAGCGGAAGCAATTTCTCAAAGTCTCAACCTCAAGAAAACTGTTTCCCTAGTCGCTTTTGGTCACATGCACCGCACCCTACGCCATACTAAAAAGTTGCAAAGAAAGGCTGTGTTTAGAAGTCCAGAAGGAACTATTTACCTAAACGCTGCCACTGTCCCCCGGATTATTCAACAAGACGGAATAAAGTTACGAAATTTTTCTCTGGTTGATTTGGAGGATGGTTTGGTAACAAAAGCTTCTCTGGTTTGGGTGGATCAGAACTACCAAATCGCTACTGAGGAAGTTTTTTATAATTCTTCAGTTTCAGTAGTGCCAATTCTGTAATTATATGTTATGATGTTATTTGTCAGTTTTTGTGTTACACAATTCTGGCAAATAATCTGGAGAGGTGGCAGAGTGGTCGAATGCGTCCGACTTGAAATCGGATGAAGTGAAAGCTTCCGGGAGTTCGAATCTCCCCCTCTCCATTTTTTTGTTTTTATTTCACGCAGAGCCGCAGAGTCACAGAGAAGAACGCAGGTGTTTGATATGGAAATATTAAATCTGCTGTAAGGTAAGAGTCAGTTTTGCTATGATTCCAGATATAACCTTTTAAATATGTAATTCAGTAATAGGTATGATTTGCTGAATTTACGAATAATGGTAGGGTGTAGTCAATTGGAGATTTTTAACCCTAATTAAAATTAAATGTGCTATGAAAATACAAATTGCTAACTTAGGTGTTATTGAAAAGGCAGAAATTGATTTAAAGCCTTTAACTGTCTTTATTGGTGGTAATGGAACAGGGAAAACTTGGACAGCTTATACTTTAGCATCTATTTTAGGTGAATATGGATGTAAGAAGTATTGGCAAGCTTATCTGGATAAAAAGACTCAACAGAGATATCCAATTATAGATAATGCAATTGAAGAACTTTTACAAGAAGGATATGTTCGGATTGATTTAATTGATTTTGCTGAAGAGTTTATTGAAACATATATTAATGATGTTTCTAATCTAACTTATCGCTGGATGAATAAGTTTCTGGCTACAGAATATGTTAATTTTGCCAACGTGAAAGTTAAATTTAATTTAGCGGATATAACACTCAAAATACTTGATAATATTAAACAATATTCTTTGGCTCAAGAAATTTCTTTTGGTTCTTCTCAAAATAAAAATACTTTGCGTATTTTTAAAGAAAAGAATGAAAATAGTATTTATTTTTATTTAATTTCAGTTTCTAATTCTAATGATCAGTCTAATATCTTTGATAAATTACCTAGAATAGTATTTGAAGAGATTTTATTTGAAGAATTTTTTGCTTTAATTCATAGAGCTTTTTATTCATCTGTATATATATTTCCCACAGAAAGAACAGGAGTTTTACCATTATTTTCTTCAGCCAACAAAATAGACGAATATCATGAATATGATGATGAAGATAAAACTAGCAAACTAACTGAAGTAGTAAAAATATTTGAAAATATGGTATATTCTGTATATGAAAAATCATCTATAGAAAGAGAAGAAGAAATACAATTGTATCCAGAAGTTTTAGATTATATTAGATTAGCAGAAATATTAGAAAACGATATTTTAGGAGGAAAAGTAAATCTTATTGATGAATCTGTAATTGATAAAGAAATATTATATCAACCATCAGAAAATGTTAAATTAGAAATGACTGTTTCTTCTTCAATGGTAAAAGAATTAGCTCCTTTAGTTTTGTGCTTGCGTCATTTAGCTCTACCAAATGAATTACTGATAATTGATGAGCCTGAAATGAATTTACATCCAGCGGCGCAAGTAGAAATTACGGAATTTTTAGCCATGTTAGTACAAGCAGGTTTGAAAGTTTTAATTACAACTCACAGCCCTTACATAGTTGATCATTTAGCAAATTTAATGAAAGCCGCTAAATATGAAGATAAAGAAAGTCTCAAAGAACGATTTTATTTAGAGCGAACAGAAGCTTTTATTCCTCAAGAGAAAGTTTCTGTTTATCTATTTGAAGATGGTACAGCTAAAAATATATTACATGAAGACGGTAGGATAGATTGGGGAACATTTGGGAATGTTTCAGATGACATTTCCCATATTTTTCCATAATCACTCTTATAATCTTAAATTCAGGAGTGATTTTAAAATGCCTTTCGATCATTTATTGTTATCATGTTGTTTACTACCAGGCAAAACAAGTCATAAAGAAGATGGTGTGGAGGTAAGTTTACAACCAGCAAGTGGTGAAACAGTTTTATTTTTTCATATAGACGAGAAATCAAACCCTAATTGTAAATTTCGTAAATTATTAGAATTAGATAAAGAAGGAATGAAAATCTGTGATTTAATCGTATTTTATGCAAAAGACAATGAAAGGATTATCTGCTTTGTAGAATTGAAGGGTAAGGATATAAACACAGCAAAAGAGCAGGTTATAAATACATATACATACTTTAATAAATTCTTGAAAAAAACTGATTCATCATTAAGTTTTACTGCAAAAACATATATTTTATCTAAAAGTTCTGTACCTCAAGAACTTGATAAATATAAAAAAGAATTAAAGGATAAGTTTGATGAAGGTAACTATGACATTAGCAAAAATTCAGATTTAGGTGATTTTCTGAGAGGTGCGAAGTATCAACCTAAAGGAAAACGAAAGAAATGATTAGAGAAGATCGAGACAGTTAATTAATACTTTTAAATGCGTATTATATGTAAGTATATGTATTTTCAAAGGTAAAAATCAAAAATTTTCGTGATTATTTACTATAATAGGTATAATCAAAATTATCTCTATTATTTATGACTAATATCACCATCTCCAACATTGATGATGACATCAAATATCAGTTGCAAAAACGAGCCGAAAAACATGGACGTTCCCTAGAAGAAGAAGTGAGAGAAATTCTCCGTCTTGTTCTCATCGAAAATACTAAACATCCCTTAAATCTAGCAACTTTAATTGAACAACGGTTTGCAAATTTGGGCGATTTGGAATTACCAGAAATAGCTAGAGAACCTATCCGCACTGTATCAATATTTGAAGAATGATTATTTTGGATACAAATGTTATCTCAGAATTAATGAAGACTCAAAAGTCGGAAATAGTTCGTGAATGGGTAGCTGAAAAACCTTTGATGAGTATGTTTACCACAACCATTACTCAAGCAGAAATTCTCTATGGTATTGCTTTACTTCCTGAAGGAAAACGACGAAAAGAACTTAGTCAAGCAGCACAACTGATGTTTTCTGAAGATTTCGCTGGACGTGTTCTTGCTTTTGATCAAAATGCTGCTGTAGCATTTGCTCATATTGCATCCCAACGACGACAAAATGGGACTCCTATTTCTCAAGCTGATGCTCAAATTGCTGCTATTTGTTACACTCATAAAGCAACCATAGCAACACGCAATGTTTCTGATTTTGAAGGATGTGGTATTTCTATTATTAATCCTTGGAAATATGAATCAGTATAGATAACTACCTTAATAAGTCGCTTAACTTCTGACTCCTGCTATTTTATTCTTAAAGATGTTTGCTAAGTCTTAACTAATATTAATTAACCCCCAGACTTAAATTATGAATGAGTCTGAGGGCAATTTACAAACAAGAGATGCTCCTAAATCAGTGTATTAACAACAGAAGAAGGTGCTATCCCATTTTGGGAATCATTGTTAACTGATTGCTGAGGCTGGACTTCTTCCTGTACACCCCGCATTTTAATTAACTTAATTGCCCGGTTGACGCTTTCTGGCAAAACTACTACCAAACTACCATCAGTAGCCATATCTAAGGCTTTGTTAATAGCTGTGGTTTCATCCAAAATTGATTCAAAGCGGTAATTAGGCTTAACTTGGGTAATACCTTCAACAATCAAATCTGAAGCTGAACCACGAGGTCTACCTCTAGTATCATCATCTTCTTTAACAATGATGTAGTCAAAGATATCTGCTGATAATCTACCTAGAGTAACAAAATCTTCGTCACGGCGATCGCCAGGACCACCAATTACACCAATGCGCTGTCCCGTTGTCCAATTACGGACAAATGACCCCAAAGCCTCGTAACTAGCGGCATTGTGGGCATAATCTACCAAAGCATGGTATTTACCCAAATTAAACAAATTCATCCGTCCTGGGGTCTGACTTACAGAAGCACGAAAGCCTCTTAAACCAGCGCGAATTTGCTCAATGGTGACATCTTGAACAAAAGCTGCCAAACTAGCGGCTAAAGCATTAGCAATCATAAATGGCGCTCTTGCACCCATTGTCAAGGGGATATTTTCTGCCCTTTCGATGCGGTGCGTCCAATCACCTTTGACAATGGACAGATAACCATGTTCATAGACTGCGGCTACTCCACCCTGTTGGATATGTTTCCGTACCAGATCCGAGTCTGGATTCATGGTAAAGTAGGCAATGTTCGCCTTAGTTTTTTCTGCCATAGCAGCAACCCGGTAATCATCGGCATTGAGTACCGCATAACCATCAGGGAAAACAGCTTCAGCAACTACGCTTTTAAGATGGGCTAATTGCTCAATAGTATCTATATCGCCGATGCCTAAATGGTCAGCAGACACATTTAATACTACACCTACATTAGCATTTTCAAAACCCAACCCAGAGCGGAGAATACCACCGCGAGCCGATTCCAATACGGCTACTTCTACGGTCGGGTCTTGAAGGATAACATGGGCGCTTTGAGGTCCTGTATTATCTCCCGATTCTACTAAGAAATCACCGATATAAGTACCATCTGTAGTTGTGTAGCCGACAACCTTACCAGTTTGCTTATAAATATGGGCTAACAGGCGAGTTGTGGTGGTTTTGCCATTCGTACCTGTAACTGAAAGTATAGGAATGCGGCTAGATTGTTCGTTGGGGAACAGCATATCCATGACTGCGCCGGCGACATTGCGGGGGATGCCAATACTAGGGGCAACGTGCATTCGGAAACCAGGGGCAGCATTGACTTCAACAATTACACCGTCTAATTCTCTCAAGGGACGGCTAATATCTGAAGTTACGATATCTATACCAGCCACATCTAAGCCGATAATTCTGACTATCCGTTGTGCTAACCAGCGATTTTCTGGGTGAATTTCGTCTGTGCGATCTACAGCACTACCACCTGTACTTAAGTTGGCTGTAGCTCTTAAGTAACAAATTGCTCCCTGGGGTGGCACACTGTTGATGGTGTACCCTTGTCTATCTAGGAGTTGGTAGCTGGTACGGTCTAGTTCGATTTTAGTCAAGACGTTATCATGTCCGTCACCACGTTTAGGGTCAAGGTTTGTTTCTTCAATTAGTTCTGTAATTGTAGATTTGCCATTACCCACCACATGAGCAGGAATTCTCTCCGCTACAGCAACTACCTTGCCATTAACTACTAATACTCGATGATCTCGTCCTACATAATATCTTTCCACAATCACTGAACGAGAAACTTGTCTAGCCATTTCATAAGCGGCTTCTGCGTCTTCCCAGTTGCGGATATCAATGGTGATCCCTCGTCCATGATTACCGTCTAAAGGCTTAATCACGATGGGATAACCACCAACATATTCAATGGCTTCTTCTAAATCATCAAAGAAATTGATGACTGTACCTCTGGGGACTGGTACGCCGTTGGCATCGAGAATCCGTTTAGTAGCTTCTTTATCACCAGCTAGTTCTACACCAAGAATGCCTGTGTTATTGGTCATTGTGGCTTGAATCCGTTTTTGGTGGATACCATAGCCCAATTGAATTAAGAATCTAGCTGGTAAAGGCATCCAAGGAATACCTTTTTTCTCCGCTTCTTTAATAATGGCTTCTGTGGAAGGGCCTAGTGAAGCATCACGCCAAAAGTCTTTGAGGTCTTGAACGTCTTGCTCTAGTTCGGCTTTGGGATAACGTCCCCGGTCAATAATACTTTGACATAGCCTGACTGCTGCCCGGGCTGCATAGCGACCCGCTTCTTCATTTAGGTACTCAATCACTACCTGGTAAATTCCAGGTGTGACGGTTTCACGGGTGCGACCGAAACCTACGTGCATTCCCGCTAATTCCTGGAGTTCTAAGGCTACGTGTTCCACTATATGACCCATCATGGTGCCTTCTCGCACCCGCATTAGAAAACCACCACGACAGCCTGGGGAGCAGTAGTGACCCTCTAGACTTGGCAGTGCCTCCACTAGTCCTTCATAAAAGCCAGGTATTTCATTTGAGGGGGTTTCGGCAAGTTTGTCTAAGTCTAGGCGCATAACGATCAGTTTGTGCCGTCGAATGCTCCAGTAATTTGGGCCGCGTAAGGTCTGGATCTTGAGGATTCTCATGGGAATAGGTAGATGGAGATTCGTAACCAAAATTCTAGTTTTTTGCTGGAATTGACCGCTAAATTTGGCATTTGAAGCAGTTTTTCCTTCTTAGATGGAATTGATCTAAACTCTAGAAGAAGAAATCAAGATGCGGTCAAATCAGTGTGACCTGATATGCTCTATATCTTCTATATCGTCAGCTAGAGATGCGATGCACAGCAGGTAAAACAGTACGTTGGTAAAGATGGAAGCGATCTCCGTAACTGAGGATATGTAGTCTTAAATTATGTACTGTCAGGGGTTGGTTAGCACTAACGTTGGGTTCATTAGTGTGGGTAAGTTCGGTAGGATCAACAATAGTGACACTGCCTTTGCCCATAACTTGTAGCCAACCATCGCGTTCAAATACGGCACAGGTATCTTCGTCTATACCAATGCCTAATCTATCTGGGTGAGCGGCGATCGCACTAACAAGTCGTCCCATCCGATTCCGGTTATGGAAATGTTGGTCAACGACAACTTCAGGAATGAATCCTAAGCCTGTTGCCATGTCAACTAGGGAACGATTAGGTGTTTCACCACTACCACCACCTGCGATCATGTGATGTCCCATCACGGCTGCTCCAGCACTTGTTCCTGCCAAAGTCAGTTGTCCGGCTCTCACCCGCTGGCGGATAATTTCCATTGCCGGTGTGTCGGACAGGACTCCACAAAGGCGCAGTTGGTCTCCTCCGGTTAAGAAGACACCACTACAGGCTTCGAGGGATGCTTTAATCTCAGGATTTTCGCATTGTTCCCGTTCCCGAATGTCTAATATTTCAACCTTTTCCGCACCCATTTCTTCAAAAATGCGAACGTACCTACCAGCGATAATGGCAGGCTCACGGGAGGCTGATGGAATTATTGTAATATACGCCTTGTTACCGCCAGCACGAACAAAAAAAGTTCTTAGAATTTCACGTCCATGAACTTTATCTTCTGCGCCTCCGATAACTAGTACGGCGGTTTTAGTAGCTTGGGGTGTCCTCATTTCCAGCGATTTAACTTCTAACTGCGGCATTGTGTTTCTGCTTGAGGGAGTCAACAACTTCAGGTTAATTGAACAAGGTTTGTTGCTTGTTAATTTTCGCCTTTGGCTTTGATGAGAGGACACTGCTTGACGCACACGATGCCTCAATTTTCTCATGTCCGTCGTTCTCATAGCCAGCATCTTGTTTTTTACCTATCTACTTTTTCCAGATGGCTCTCATAGTGCTAAATTAACTATAATTCCCTTCTGGACTTAGGATTTAGTCGGTCTTGACACTCTTACTTCTGAGGCTGGTTGGATGTATCCCGGAAGTTGTTAACTTTGGTGGGATTATTAATTTAAATTTAGTAGTGACAATATTTAAACATAAATTAAGTAATTAGAAAAACTTTTGATCTCACTAGGAAATTAAGGATATTGGTATTTTTCGGCACTGTTGGTAGATTTTTAGTTTTTCTATGACTTACAAAAAAGGCAAGAGGGAACAGGGAACAGGGAACAGGGAACAGGGAACAGGGAACAGGGAACAGGGAACAAGGGAGAAATTTCATGCTCTATTCTTCAATTTCTTCCTCCAAACTCCGAACTCCGAACTCCGAACTCCGAACTCCTGAATCCATGCTAGGTTATCAGTTATGGTATTAGCTAAGTATCTACCCTTAAAATTAGTTCTATCGAATCCGAATTACTGTGCGTTTTGATATAGTTACACTTTTTCCTGACTGTTTTACGTCAATCCTCAATTCTGGTTTGTTGGCTAAGGCTTTAGCTAAACAGATTGCTCAAGTGCATTTAGTTAATCCTAGAGATTTTACTACGGATAAGCACCATAAGGTGGATGATCAACCCTATGGTGGTGGTGTGGGAATGTTGATGAAGCCAGAACCGATTTTTGCGGCTGTGGAGTCTTTGCCGATTCTACCCCGTCGAGATGTGATTTTGATGAGTCCGCAGGGACAACCAATGAACCAGCCCTTGCTGCGCGAATTAGCCACGAATTACGACCAGTTGGTTGTGATCTGTGGTCATTATGAAGGGGTAGATGACAGGGTGCTAAATTTGGTGACTCGGGAGATTTCTTTGGGGGATTTTATCCTGACGGGGGGAGAAATTCCTTCGATGGTTTTGATTAATGGTGTGGTGCGTCTACTTCCGGGAACTGTGGGTAAGGAGGAATCGCTGAAGACGGAAAGTTTTGAAGAATATTTGTTGGATTTTCCGCAGTACACTCGTCCGGCAAATTTTCGTGGTTGGCAAGTCCCAGATGTGCTACTAAGTGGTAATCATGCAGCGATCGCTCGTTGGCGTTTTCAACAACAAATTCAGCGCACAGCTTCCCGTCGTCCCGATTTGCTTAAACTTTGGGAAAAAGAGAGGGAACAGGGAACAGGGGGAGTAGGGGAAGTGGGGGAAGTGGGGGAAGTGGGGGAAGTGGGGGAAGTGGGGGAAGTGGGGGAAGTGGGGGGAGAAAAATATTCTTTTACAACTGACAACTGACAAAGGACAACTAACTATGAACATCAGAATTGGTAATGGCTACGATATACACAGATTGGTGAGCGATCGCAATTTGATTTTAGGCGGTATTCACATTCCCCACGAACTCGGCTTGTTAGGACATAGTGACGCTGATGTGCTTACTCATGCCATCATGGATGCGATGCTGGGAGCCTTATCTTTGGGGGATATTGGTCATTATTTTCCCCCGACAGATCCCCAATGGGCTGGGGCTGATAGTTTAGTATTATTACATCAAGTCCATCAACTAATTCGTGAACAAGGTTGGAAAATTGGCAATATTGATTCTGTCGTTGTCGCTGAACGTCCGAAATTAAAACCGCATATTTCTAAAATGCGAGATAAATTAACAGCAGTTTTAGAAGTAGAACCAAATCAAATTGGTATCAAAGCTACAACTAATGAAAAACTTGGACCAACAGGCAGAGAGGAAGGTATTTGTGCTTATGCTGTAGTTTTGTTGGTAAGTGGTGATTAATCAATTTTTATTTACATCAAGGAGAAAAGAAGATGCAAGTTATCAACTTCCAGTCCCCTCAAAAATATCGTCCTGATATTATGTTTACAAATAAAGATGAAGAAATTATCTTATTAGTAGAGGTAAAAGCTCAAAAACCAGAGACAGAATTAAACAGGCAAAGTGCTATTTATCAATTAAAAACATATTTGCAGAATATCAAGCCAGATATTCCTTTTGGTATGTTAGTGGATTTAGAGGAAATTAATATTTTTGCATTGAATAATGATCAGGAAATAGAAAACCTAATTTCCTTGAGAACTAATGATATACTAAGTAATTATGATCCAGAATTCCCGCATAAAAGAATCTTTGATTTTTATTTAGAAACACTTATTAAATCTTGGCTCAGAGATTTATCATATCATTGGAATTCAGATACACCACCAGCGTATAATGAATTAGCAAAAATTGGTTTATTACCATTGCTAGAAGGTGGACATACTTATATTCAGGAAAATTTAGGTGCTGATACTTTACATTGAAACTAATTTTTTAATGGCAGTTGCAAAAGGAAGAGACCTAGAGGCAGGACAATTGCTGCGGAATCTCTCTCCCTTAATTCGTCTTGCTATACCAGCTATTTGTTATGTAGAAGTTATTAACACGTATAGAATAGATAAGCAAAATCAGTTAAAATTTCAAGCAGAAATGGAGAAACAAATTAATGAAGCAATGCGTGATAAAATTTCTATCCATGCAGATTTATTTAAGGTGAGTTTAGAAAGAGCATCTATTGAAAATCTACTATTATTAAATGATGTACAAGATAGGTTATATGAAATTATTAACTTGTTAACAGAAAATTCAGAAATTATTAATTTTGATAATAACATAATCAAGGATATTTCTGATAATATTTTTATAGAAACAGAAACACTACCAATTAAGAATGATCTTATGGATAACTTAATATTACAGTGTATTGTATCTCATGCAAATCAGCATCCTAATAACCAAAAAGTATTTATTAGTGGCAATACAAAAGATTTCGGTAAAAAGGAAGTACAGGAAATTTTAAATAGTGCAACAATAAAATATTTTAGTAATACTAAAAACTTTCTAGGTTGGTTAGAGTCTCAATTATCCTAAAATTAATATCTGGTAAGCAACTATGACATTAACAGAAAAAATATTCAATTCCACAAAACGGTTTTTATTACTAATAACAATCATTGCTTTTACAGCAATAGGAATTACCGCTTGTAACCCAACTAAATTAAAAACCAATGCGGCTCAAGTACCTCAATTAGTAACTAGTATTCTCAGTGATCCGAAAACATTTAATGCTGCGCTGAGTTCCGAATCACCAAATATTTTTGGTTACACCTATGAAGGATTATTAACTCAAAATCCCATTGATGGCAAAATAGAAGGAGCATTAGCTCAATCATGGGAAATATCACCAGATAAAACCAAAATTACCTTTACCATGCGTGAAGGTTTAAAATGGTCAGATGGACAACCATTAACAGTTGATGATGTCGTATTTACCTATAATGATATTTATTTAAATGAAAACATCCCCACAGATACTAGAGATGTTTTAAGAGTCGGGAAAAATCGCAAATTACCAACTGTCAAAAAAATAGATAATAGAAGAGTGGAATTTAGTGTCCCTGAACCATTTAGACCTTTTTTACTGAATACAGGAGCATCTATTTTACCTGCTCATATTTTAGAGAAATCAGTCAAAACAACAAACAAAGATGGTAAAGTTGAATTTCTGAATAAATGGGGTGTGGATACTCCTCCTGAAGAAATTATTGTTAATGGTCCTTATAAACTGGAAAGATATGATACGAGTCAACGGATAATTTTTCGCCGTAACCCCTATTATTGGCGTAAAGATGCTCAAGGTAAACCCCAACCTTATATTGAACGAATAATTTGGCAAATTGTGGAGTCAACAGATACTTCCTTACTCCAATTTCGTTCCGGTGATTTAGATTCTATTGGTGTTTCCCCTGATTATTTTTCTTTATTAAAAGTTCAGGAAAAACAAGGGAATTTTAAAATATATAATGGGGGTCCTAGTTCTAGCACTTCCTTTATTTCCTTTAACTTAAATAAGGGAAAAAGACAAAATCAACCATTAGTTGATCCCATTAAATCTAAATGGTTTAATAATGTGCAATTTCGCCAAGCGGTAGCCTATGCTATTGATAGACAAACCATGTTGAATAATACTTTTCGTGGTTTAGGTACACCCCAAAATTCTCCTATTTCTGTTCAAAGTCCTTATTTCTTATCACCGGAAAAAGGCTTAAAGGTTTATAACTATAATCCTGAAAAAGCCAAAGAATTACTACTAAAAGCTGGATTTCAATATAATGAAAAAAATCTCTTAGTAGATGATCAAGGTAATGAGGTTAGATTTGCATTATTAACTAATGCGGGTAATAAAATTCGGGAGTCAATGGGTTCGCAAATTAAACAAGATTTAAGTAAAATTGGGATTCAAGTAGATTTTACGCCATTGGCTTGGAATACTTTTATAGATAAACTTTCTAACACTTTAGATTGGGATGCTTGTTTAATAGGTTTAACAGGGGGTTTAGAACCAAATGATGGTGCAAATGTTTGGTCTCCTGAAGGGGGACTACATATGTTTAATCAAAAACCACAAGCTGGACAAAAACCGATTGAAGGTTGGGAAGTTGCTGACTGGGAAAAGAAAATTAATGAACTTTATATTCAAGGCGCACAGGAGTTTGATGAGGCTAAATTGAAGGAAATTTATGGCGAAAGTCAACAATTAACACAGGAGTATTTACCTTTCATTTACTTGGTTAATTCCTATTCTCTATCAGCAATCAGAAATCGGTTTCAAGGTATCCAATATTCTGCTCTTGGTGGTGCTTTTTGGAATATTCATGAAATTAAAGTTACGAAATAGTTGACTGTTGACTGAATAAGGGAAATCCAAAATCTAAAATCCAAAATCCAAAATTGCATGACACAACCCGAAAATTTGCGATCGCTCTTAGAAGCCGTCGCCAATGGTAAAATAACCCCAGATATAGCCTTCGACTCCCTCAAAGACTTAGCCTATCAATCCGTAGGTGAGTTTGCTAAAATAGATCACCATCGTCAATTAAGAACTGGTTTCCCGGAAGTCATTTGGGGACCAGGTAAAACACCGGAACAAATTGCTCAAATCATGGAAGTCATGCGCCACCGTACTTCCGTCGTCATGGCTACCCGCATTGAACCACAAGTATATTCCGCATTACAACCAAAAGTTAGAGGTATCCAATACTACGAACAAGCCCGAATTTGTGCCATTGTTCCCCCTATAATTGAAGTCAGATTTCCGGGTAAAATTGGCATTCTTTCCGCTGGTACTGCCGATTTAGCCGTTGCAGAAGAAGCCGCTGTCACTGCGGAACTTTCGGGTTTTTATGTACAGCGCCTCTGGGATGTAGGTGTGGCGGGAATTCATCGGTTATTAAGCAACCGTCATGTATTAGAATCAGCATCGGTATTAATCGTTGTCGCGGGCATGGAAGGGGCTTTGCCCAGTGTTGTAGCGGGTTTGGCAGATTGTCCCGTAATCGCTGTTCCTACCAGTATTGGTTATGGTGCAAGCTTTTCCGGTTTAGCACCTCTATTGACAATGCTTAACTCTTGTGCCGCTGGTATAGGTGTAGTTAATATAGATAATGGCTTTGGTGCAGCAGTCTTAGCTGGGCAAATTTTACGAACTTCAGAAAAATTACGTTTGGCGGCAGAAACATAGTAAAGTATGAAAGTAAAGATTGCGTATAATTGCGGTGGCTTTTGATTTGATTAGTTACTTCAACTCTTAATAATAGGTGATAAACCTTTTGGTGAAAGAATTATGGAACATTTGAATGATTCACTATTGCCACTGCTAGGAAATTTACACGAACATATTACTCTTCTGGCTGATATTGGTAATGTTAGAGACCCAGACCTTTTAGGTCAAGTACAAGCCTCTTGGAATCACTTTGTCAAAACTGGGCAAATTTGGGCATTGTTGATTGGTATAATTGTTGGTTACCTGTTCAAAGGTTTTACTAGTTACGGTTAAAGTGATTTTAGATTTTAGATTTTAGATTTTGGATTAGTTATTTAGATAATGTAAGTTGCCAGTTAGGTAAATTGTCAGAATCAGGTGGTTATCGAGGGAAGTCGAGATAATATCCAGGATTAAAGGATTAACAGGATGAAACCAGAGCTTTTATTACCTATTACCAATTACCCATTACCAGCCTCAACGAGATAACTAGCAACTTGAGTTAGATACTGAAGACCTTGTAATTTCGCTTATGAAACAACAAGATTTTTAACTCACATCCGGCGTATGATTCAAAATCTAATATCTACAAATTTCTTCCTCTCCCTTCAGATTTATGACCGAAAAACAAACTTGGAGTCAGCGGTTTGAATCCGCGCTACATCCAGCGATCGCTCGTTTTAATGCTAGCATCAGTTTTGACATTGAACTTATCGAATATGATATTACAGGTTCTCAAGCCCATGCCAAAATGTTGGCTCATACAGGTATAATTTCCCACGAAGAAGGGGAAGCACTGTTTAACGGTTTAGAACAAGTGCGTCAAGAATATCGTCAAGGGCAATTCCAACCCGGTGTTGATGCCGAAGATGTCCATTTTGCCGTAGAAAAGCGCCTCACGGAAATTGTCGGAGATGTAGGTAAAAAACTCCACACAGCCCGTTCTCGCAATGACCAAGTAGGTACAGACACTCGATTATACCTCCGTGATCAAATTCAACAAATCCGCCAACAATTACGGAACTGGCAAACAGTCTTAGTTGATATAGCCGAAAAAAATGTTGAAACCTTGATTCCTGGTTATACCCACCTGCAACGCGCCCAACCAGTGAGTTTAGCGCACCATTTACTGGCATACTTTCAAATGGCACAACGGGACTGGGAACGCTTAGAAGACGTTTATAGCCGAGTGAATATCTCCCCCTTGGGTTGTGGTGCTTTAGCGGGAACAACTTTCCCCATTAACCGCCACTATACAGCCAATTTATTACACTTTGACAATGTTTATGCTAACAGCTTGGACGGAGTGAGCGATCGGGACTTCGCCATAGAATTTCTCTGTGCTGCTAGTATTATCATGGTTCACCTCAGCCGTCTTTCCGAAGAAATAATCCTGTGGGCATCAGAAGAATTTCGCTTCATCACCCTCAAAGATAGCTGTGCCACAGGTTCTAGCATTATGCCCCAAAAGAAAAACCCCGACGTACCCGAATTAGTGCGCGGCAAAACCGGGCGAGTATTTGGTCATCTGCAAGCCATGTTAGTAATTATGAAGGGTTTACCCCTGGCTTATAACAAAGACCTCCAGGAAGACAAAGAAGGCATATTTGACAGTGTAAACACAGTCAAAGCCTGTTTAGAAGCAATGACAATTTTACTGCAAGAAGGTTTAGAATTTCGTCATCAGCGATTGGCAACAGCAGTTACAGAAGACTTTGCTAACGCTACCGATGTCGCAGATTATCTCGCCGCCAGGGGTGTACCCTTTCGCGAAGCTTATAACATTGTCGGCAAAGTCGTCAAAACCAGTATTATCGCTGGTAAACTGCTCAAAGATTTACAACTAGAAGAATGGCAACAAATTCATCCCGCATTTGCCGCCGACATTTATGAAGCCATAACCCCACGTCAAGTAGTTGCAGCTCGCAACAGCTATGGAGGTACAGGATTTGAACAAGTTAGACAGGCTCTTGTCAACGCCCGGACTCAACTCAGTGTGAAATAAAGGGAACAGGGAACAGGGAACAGGGAACAGGGAACAGGGAACAGGGAACAGGGAACAGGGAACAGGGAACAGGGAACAGGGGAGAAATTCCATTCTTTCTTCCAACTGACAACTGACAACCGACAACTGACCACTAACACAAGTAAGGGTGTACTGGTGTACACCCTAAAAATTCAAAATATGAAAGAGTTAAATTTAACCAGTTACATTAATCAGCAGCATCCATTGCTGCTGCGCCTGTTCCTTCTTCCTCTTCACTCTTGGGCGGTCTTTGTTGGAATCTTCTGCCCATTCTACCTGTGGTGGTCCGTTTACGAAACTTTCTGGCGTAGGCCTGGTTTCGTAGCGCCTTTTCTTTTTTCGGGTTACGGCGCTTTGCCATATTCACCTCATTAATAAACAACAAAAAATTGGCATCTAGGCATTACTTAGGCCATATTAGCTACCGATATTATTGATATACTTTTTTAGCCTAGTGCAGCAATCAATACACTTTAAATAGCATACCATTATATCGCACTAAAAAGTCTAATGTCAACTAGAATTTAGCGGCGGTAAACTCCAAATCAAATCAGTAGGGGCGCAGGGCCTGCGCCCATCAGTTGGCGCGAACAACCGGATTTATTCACAATTGAATTTTTTATCACTCCTAAGAGGTGCAGTCCCTACGCTAATTAGTTTGCACTAACGACCCTAGAGAATTTATTTTTTTATACTTAATCATAAATAATTCGACAGCGATGCCTACTAGCAAGGCATCGCGGATTTTAGATTTGCGATTGATCTGTAATCTAAAATCTAAAATCCAACCAGCGATTTAATGGTTTACCGCTGCTGCTTCTCGTGCTGCTGCTGCTTGATCTGGATGAATACCCAAGCGTGTTAGGTTAATTCGACCCTTATTGTCAATTTCTCGCACTTTGACAATCACCTCATCACCAACAGCTACCTCATCTTCAACCTTACCAACGCGATAGTCAGCGAGTTGAGAAATGTGAATCATGCCTTCTTTACCGGGCAAGAATTCCACAAAAGCACCAATGGGTATAACCCGTGTCACACGACCAATATAAACATCCCCTTCATGGAGTTTACGAGTCATGCCCTGAACGATGTTCCGCGCTCTCTTAGCTCGGTTTTCATCAACAGCGGAAATGGTGACAGTACCATCATCTTGAATGTCAATTTTTGCACCTGTTTCTTCAGTGATACCCTTAATGGTTTTACCACCAGGTCCAATCACCAGACCAATCATGTCAGGATCAATCTTAATTGTTAACAGACGTGGGGCAAAGGGTGAAGTTTCTTCCCTGGGGGTGTCAATAGTCTGGAGCATTTTTTCCAGAATGTGTAACCGGGCAGGTTTGGCTTGGTTGACAGCTTGGGCAATTACTTCTAAAGACAAACCAGATATTTTCATATCCATTTGCAAAGCTGTAATTCCAGTATCTGTACCAGCAACTTTGAAGTCCATGTCACCCAAAAAGTCTTCAATGCCTTGGATATCGGTGAGGATTCGTACTTCGTCCCCTTCCTTAATCAAGCCCATTGCCGCACCGCTCACAGGTTTGGTAATGGGTACACCTGCATCCATGAGGGATAAACTAGAACCACAAACTGAACCCATTGAAGTTGAACCGTTGGAAGAAAGCACTTCCGAAACGACGCGAATTACGTAGGGGAATTTGTCTTTGGGCGGTAGTACAGGTAATAATGCCCGTTCGGCTAATGCACCATGTCCGATTTCCCGTCTACCAGGGGCGCGTAATGGTTTGGTTTCGCCGACGGAGAAGGGAGGGAAGTTATAGTGATGCAGGTAACGTTTAGTTTGTTCTAGTTGCAAGTCGTCGTTAAGATTTTGGGCATCTCCAGGAGTACCAAGGGTACACATTGATAGCACCTGAGTCAGTCCCCGGTTAAATAAACCGCTACCATGTACTCTTTTGGGTATAATCCCAACTCGACAAGAGATAGGACGAACTTCATCAAGCTTACGACCATCAACGCGCACGTTATCTTCGACAATTTGACGACGCATGAAGTATTTGGTAATGCTCTTGAATGTATTACCAAGGGCTTTGGAGTCGGCTGTAGCAGCGATGCGAATGGGGTCTTCTTCTGGTAAGGCTTTGATTTCAGCAGAGATATTATCTTTAACTGCATCTAAAGCAATATCACGATCAGTTTTAGTTAACTCAAATTGCGCCAAGATTTTTTTGATCTCATCACTAGCGCGATCGCGGATATAGTTTTCTAATGTCTTATCTACTTCTGGTGGGGCTTCTTGCACAAGTTTTAGACCTAGTTCATCCAGCAAATCTAACTGAGCTTGAATTAAATCCCGAACCGCTTCGTAGCCAAAATCAATCGCTTCAATAATATCTCGCTCTGGCAATTGATTTGCACCCGCTTCCACCATGATTACCCCATCTGGAGAACCGGCAACGATTAAATCCAAATCTCCCGCTTCAATTTCTGCATAGGTAGGGTTAATAATAAAATCATCACCAACCAAGCCTACTCGCACTGCGGCCATTGGTCCATTAAAAGGAATTTGGGCAATGAGAGTAGCAATTGAAGCGCCTGTGACTGCTAACACATCAGGGGGGACTTGCTCATCCATTGACATAGTTATTGCCACAACTTGCAAATCATCCCGCAACCATGAGGGGAATAAAGGACGAAGTGGACGGTCAATCAGACGACTGGCAAGAATTGCCTTTTCCGGTGGACGACCTTCCCGGCGCATAATCCCCCCTGGAATTCTTCCTGCTGCGTACAATCTTTCTTCGTAATCTACGGTCAGTGGCAAAAAATCAATGCCTTCCCGCGCTGCTGACCTTGTAGCCGTTACTAAAACAGTTGTATCTCCTGATTGTATCAAAACCGACCCACCTGCTTGGGGGGCTAGTAGGCCAACCGTCAGTCGAATATCCCGTCCATCAAAGGATATTGACTTTTCAAATTCTGCCATTCAGTTTTTTTTCCTTCTCTTACGCGATTCTCACTCTGTGGCAATCCTAACATTTATGCAGTCTAGACGGCTTCTGTAATGAACAAACATAAAACAAAATTTTCTCATTTAGCCGTACAACAGGCTTCATATCTGGGTTTGTGATCTCAGTTCTATTTTTGAGAACGATTTAATAATAGTTCATCATTCAATTAAACTGCAAATAACAGTATGATATTTACCTTGTCATTAAAAAGCACAGGAGCAAAAACGCAAAGCAATCCGTATAAATTCTACAAGAGGAACGCGGTAGCGTTGGGAGCTTCGCGTCTTTAGACCGGAGAGTGTCAATTCATCCCCCAAATATCACTTCTAACTCAAGGAGAGCGATATTTATACCCAACACGGCTTAATTATTTGATTCTCCGGGTAGGGGTAAAGCAAAAGCTTAATGGTGTCAACTTAAGCTCAAATCCCTACCACACCTCGTTCCTAGTCTCTGACTAGGAATGCAGTTGATGAGGCTCTGCCTCTAATATCATTGAAGGCAGAGCCTTCTAGGATTCATTCCCAGTGAGAGACTGGGAATGAGATGAATTGAGTTCTTTGCGGGATAGATGTTTTACGTTAAGTTGACACCAATGAATGGGTACTTATTCAGCAAATCCTATGTATGAATTTAGACTTTTCAAACAACCTCTAAATAAATAAACTAGGAGACACTTTAAAATATTCTCCCAAGGCTTTTGCTTGTGCTTTACTAATTGAGCGTTTACCGTTGACAACCTCTGAAACCACACCGCTGCTAGAACCAAGAATGCGTACTAAGTCAGCTTGACGAATTCCACTAGATTCCATGATATGTAGTAATATTTCATGAGGTGTAGATTCATCCATTGGATAATGTTCTTCCTCATAATCTTCAATTAGTCTGACAAGCAATTTGTGTAAAGCTCGCTCCTCTGGACTACGATTTTTTTTAAAAGTTAGATATTCTGCAACTTTTAAAAACCGTTCATAGTCTTCCTCTGTTTCAATTACTTTAGGAGCGATTTCTGCTAGTAATTGACTATAAGTATTTCGGTCAAAAGTAAGGGTCATTTTTCCATTTATTTTTACTATATTCGGCGTGAGTTAGCAAGTATTTGTAGTACACCGTTTGATCTTCATAATCCATTCCTACAATTAAACGATAATCATTACCTTTGATATTAAAAACAGTAAAATTACCAACTGCCTCAGCATCTCGGTAAAATTTCTGAACATCATTTAAACTTTGCCATTCTGCTTTTTTAACTGTTTTATGCCAATCTTCAATTTGTTTTTTGATATCAGGGTACTTTGCTGCTTCTTCGCGGAGGATGCGAATGTGAATTAAGTGCATAATATATTTTGGAGTTGAAATAATAGTGGTTGGTGTACATAGCTTAACTCCTAGTTAACGTTTGGTTATTCTTGTGTTTGTGGTTGGTTATTCTTGTGTTTGTGTTTGCTTATTTTTGTGCTTGTCACCTGTTTTATCATCTCAAAATGAGAGTAATTTGTCAAGCCCTTTTTAGAGCTTATGCAAAATCTCTCTAAAACCCTCTTTCCTTCGAGTCCTTCGTTCCTTCGTGGTTCATTTTTCTGTAATTAAAAACTCCACAAAGATAAAAAATCCTTGAGGAGATTGAGAGAGTATTAACAGCTTTTACCGAGCCATAAAGAATTAAGCCATAACACACCAAATAGTAAATTTACTAATTATCTGGAAGTTGTTTTTTCAAAGCATCTAATAAAGCCCAACGGCTATCCGTAGGTGGTTCAGAAACAGCAGCATCTAAAATACCTGGACAATTAACATTGCATAATTGACGCTGAGGTAATGCTAAACACATCTGCTGATAGAGCCATTCACCGGGATCAAAATGACCATCAGGTGCTAAAGTTTCCAGTAAATCCTCTACAGCAACTTCCATTTCTAGAGGAAAATCTTCCGTTTGATTAGCAGTTTCATCTAACCAAATAACTTCCTGAGTATCAAGAACCAAACGATGGTTATACTGCTGCAAACAGCGGTTGCAAGTACAGGTAACAATTGTTTCTGCCTGAGATGAAACTTCTAAATAATTACCCTGGTGTTTGACCTGGATAACTCCGCGAACCGGTGTCAATGTTTCTAGTCCAGGCAGAAACTCTTGAACTTGAATTTCCTCTGTCCGCTCCGGGGCTTTAGATAGCTGCGGAATAAAAATAGCGTCCATAGGATTTGTGAAATACCATCAAAATTGATCATTGGTAATGGGTAATGGGTAATGGGTAATTGGTAACTGGTAACTGGTAATTGGTAATATTTTTGTCTGTTCCCTGTTCCCTGTTCCCTGTTCCCCGTTCCCTATTACCTAATTATGGTGTGACTGCTTGACGAACAACTAAATGACGATAAGGTTCTTTGCCGCGACTGAAGGTTTCTAAATCCGAAAATTCCTGCAATAAAGTGTGGATTTGTCGGCGTTCTGAGGAACTGAGAGATTGAAGTTCTACCTCTCTTCCAGAAAAACGGACTTCTGCGGCAGCAGTTTCAGCTAAAGTGCGGATTTCGGCTTCTCGTCTTACCCGATAACCATTCAATTCAATTGTGTAAGCTGTCTGATTTTCTTCTGGTTGATTTAAGTTGAGAACGGAATTTGCTAGATACTGAATACTATCTAGCACCGAACCACCAGCACCAATTAAAATCCTAATTTGTTCTGATGTTAAGTTGGTTTGATCTATTGTTAACCAGTAGCTTTCTCCTGTTGGTGTATCTTGTCCTGAAGATGGCTTAGGTTCTAAATTAGCCCATACTTGAGTAGATACACCAGTTAAAAGTAGCAAATTTTGTAGCCATTGTTCACTACTCTGCATAGAAATGTCGCTCATAATCAACCGGTAGCCTTTTTCTTAGAACTTTTGGGTTCAAATGGCAACGCTTTTACTTCGATGGTTTGGGCTTCTTTTTCTTGTGAATCTACGATTTTCTGAATTTCTTCTGGTAGAGGTTCACGGGAGAGGATATATGTTTGGATAGTTTGGAAAACGTTACCAATTACCATATACATAAGTACCCCAGCCGGCAGAGGAAAGAATAGGAACATCCCAGAAAAGATGACAGGGGTAATTTTATTGACTGTATCTTGCTGAGGGTTGCCACCGCTGGAATTTTGCCCAGACAGCATTTGGCTGACATAAAGGCTGATACCAAAGAAGACAATCATCGCCACAATATCCCAATGGACTGTGTTATCGGGATCAATAGCACCTACTCGACCCAAAGCATCAATAAAGAGAAATCCTTTTTCTGCTGCTAGTCCGGGAATTGTGCCTTGAATGGTCACGTCTCCGGGTTCTAGAGCCTCTACATTGCCTTCGGCATCAATTTTCACCCTCTCTGCGCCTTTGGTGACTTTCCAGGTGGGTGTTAACTGAGCTTCTGGGTGTTCCTTGAGAAGCAAATCAAATGGTTTGCCTTCTACGGTTTGATATTGAATCTTAGTTTTTTCTCCCACTGTTAACTTATCGCCTCCCGGTAAGATCGCAGAAATGGGAGTGTGATCACCGTCAGCAATGTAGATATTTTGTGGAGGAGTGGCAAATGCTTGGGGTTGAATGCGCTCAATCTCTTCTTGGGGGAATATTTGCAGGTTAACGGAATAGTTAACACCAGAAAAAGGCGAACCCCGCAAAGTTGCAAACAGTGCTAGTAATACTGGCATTTGCAACAGTAAAGGTAGACATCCTGCTAAGGGATTACCAAATTCACTTTGGACCTTGAGCATTTCCTCTTGTTGCTTTTGCTGATCATCTTTATAGCGTTCTTTAATTTCTGCCATACGCTTTTGCATCACAGGTTGCACAACTCGCATCCGCCGCATACTGCGGATAGAGCCAGCACTCAGGGGATAGAGTGCAAAGCGGATAATCAATGTTAAGGCTACTATCGCCAACCCATAGCTAGGGACAAAACCATAGAAAAGGTCTATGATTGGCAACATCACGTTGTTCGAGAGAAACCCGATACCAAAATCCATTATTCTGAATTCAACCTGCGGTACTTTGACACTCCCACCCCGGTTGGGAGTGGGATACTCAGTTGATCCTATCCTCTGACTAGAGGCGGTTCTCTTCCAAGCTTTTGCTCTATATTGTAGAGGTTTTTGTTAAGCATTGCTGCGACTATCCACAAGCTATGGAAGTTAAGGATAGCCGCACATGATCTAAAAATGTGAATGTTAACGCTCTGGAAAAATGACCGGGAATTTTAGATTTTAGATTTTAGATTCAAAAAATTTGGTACAAGCCCCGTCCTGAAGGATGGAAAAATACTCGCTGCGCTGCGTACGCTTCGCTAACGTAAATCCCAAATCCAAAATTTTCCAGCTATACACTTTAGGGTGAACTCAATCCAAAATCTAAAATACTCGCTGCGCTGCGTACGCTTCGCTAACGTAAATCCAAAATCAAGTGACTCATTTAGGATTGCTATATTGGGGATTTTTAGCAGCAATTTTTTCATTAATGTAGTCATAGACTCCCCGAAAATTGGGAACAGCCCGCATTTCGATGAGAGTACCATTTTTGAGGGTGACTGCCATATCTCCCCATAGACCGATGGCACGGGGAACTTTGACGACTTTCACCACTTCTGAATAAATTACATCATAGCGATCGCGTCCCATCCAACCACCAGTTACACATATCCTTCGATCTGTGATGCGGAAGCGTAGCCACACTGCTCTGACTATTGCTCCCACAGCTAAGGGTATACCCACTACTGTTAGCCCAATTAGCAGGTTGAAAATCAAATCCCCAATGTGGGGACCACCCTCATAATAAACTTCTTCACGAATACCCATTTAATACCTCAGTTTGTGCCAACAACTGCTCTAATTCTTGCAGAAATTTCTGGGTTTCGCACTCAGATTCTGTTGTTGTTGGTTTCACAATTAATACTAGCCGCCATCCTGGGAGTAATTTAGGCAATAATTGGTGTAATGCTGCTGTTATTTGCCTTTTGATTTTGTTGCGAACAACGGCGCGTTTACTGACTTTTGTACTAATGGCAATACCAATTTTTGTGCTAGGGGGGGCAGTATCCAAAGAAGGTTCTGTCGCAAGAGTAGGTTTTAAAGCTCTCAGTGTGAAATGAGAACTATGTCGCCGAATTCCTTCTCGGAAAACTGCCTGAAAATCCTGACGGGATTTGAGCCGATATGCTTTGGGCAAAGCCACAACAGTTCTTAATTACTGAATTTTATTACCCTAAACGCTCAGACGATGCCGCCCTTTTCTTCTTCTGGCACTAATCACGTTTCTGCCGTCTGGTGTTCGCATTCTGGCGCGGAATCCAGATGTTCTTTTTCTCTTACGGCAAGTGCCGCCCAGTGTTCTTTGCATACGGTTCTCCTCTTAGGCGATTTTCATAAAAAGTCACAATCTGATATTTTACCACTTTACAGGCAATAAAAACATATTTCTGGATGGAGTTGTCAGTTGTCAGTTGTCAGTTGCCCCTTTCCTTTTTAGTTAATACTGATAATCCACGTACCAAGATAACGCAGTAATGGGACATCACCGGGGGAAAGAACTTGACATTTGAAATAGTAAACTCCCCCAAAAGCTGGATTCTGTACATTGGATAAGACTAACTCGACTTTGCGACCGGCGGGAACTGGTTCTTCAGGAAATATTTGAATCACACCACCTTCCTTATCCCATTTGACTTCAGATAGGGGGACTTTTTTACCTTTAACTATGACTTCAACACTTTTGGGATCGAAAGTTCCCTTGTAATAATCAGGATAAGTAATGGTAAATTGAGCTACTGCTAGTTTCATTTGTTTGGCAGGAACTCTGAGTATATAACGATCTGTGTTGCTGGTTTGTCCGCCAAAATCTAACCGAAAGGGTAACTGATTTTCACTTTTGACCCCACTAAAAAGTGTTAAACCATTCTGGGCTAAAGTTATCGCTGGTAAACCCGCTAATAAGCAGCTAGTCACGGCTAAGGCAGAAAGTAGGCGTTTCATAAATTAGGTTTCCTCTAGTTGGTAGTTTGTAACGAAGTATCAGTATTTGTAACTAAACTTTACTACTATATGTTTGACAATTGACGTTGGTGAAAGATAAAAGTGCCTTTTTAGTGAAAACTTCCATTCCTGAAACTAAGATTATAGGACTTACGCGCAGTACCAACCTGCGATGAGACGAATAAACGAAATTGTGTTGTTTTTGGCTTTGGGAATAAATTATTGAGTAGGTGTTTATCGAGTTTGACGCGGCCAACAAGAGATAAAATCTAGATTACATAGTTTTGTATTGCTAAAGGATAATTTTTATTGCTAATTATAAATATTTTAGTACACAAGTATATTTTAAATAAATAAAACTTTCAGGGTGAGATTTTTTCCAAATATAAAATAATCTGAAGAACAATATACAAAATGTAGATATCGGCATAGGATGTGCGATAACTAATTCTACTTATAGCTATTTTGCCAGGATGATATTTGCATATTGTCAAGTTGAGATTGTGAATAAAGCCCAAGGATAGGAAAAACAAAAAGGTTGAAAGTTCTATCTACAAAGGTAATTCATGGTTAATCATCCCGACAGCTTAATTAATAGTCAAGGGATTTATTTCTAGGAGATTTCATGAAAATAGCAGTTGCGAAAGAAATAGAAGTTTGTGAACGGCGTGTAGCTTTAATTCCCGACACCGTAGCCAAATTAGTCAAACAAGGTTTAGAAGTTTGGGTAGAAACAGGTGCGGGAGAAAAAGCATTTTTTAGTGATGCTGACTATGAAGCAGCAGGAGCAAAAATTAGTCATGATTCCGCCCAATTATGGAGTGAAGCAGATATTTTACTCAAAGTTAGCCCACCGCAAACCAGAGAAGACGGCCGAACAGAAATTGAATTACTTAAATCTGGCTCTGTATTAATTAGCTTTCTTAATCCCCTGGGAAATCCCGTAATTGCTCAACAATTAGCAAATCGGCAAATTACCGCTTTGAGTATGGAATTAATCCCCCGTACCACCAGGGCGCAAAGCATGGATGCTTTGTCTTCCCAGGCTTCACTGGCGGGCTATAAAGCCGTATTGATTGCGGCGGCGGCATTACCGAAATATTTCCCCATGTTAACCACCGCTGCGGGGACAATTGCTCCCGCCAAAGTATTTATTATGGGTGCAGGTGTGGCAGGATTGCAAGCGATCGCCACCGCAAGACGACTAGGAGCAGTAGTAGAAGCCTTTGACATCCGCCCAGCCGTTAAAGAAGAAGTGCAAAGCTTAGGAGCAAAATTCGTCGAAGTCAAACTCGAAGAAGAAACCGTTGCAGCCGGTGGTTACGCCAAAGAAATTTCAGAAGACAGTAAAAAGCGTACCCAAGAACTAGTAGCCAGCCACGTCAAAAACTCCGATATTGTCATTACCACCGCCCAAGTACCAGGAAGACAAGCCCCCAGACTGGTGACAGAAGAAATGGTGGCACAAATGAAACCCGGTTCAGTAATAGTAGACTTAGCCGCAGAACAAGGTGGAAACTGCGCTTGTACAGAAGCAGGTAAAGATATTATTTGGAACGGGGTAACAATTATCGGACCAATTAATTTACCCTCATCCATGCCAGTACACGCCAGCCAACTGTATGCAAAGAACGTTACTTCATTAATGCAACTGTTGATTAAAGACAAAGCCTTAGAAATCAACTTCGGTGACGATATCGTTGACGCTGCTTGTGTTACTCATGATGGAGAAATTAGAAACCAACGAGTAAATGACGCTTTGCAAGCGGTAGCTGTTTAGTTGAAATGAATAAATTTCACGGAATAACGAACCGCAGAGGCGCAGAGTTCGCAGAGAAATGCGAGTTTGAGAGAGATTTTTCGTTTGTTATGTAAATCTTCTCTTTGCGTCTTTGCTCCTTTGTATCTTTGCGCGAAACCTCTTAAATCCAAAAATCACATGACAGAAGCATTACTTCCAGCCTTATTTGTACTTGTCTTAGCCTCTTTTATCGGCTTTGAAGTCATTAACAAAATTCCCCCTACGTTACACACTCCGTTAATGTCCGGTTCAAATGCCATTTCCGGGATTTCCGTAATTGGTGCAATTCTGGCTGCGGGGGAGAAAAACACGAATTTATCGGTAATTCTCGGTTTAATTGCCGTAATTTTGGCAATGGTTAATGTTGTCGGTGGTTTTTTAGTCACTGACAGAATGCTACAAATGTTTAAAAAGAAGGAAGTTAAAGCATGAGCGACTTTTTACCAACTGGGATTCAGCTAACTTACTTAGTCGCTGCATCATTATTTATCTTAGGTTTGAAAAAGCTGGGTTCTCCCGCTAGTGCTAGAAATGGTAATCTTGTCGCTGCGGTGGGAATGCTATTAGCTATTGTCGCTACAATGCTAGATCAGCACGTATTAAATTACGAGATGATTTTGATAGGTTTGGCTATTGGTTCGGTAATTGGCGCTGTTATTGCTTACAAAGTGCAAATGACGGAAATGCCGCAAATGGTGGGTTTATTAAATGGTTTAGGTGGAGCATCTTCCGCATTAATTGCTGTTGCTGAATTTTGGCGGTTATTAGATAGTTCTCAACCTATCCCCCTCGATGTCAACATATCTATGTTGTTGGATGTGTTAATCGGTGGTGTGACTTTAACAGGTAGTTTTCTCGCTTTTGCCAAATTGCAAGGTTTAATTAGCGGTACACCGATTACCTTTCCTTTGCAACAACCTTTTAACATCCTGCTTTTAGGTTCTTATTTAGCTGGAAGTGCCTATTTAATCAGGACACCAGATAGCCTCCCCGTATTTTTAGCAGTGGTGGCTGTTTCTTTGGTGTTGGGTGTGATGTTCGTCCTCCCCATTGGTGGGGGTGATATGCCCGTTGTTATCTCCCTGTTAAACTCTCTCTCCGGTGTGGCTGCGGCTGCGGCTGGGTTTGTGGTGATGAACAATATGTTAATCATCGCCGGTGCTTTGGTGGGGGCTTCTGGTCTTATCCTGACGGAAATTATGTGTAAGGCTATGAACCGTTCTTTGTTCAGTGTCTTATTTAGTGCTTTTGGTTCTGTTTCTACTGCTACTGGTGGTGCGGCTGCTGGTGCTAGTGATCAACCTGTTCGCAGTATTGATGCGGAAGAAGGGGCGATGATGTTGGGTTATGCCCGTTCTGTGGTGATTGTCCCAGGATACGGTATGGCGGTTGCTCAAGCACAGCATAGCGTCCGGGAGTTGGCTGATCAATTAGAGCGCATGGGTGTGGATGTGAAATATGCGATACATCCGGTTGCTGGTAGAATGCCGGGACACATGAATGTGTTATTGGCGGAAGCTAATGTGGCCTATACGCAGTTGTATGATATGGAGGATATTAATCCCCAGTTTGAACAGGCTGATGTGGCGTTGGTGATTGGTGCTAATGATGTGGTCAATCCGGCGGCGCGTAGTGATAAGAATAGTCCTATTTATGGGATGCCGATTTTGGAGGTTGATCGCGCAAAGCAAACTATTGTGATTAAGCGCGGTATGAGTGCTGGTTTTGCTGGTGTTGATAATGAGTTGTTTTATAAGGCTAAAACGACGATGTTGTTTGGTAGCGCTAAGGATATGGTGGCTAAGTTGGTTAGTGAGGTGAAGCAGCTTTAGGTTAATTTTAGGGGTGTAGTTTGTGAACTATGCCCTTACAGTGTTTTTACGCTTGTGCTTTGAGGTTGTAATAACTGCATTTTATAAATAATTCCTTTCTTTAGGAGAAACACTACATGGCTATCTTTTTTTTACTCACTATAATTTTTATAGTTTGGTATATCTGTTACTCCCCCAAAAAGTCTTCTCCATCACGCAAACAGAACCCTCCTTCACAGAGTAATTCTTCGCAAAGTATCTCTCCAGTGACGAATGCTAAACCTCATAATCAATATAATTACTCTTCGTCAAGAGAAGTATATGACGAGAATGACATTTACGAACGAAACCTCCTGCGTGATGGACCAGATGAACAAACATTGATGGAGTGGAAACAACAACAGGATGAAGAGCGAGAATGTTGGGAAGAAACCTATACTTATGATCCTGATTAATGCCATCTAATTAATTTCAAGGATAATTACTCTTTGATGTAATCATCCTAAAGTTTAAATTTAGGCTTCTAGTGTTTTATTGTGCTATTCTCATGCAAAAGCACAGAGATAAAAAGATAAATTTAAGGTTGGGGAATAATAAGTAGTTGTTCAAATGATTTACGATAAAACCCAATCTCTAAACTTATCCATTTTATCTTCTTTAACAGCTTCTAAAGCAATATTGGCATCAATTACCATTTCTCGGAAATAAAATTCCAAAGGCATAATTTCATCATCACTAGAAGTCTGAAATATTTTATATACAATAGCATACAACAAAGAATGACAATACTCTCGACAACGTTTTGCATAATAATCTAATAGCTTACTTTTGGTATTACCATAATGAACCAGCATATTACGAATGCGATAAATGTTATAAACATCATCTTTGAGGTTAATAATTTTTCTAGCTAAATATTTTTGACAATCATCCTTGTTGTACAAAATTTTGTAAAGTTCATTATTAATAGATAAATAGTCTTGCAAATTTTCCTGTATAGACTCAGATACTCTCAAACTATAGAATGTTGAAGTGTTATTTAAACTATTCCTAACTTGTGCTACTTGACTATATAAATCAAATTTTAATTCACTCAAAACAAGAAGTAATTGTACTATTTTAATCTCATCTCCTCCAAGCCATAAATTTATCATTTCCTTCAAAGTTGTTTCTTGCAAAAAATCTTGATCTATTTTCAGAGATTGTTTAGAAAGTATTTTAGAATCTTTAGAAAATGTTTCTACAGCAAACCATGAATTTAATATTTCTTGAGAGCTTTCTGGTGCTTCTATCGCCTGTCTATACGAATCAATAGAAGACAACCATTTTGCTACAGTTGGATGACATCTATTTTCATCAGATATCCAACGCCCAAGCTTTTCCCGGTAATTATTTTGTGATGTACCAGCCAATTCACTAATATCTTTTGTGATATAATATCTTGTATTACTATATTGTTCAATATCACCTTGAGAATTACAAATCACCCAATCATTTGATAACTTAATTGGTTGCTCTTTTATCTTTCTTGTTCTTGTTGACAATGCAGCTATAGTTCTTTCAGCAATTTGTCTAGCTTTAATAGCAATAAATTTATTATCTACACCCTGTATGTCAACTGCAACGCAGTATTTTGTTCTTAATTCAAACTTGGTTGGATCATTTAATGCACTAAAATGATCAGAATATAATTTATTTATCGTTGATGTTTCATTGATATACCTAATGTGTTGACAATCATATTGATTATCTTTTGGGGTAATGTAGAATTGCACTTGTTGTCCTATCTTAAAAGGTTGAGAAAAATTTACATTTATTATGTTAAATATGACTTTATAAATTTGAGGTTCTTGTTGATAAATATTTATTAAGAAATTGAGTCTCTCTTGTATACTTAATTCTTCATAATAACTCCTAACTTCTTCTATATATTCCCCAATAGTTTGTCCATTTCTTAAAGGTGATCCCCATACTTCTGGGCATAAATCATCTGTATCTTGCAGATCATAAAGTGTCTCATAAAGATACTCATTATGAGGATATGTGTTTATGTATTCAAATTTTTCAAATTGTTCTTCCAGCATGAAGTATAATTCCACTCTTCCCTTATTGTTAAAAAGCAAAATTAATGTTTCGGACAAGAATTTTACTTGCATATAATTTATATTTTCTGCTAATAAGTTATTATATAATTTTTTGATAATCAACTCAAAACTATTTTCTGAAATTATTTTCTTTTCAATACGTTTTATTAAAATTGGAATATCTTCTAATTGAAATTTAAACTTTACATTATTATCAGATAATGCTTCACAAATAAACTTTAATTCTTCATTAATATCCTTAGTCCATTCTTTTTTTATTTCATCTAATTCATCATATTTTTTATTTTGTTTAAAAGAACAATAACTAGCAATTTGTATTTCAAAGAACTTTTTACCATAAGAGTTGTTAGAAAATTTCTCCTTATTATTATCTATTTCCTCATGTAAATCGTTTAGAAGCAATAGTAAATGACGACTATAATCTCCTGTTAAATCGTTTTTAATAGCTTCACAGCTATCTTTCCAGATTTGTTTTAAAGTTTCAACGTTTTTAATAATGTGTTCAGGTGCTGTTGATAAAGTGTAACTCATTGTTGTTTTGGAAACTTGGTATATGAATATATTATTATACTGTTTAAGGGATGTCTTAAATTTTAAAAATGCGATCGCTCTTTTCTTCTCTTCTTCCTTCGCGCTCTTCGTGTCTTCGTGGTTCGTTAAAAAAGGATGTTGGGATGTTGAGGGATGCGATCCTTTGCGTCTTTGCTCCTTTGCGACTTTGCGCGAAACTCTCTGCGTTCTCTGCGTGAGATAAAAAAGATGTTGGGGAGTTGAGGGGATGCGATCGCTGTTTGGGAAGTTTGAGGGGATGCGATAGCGAAGCGCTGCTGCAAGCAGTTCGCTGTTTGGGGAGTTGAGGGGGTGCGATAGCGAAGCGCTGCTGCAAGCAGTTCGCTGTTTGGGAAGTTGGAGGGGTGCGATCGCTGTTTGGGGAGTTGAGGGAGTGCGATCGCTCTTTCTCTGTGTCCTCTGCGTCTCTGCGGTTCGTTAAAAAAGGATGTTGGGGAGTTGAAGGGATGCGATAGCGAAGCGCTGCTGCAAGCAGTTCGCTGTTTGGGGAGTTGAGGGGTGCGATAGCGAAGCGCTGCTGCAAGCAGTTCGCTGTTTGGGGAGTTGAGGGGTGCGATCGCTGTTTCTCTGTTCTCTGTGTCTCTGTGGTTCGTTAAAAAAAGGTGTTTGGGAAGTTGAGGGGATGCGATCGCTGTTTGGAAGTTGAGGGAGTGCGATAGCGTAAGCGCTGACTTGTCAGTTCGCTGTTTGGGGGGTTGAAGGGGTGCGATCGCTATTTGGGGGGTTGAAGGGGTGCGATCGCTGTTTGGGAGGGTGAGAGAGTGCGATCGCTTTTGGGAAGTTTGAGGGGTGCGATCGCTGTTTGGGAGGTTGAGGGGTGCGATCGCTGTTTTGGAAGTTGAGGGGGTGCGATCGCTCTTACTCTGTGTTCTCTGTGTCTCTGTGGTTCGTTAAAAAAGGGTATTGGGAGGTTGAAGGGGTGCGATAGCGTAAGCGCTGACTTGTCAGTTCGCTGTTTGGGAAGTTGGGGGGATGCGATCGCTGTTTGGAGTTGAGGGGGTGCGATAGCGAAGCGCTGCTGCAAGCAGTTCGCTGTTTGGGAGGTTAAAGGGAGTGCGATCTCTCTTTCTCTGTGTCCTCTGTGTCTCTGTGGTTCGTTAAAAAAAGAATGTTTGGGAAGTTGGAGGAAGTGCGATAGCGAAGCGCTGCTGCAAGCAGTTCGCTTTTGGGGAGTTGAAGGGATGCGATAGCGAAGCGCTGCTGCAAGCAGTTCGCTGTTTGGGGAGTTGGAAGGATGCGATAGCGAAGCGCTGCTGCAAGCAGTTCGCTGTTTGGGGAGGTTGAGGGAGTGCGATCGCTATATAGCGATAAACTATGATAATTGATCTATACTTGAAGTATGCCCAAACTAGACATTATTCATAACGTTGTTAAAAATGCACTAATCAAAGATGGTTGGATAATTACAGATGATCCTTACTTGATTCAATATAGAAGAACAACACTATATGCTGATCTTGGTGCTGAACGTCCGATAGCAATTGAAAAATCAGGACAAAAACTGGTAGTTGAAGTCAAAAGTTTTATCGGTACATCAAAGATACAAGATTTAAAAGAAGCTCTCGGCCAATATGATATCTATCTTTACCTATTAGAAGAAACTGCACCAGACCGTAAACTCTATATTGCCATTAGTGAAATCGCATATAAAAGTTTCTTCACACAGGATGTTATTCAACTGATTCTTAACCGACATCAACTTCCGCTAATTGTTGTAGATATAGAAACAGAGGAAATTAAACAATGGATAAATTAACAGATTACCCCAAAATCATCAAACAAATTTTAAGGGAATATGTAGAATTATCTCAGAATCATCCACAAAAAGATATAGAAACATTCTTAATTAGCGATGACGAAAAAGGTCATTATATTTGGATGAATCTTGGTTGGCAAAATGGTGAAAGAATTACAGGAATGACTGTTTATGTTCGCTTACATAATTGTAAGTTTTGGATAGAAGAAGATTGGACAGAAGAAGGTATTGCTACTGATTTAATTCGCGTTGGTGTTCCTAAAGAAGATATTGTTTTAGCTTTTCATGAACCGAAAATGCGGGAATATACAAATTTTGCAGTTGCTTAGTTTAGTTATTTCTTGCTTTGCTTGAAACAAAAACAAAACAGCGATATTTGGAATCGCTGTTTAGGGGGTTGAAGGGGTGCGATAGCGAAGCGCTCCGTAGGAATCGCTGTTTGGGAGTTGAGGGTGCGATAGCGAAGCGCTCCGTAGGAATCGCTGTTTGGGAGTTGAAGAGGTGCGATAGCGAAGCGCTCCGTAGGAATCGCTGTTTGGGGATTTGAAGGGGTGCGATATTAGTATTTTACTAATTGCTTTTATCCTCAGTCATTACAACACTTTTAATCTTGCTGAGGATAGGGAATTATCACAGATAATATACTAATGACTTCAGTAACAAATTCAACTGAAACTTTTTCAATAAATTCAGCTTTTCTTGCTTTCCAATCAATGCTTTTAAGATGATCTGCTAAAACAACACCTGTAGTATTTATACCGCTAGGTATAGGAACTTCAAAAGGATAACCTTTTGTACTGTTAGTTATTGGGCAGACTAGAGCAAGACCTAAGTCATTATATATCATAGGAGAAATAATTAAAGCGGGGCGATGACCAGCTTGTTCACGCCCCTCTTGAGGGCTGAAATTTAGCCATACAATGTCGCCGCGCTCCGGCACATATACCTTACTACCAAACTTCGTTACCAATTGCTTCACCCCAGTCACTTTCACCATGAGAATTTAGAGGAGTTATTTTTACTAAGAACTCTTCCAAATTATACCTCTTACATGGTGTTTTTTTCTGCTGGCTAGGATTATTTTCAGAGGTATTAGAAACTATTTGCTCATATTTATCTATTAACTGAGGTAACCGTACACCAACATCAGAATCACTCAATACATTAAGAAGATAACTCTTGAATTGCAAAAACGAATCTTCGTGTTTTTTGCAAACAGCTTGAGAAATGCCAAGTTCAGATAAAGAATATTTTCCTTGAGCCAATAATTCTTGGATATAACCAAACAAAATCAAATCCTGAAGCTTCTCAGGAAGATAGTTCCAGTAATTCTCTACGATTCTGGAGTGAACATAATTAATTTCAGAAACTCTTTCGACAAACTTCTGAAAAGCCATGTCCAAGAATTTTTCTTCAAGCGCGTAACTACGCTTTAATTTATTTTCAGAATCAGGAGCAGGAATACGTTTAGTAAGCTCCTTGATTTGTGAACCTGTAATAACAAGCTGTTCTTGAAGCTCAAACAAAATTATAAATTCTTGAAGAGCCTCAGAGAGCTTATATTTTACCTGATCTATGTTTATGCCTTGACGTTGTGCAATATTTCCAAGAAATTCATAAAATTCAGCATTGGAAGAATCACAGGCTAAACACTGCTCTAAGAATAATTGAGCTTCTTCAAGCCGAAATTCTTCAAAATAACCAGGTTTGATAGCCTCTAGGATACCCATTTGCAACACCTAAGCTTATAAAGCGCATTATATTTTAACTCTACCTTAGCTTCTCTGACGAAAAATAACAAGACCTTTGACTATCAAGATTACTGAATTAACCAGTGCAATTAATAACACTAATTTTGTGAATTAATTTGGCTTTATAGCTAAGAAACTTCACAGATAGCATATTACTCTGTGAAGGAGTAGCGTAAAAACGTAATTAGATGCGATAGTGAAGCACTCCGTAGGAATCGCTGTTGGGGGAGTTGAGGGGTGCGATAGCGAAGCGCTGCTGCAAGCAGTTCGCTGTTTGGGGAGTTGAGAGGGTGCGATAGCGAAGCGCTGCTGCAAGCAGTTCGCTGTTTGGGGAGTGAGGGGGTGCGATAGCGAAGCGCTGCTGCAAGCAGTTCGCTGTTTGGGGATTTGAGGGGGTGCGATCTCTCTTTCTCTGTGTCCTCTGTGTCTCTGTGGTTCGTTAAAAAAGGATGTTGGGAGGTTGAGGGGATGCGATAGCGAAGCGCTGCTGCAAGCAGTTCGCTGTTTGGGAAGTTGGGGGATGCGATAGCGAAGCGCTGCTGCAAGCAGTTCGCTGTTTGGGGATTTGAGGGGGTGCGATAGCGAAGCGCTGCTGCAAGCAGTTCGCTTTTGGGAGGTTGAGGGAGTGCGATAGCGAAGCGCTCCGCAGGAATCGCTCTTCTAATATGATTAAACAATACTACGTGGATCAACAACTACAATATCCGAAAACCGTTTAAAATCTTCAACATTAAATGTCAATAAATGTGTAATATTATGAGCTACCATAGCCGCAGCTAAACGAGCATCATGTACCTGTTTTCCCATCACTTGATATTTAATAACAAGTGATTCCCACTCAGTAAAAATTTGTGGTGTATCCAATTCCAATATAAATATCTTTTTAAGTTTTTCGCTTTCTTCTTCCGCTTGAGTGATAGATAAACCTAACCCATTTTTATCAAGAGGTCTTGTAGCAACAGCCCAAAATTCAATTATATTTTGTGGAATAATACATAAAAAATTACCTTGCTTTTTGAGTGTTAAAATTGCCCTTTGAGTATCAAGGTGCATGGGACTATTTTTTTGTACCAAACGCAGTAAAATATTAGTATCCACCAAATATTTCATAACATTTCATCTTCTCTGGTATAAATACTATCTCGACTAATAGCTGCATCTGAAAGTGGTGGTGCTAGAGTAAAAGCAGGACTATTGATTAAATTCATTAGTGCTGTTTCCCAATCTTCCTCAGTTGTTACTTGAGAAAAAGATTTTTCATCTTGATTTTTCAAACTATCTTCAATCAAAGATTCAAGATAAGATTCAATTGATAAACCTTGTTTAGTAGCTTGGGTAATCAGACGAGCTTCTATTTCTGGTTTCAATTGTAGCTGTATAGTTTTACATTGTTTCATATTCTTCGATGCTAGTTAATTAATATCAAGTAAAACTTATGATTAACTTGATATATTAAGTATATCAGATTTAAGCAGATGTTAATTACACTGTTTTCTTCTTTCTTCCCTTCGCGCTCTTCGTGTCTTCGTGGTTCGTTAAAAAAGGATGTTGGGAAGTTGAGGGAATGCGTAAGCGTTGCGCTGCTGCAAGCAGTTCGCTGTTTGGGAAGTTGGAGGGGTGCGATCGCTATCACAGTTTAAATTTCTCCCCATTCTCTAGCATCAATAAAAAGAGAAAGATGCTTTTTATTACTCGTGGAAATAATTACCTCATTTCCATAATTAGCAACTAAAATAGATTGAGCAGCTAAAATAACATCACCATCTAAAGCTTTATTATCTGCTGTAGATTTACCTTGATTTCTCACTTCAGCCCATAATTCTGCTGCTTTTAACATTACTTCTGTGGTAATAGGAAGATAAATAATTTCTGATTTAAGTTGATGCAGTTTTCTAATTCCTGATAACTTATTTGCTCTTAATAATTCTCGTCTAATTTCATAATCTATAATTTCTGGTAAAATTACCTCATAACCTCTTTCAAAAAGACTATAAAACCATTCTTGACATTGCACAGCTAGAGGATTCGCTTTAGGATTAGTAATTAATCCCACAGGTGCAGAATCTAAAACAATAACCTTACTCATTTTATTTTAAATTAAAATACCATTCATGGATTCAATAATTTCCAAAGTTTCTTGTTGTTCTTGTTGTTCATCTGATTCATTCCATGACTCGAACAATCTTTTAATATTAGTTTTTCTGTGTTCTTTTTTAATTGCGTCACTTTCATTAATTTCATTAATGGCATTTTCCCAGTTTTTCAAAGATGTCTGTTTCATCGTCACACTTTGACGAAATAACCGGACAATTTGTAGTAATTCGGGTATATATTCTTCTGGAGTATGTTCAATTTCTAGTAATAAATCATTGCGGGGTTTTGCTGATGATTTAGCTGTAATGGATTGGTGAATGTTAATCATAAAATACCAGATTTGATTATTTTTACATATTACCAGTATATCGGATCAGAATAAGCAATGTCTGAAATTTATAAAATGTGATAACTACGGTGATCTAAGTGCTTCGCTATCGCTGTTTGGGGAGTTGAAGGGGTGCGATAGCGTAAGCGCGACCTAGGAATCTCTGTTTGGGTAGTTGAGGGAGTGCGATAGCGTAAGCGCGACCTAGGAATCTCTGTTTGGGTAGTTGAGGGAGTGCGATAGCAAAGCGCGACCTAGGAATCGCTATTTGGGAAGTTGAGGGAGTGCGATAGCGTAAGCGCTGACTTGTCAGTTCGCTGTTTGGGAGTTGAGGGGGTGCGATCGCTCCACTATTGCTCAAAAACTTAAATTTTGTACAATTTGCAAAAAACAGACAAATAATCTATAATGTTATGTAATCCTATAAATTTTGTGAGGCGCTATGTCTGTCATCAGTGCAAGTGAAGCGCGTGCTAATTTTCCCGATATTATGAACCGTGCAGAATATCGTGGAGAAAGAATTTTAATTCAGCGTCATGGTAAAGCTGCGGTAGCGATAATTAGCATTGAAGATTTAAAACTATTAGAAGCAATAGAAGATGCAATAGATTCGGCTAAATTGCGACGTGCAGTAGAAGAAAACGAAGGATTTACCACCATAGAAGAAATAATAGCTAAATATCCCAATGAGTGAACGTTATACATTGAGGATTGCGAAAACTGCGGAAAAAGATTTATTAGACTTACAACCAAAACAATATAAACAAGTTGTATCAAAAATTCTCTCCCTTCAAGGTAATCCTCGTCCTCAAGACTATGCAGCTTTAAAAGGTTATCAAGGTGGTTATCGTATTGATCAGGGTGAATACAGCATTTTGTACACCATTGATGATGATAATAAATTAGTTGATGTTTTTCGGGTTGGTAAACGTAATGATGATGAAGTTTATAAAAACTTGTAACTTTGTCAAGCGATTCCTAGGTCGCGCTTCGCTATCGCTGTTTGGGGAGTTGAGGGAGTGCGATCGCTAGGTAGCGCTGTTTACTAAATCTCCCAATCTTCTAATTTTAAATTGTCAATTCTACTAAATTCTCTAGTATTGTGAGTAATTAAAGTTAAATTATTAGCGATCGCAATAGCAGCAATATGTAAATCATTATTTCCTATAGGAGTACCTTTAGCAGCCAATTTACTACGAATTTCACCATAAATTACAGCGCATTCATCATCAAACTTCAAAGAAACAAAACTATCTAAAAATTCCCGCTGCTTTTGCAGAGTTTTCGCAGGATTATGAGTTCTCATTGCACCATAAAATAATTCGGCTTTGACAATAGAACAAACTACTATATCTATATCGGATAAATATTGAAGATGCTGAATAATCTTTTCTGATCTTTGATTAAGATATTGAATACAAACATTACTATCTAATAAATATTTCATCAGTTTGTATTCCTAACAATTAATCATTTCTTCTAAGCTATGCATCTAAAGTATCATCAATACCTAAATTATCCAGAATAATTGGATCATCAGCACAACTTCCTGCTGTTTGATTAATAAATTCTTGCCAGTCTAATTTATGTTTTTCTGTAGTTATCAAAGTTGTTGGTTTATTGATCAAATTTTGACGAAATAAACGGACAATTTCCAATATTTCTGGTATATATTCTTCTGGAGTTTGGGCAATTTCTAATAATAAATCATTCCAGGGTGTAGTTGAGGATGTTTCTGTGATGAGTTGGTGATTATTAATCATAAAATACTAGATTTGATTATTTTTACACATTATCAGTATATCAGATCAGAATCAGCAAGTGTAACTTACCCAAAGTATAGCTGTTTGGGAAGTTGAGAGAGTGCGATAGCGTAAGCGCTGACTTGTCAGTTCGCTGTTTGGGAGTTGAAGGGAGTGCGATAGCGAAGCGCGACCTAGGAATCGCTTTTGGGGAGGTTGAGGGGGTGCGATAGCGAAGCGCGACCTAGGAATCTCTGTTTGGGGAGTGGAGGGAATGCGATAGCGAAGCGCGACCTAGGAATCGCTGTTTGGGAAGTTGAGGGGATGCGATAGCGAAATTAATCTAAATCTTCCTCAGTCAAACTAGCATCTTTCAAAATACTTCTGAGTGTACCAGTAGGTAAATCACGATTACCATGAACAGGTATAGAAAGAATCACACTCATACCTTCCTTAACATAGATATGATGACTACCTGTAATCCTTTTTAGATTCCATTCATAGCGTTCAACAATCTTACACAGAGATTTACCAGAAACGGATTTCATAAAGATAACTCAATCAACTGTTTTTGTGGTTCAACTTCTTCTTGCTGACTAGCAACTTCTAACCAACCTTGAACAGCATCTTTCAACATTTCTAATAAATGTTCGTAACTTTCACCCCAGGTATGACATCCTGGTAAAGCTGGTACAGAACCACACCATACACCGTCTTCTTCCCAAATAATTGCTTTTATTTTCATAGCCAATTCCTTGAACTAAGGATATTTTACCGCAGGGTGAGTCAGACGTACCAGTTTAATGAAGATGAATAATCGCTTTTGGGGAGTTGAGAGAGTGCGATAGCGAAGCGCTGACTTGTCAGTTCGCTCAACTTAAACCCCAAACCCTAACACCACATCCAAAGCAGTACGAATTTCTTCCCAATATTCAGCTTCTAAAATTCCCACCAAACCTAAAACCCGACGATAATCTACAGAACGAATCTGAGCAACATCAATAAAACGATCTTTATCTAATCCATTAGTTACTGTTGCTTTGATATTGACAATATAGGGAGCTTGCTTACTTCCTGGTCGGAATGGCATCACAATAGTTAATAATCCATATTGATTCATAATATCACTTTGAACTATTAAACAAGCACGGATTTTTTGTGCTTCTGCTCCCACAGTTGGATCAAGATTTACCCAGCGAATTTCACCCCGTTTATAAGTTAAATTACCCTCTGGCATTAATACCATCTCCAGCTACATTATCCCAAGCAGAAATCTCATTTTGATATTCTAAATCTTTCGCATCTTCTTGGAGTGCTGCAATTATTTCTGCTTCCAAAATTTTGCGTCTTTGTTCTGCTAATAGTGCGTTAATATAGGCACTACGATTACCTTTTGCTTGTTGATCAATAAATCTGAGAATGTCTTCTTCCAAAGTAATTGTGACTTTCATCATTATGTATGACTTATTAATCTTACCAATCAATCATACCACTTTTTTAACAATTTGCAAATACTCTGTGTCTGGAGTGGTTCGTAAAAAAAAAGGATTCTGGTAAGTTGAAGGGATGCGATAGCGAAGCGCTGCTGCAAGCAGTTCGCTGTTTGGCGAGTTGGAAAGAGTGCGATACCATTATTAATAGCTGCATATTTAGCACTACATTCTATTAAAATAGAAAAGGCACTTTTCATCATTTCCCAAGTATTTTTACCATACTTTTCTAAGTAACGATTGAGATATCCTTGACGAGAGATAAGTAGGTAAACAAAATAAAAATGAGGGGTATTGCGTTTTGTAAAATGGCTGAAACCCAATCAGAATCTCGCATTG
>NZ_JAAVWA010000061.1:0-9610 GCF_017355725.1 Anabaena sp. 54
CACTTAAGCCTGTTAAATTTAGACTAAAGTTACTTTGTGTGCCTACATTGAAACTATAGTAATCATTAGTATCAGCACTTCCTACCCAATCATTAAAACTCTGAAGACTTGTTAAAGTACCAACATTACGGGCTGTAGATCGGGTATTTCCAGCATAATCAAGAGGTGCATTTAACGATGGAAGTTGCTGTAAACCAAACTCTGGATTAGGATTTAAAGGATCTTTATCCAGGTAAGTTGAGGAATTACCCAATCCTGGTAAAGAGGAATCAAAAGACTTTTCAGAATTATCAAACATAATGCACCCCTAAATAATTTATGAAAATCTTGCTTACGTAGGGTGGGCAATGCAGACTGTATCCAGATTCTAGTCGGCAATGCTCATCTTAGGTGTACTTCAAAGATTAAATATTAGTCCTACTGACACTGACGATATCCAAAAAATACTGATTTTTTGGATATCGTCAGTGTCACTACATAAACATAAAATGATTTATGCCAACTTGACTACAGTAAAAAATACTATTCTATTAAAAAAGTTATACTAAATTATGCAAAAATTACGCAAAAATGACGTAAAAGCCTTGATTTACCTGATGACGACTTATTTTAATTTGTAAATCTTAATACTTATTCGTGATTCTGCGTGAGAAAAAATGTAAATCACACGCAGGTGGGCTTTATTCGGACAGCATCAAAGAACACTACATACTTTGATATCTCCACATAGCAGACATAGACTCTAAATCAACCCCCTTCGCATCACCTTCCATCGTATTTTTAAACAACGCCGTAAACGCACCCGCACCCAACCGATATTGCGGAAACATCCGATAACAAGGAATGCTAGTTAAACGAGATTGAAAAGTAGATAAATGATCAACTTTCACAGCTTGAAAATGCGGAAACCGTTCCAAAAACCATTCACAAACCTGCTCATTTTCTTCAGGGGAATAGGTGCAAGTCATATATGCTAAATAACCTTGAGGGGCAACAACTTGGGCAGAATTAGCAATAATGCGTTTTTGACGATTGGCACTTTTATTAATTGAAGTTGAGTGAAAACATCCTGGTGCTTTCTCATTTTTAGCTAATAGAGATTGCCCAGTACAAGGGGCATCAACCATCACCAAATTACTCGAAGCCGGCAACAATTCTGCAAAAATACTCGAATCTCTATTTACTACCCCACTGGGTTTAATTTGACAACGTTTTAAATTAGAAATCAGCATTCCTAACCGCTTACCAATTACCTCATTAGTAATTAGCAAATCAGGTCTTAAAGCCTTCCAAGCAAACACACTTTTACCACCGGGGGCAGCACACATATCAAAAACTATAGATATTGATTCGGGAATTGCCAACAAAACAGAAGCAGAAAATACCGAAGAAAAATCTAAACAGTAAAAATATCCCTGTTCATGGAGAGAATGTTTACCTGGTTTTGCTCCCAAAGATAAACGGTCTACAAAATGTGGTTGCCAATGTGTTGGAGTTTGCACTTGAAAAGGCGAAATCTCTGGTTGATCTTGACACCAAAGAATGCAGGGTGCAAAAGGTTGGGGATGAACTAAAGCATCTATAAACTTTGTTTGTTCATCTACATTTGTAAATAACTGTCGGGTAACTTTAAGCAATAAATTAGAAGGTTTTTCCATATTAATTTCTACCAAATTAAATCAGAAGAGAAACTGTTACATGAGAACAATGCAATCAATATATTTGGCTGCATACTAAAAAGACATTGACCGATATTTACATGGCGTTTGCAAAGTTCGTCTGTTATGGCTTCTGGCTTTTAGCTAGAGGCTAACCTTGTTTTGTTAATGTTTGTCAAACTCATGCCAAATTACGATTTTAGATTTGGTGTTACACTTATGTACCGGAGAGGTCATGATATTTAACAATTTTCAGCAAAAACTGCGCCAAGAATCACAACGTTGGCGAGACGAAGGAATTATTAGTTCTTCCCAGTACGACCAAATAGCCAAGCGGCATCAATTTAATAAAATAGAAGAATCTACCCGTGATAGTTTTGGTGTTATTGCCATTGTCATCGGCGGTTTATTATTAGGCTTAGGTTTAATGACCCTTGTGGGCGCAAATTGGCAAGGTTGGTCACGGGACGTTAAGTTTATCTTGTTAATGAGTTTATTTCTCTCCACAGCCATTACTGGGTTTTTGACTTGGCGAGAACCTACACTTACCACAAATCAAGGTAAAAAATCTCAAGAGGGTAAACGGGTACTCGGAGAAGCATTGTTAATTCTCAGTGCTTTTATTTTAGGGGCAACCCTCATGTTGATGGCGCAAATATTCAATATTAGCGGTTCAGCTTCTGAGTTATTTTTAGCTTGGGGGGTTGGGGTGTTAGTTATGGCTTATAGTCTTTCCCTCAATTCTTTGGGAATTATGGCTATTGTCCTCATTCAAATCGGTTACTGGATAGGAATTGGTAATTTAGGATCTGAATCTGGGGAAGTGACTTGGGCGCGGTTAGCTGTGCGCCATATGCCCTTACTATCATGGTTACTGTTTGTTCCTTTAGCTTATATTTGCAGATCCCGGTGGATTTTTGGCATAGGAGTTGTGGCATTTATTATATCTTTGCAATATAACCTCAGACCTTTACCACTCTTAACATTTTCTGATGCAGCTTCTTGGATAGCTTCCTTTGCGTTGGCTTTACCACCTGCCTTACTTTGGAGTTATGACGATTTACTTTTTCCCACAGTTAATTATAGATTGTTTCAACCCCTGGCACGTAATTTTGGCTTGATTTGCTTTGGTGTGGTTTTTTATCTTTTATCTTTCCGTTGGCAATGGGAATCGGTTGACTCTATTGGCAGTTTATCATTTTTAAATCCCTTCAATTCAACTAGTAATTCATCGAATGTATTACCATCTTTGCCAATTATTGATTTAGGGATTCTCAGCGGTTTGGCAGTTTTACAATGGTTGTTTCTAATTCGTCAAAGCAATAGTCCACTTCGACGAGAAGTATTTTTCAGACTTGGCATTATTACTACTTTTTTAGGGTTTATTCTGATTACTCCTTTTTGGCATCAAGCTATCAGCAGAATTACCGAACTAGGCATTTTCATCTTCAATGTTTTATTGGCAATATTAGCCTGGGGATTAGTTCAAGAAGGGTTGAAATTACGAAAAAGAGCCGCATTTTGGTGTGGTATGTTATTATTTACCCTGCAAATTATCAGCCGGGTTTTAGAATATAATACTGAGGTTCTTTTCCGGGCTTTAGTATTTGGTATTTGCGGTTATTCTCTCATTGCTGCCGGACTTTGGTTTGAACGTCGCTTTACTACTTCTAAAACTAGTAATGGCGGTGGTAGCGGGAATAGTGGTGGTAGTGGGAATAGTGGGAATAGTGGGAATAGTGGTGGTAGCGGGAATAGTGGGAATAGCGGGAATAGCGGGAATAGTGGTGGTAGTGGGAATAGTGGTGGTAGTGGTGGTAGTGGGAATAGCGGGAATAGTGGGAATAGTGGGAATAGTGGGAATAGTGGGAATAGTGGTGGTAGCGGGAATAGCGGTGGTAGTGGGAATAGCGGGAATAGCGGGAATAGTGGGAATAGTGGGAATAGTGGGAATAGTGGGAATAAAACTAGTAGTGGAGGCACTAACGACAGTAGAGGCGATAACAAAAGCAATAGTAGCAGTGATTATCGGAGTAGTAGTGGAGGCACTAACGATAGTAGAGGCGATAACAGAAGCAATAGTAGCAGTGATTATCGGAGTGGTAGTGGAGGCACTAACGATAGTAGAGAGAGAGATAGAGAAAGGGAGAGAAATAGAGAGAGGGAGAGGGATAGAGAAAGGGAGAGAGATAACAGAGGCAATAGTGGAGGTGATTATCGAAGTAGAAAGTAAGTAGGTTGGCGTTGAAAATTGTCGTTATGGCAAGGCAAAAGGCAAGAGGCAAAAGGCAAGAGTGAAGAGGGTTTGGGCGATTTTACGTTTCTTTACACAGTTTGGTTTTATTGTGTTCACCTACTTAATAGGATAATTCTCAATCAAAATTCAGACACCTGAGTTCGACTTTTTTACGCCTTTCTACTTACTCACAAAAAATTAAATCTGAGTTCTTTCTATATAAATCTCTGCGGATAAATTCCTATCGAAAAATTAGCAGGAATGGGAAAAGTATTTTTTCCTATTATCTATTATCTATTACCAATTACCAATTACTAACTAAATCAATCCCATGAAAAATGACTTCCCTGAATCAAAAAAAACCTTCACTCCAGAAATGGAATTTTCCGAAAAATTGACTTTTCGGGATTATCTTAAGGCTACAGAACAGAAAGCTAATAAACCTTTACCGATTTGGCGATTAATTGCTCCTTTATTGGTTCAAGTAGGTTTAATTCTGGCTGTACCTTCTCAGGCAATGTATACAGATATGACGGGTAAGACAGTAATTTTGCAAACTGTACCTGTAGATTCTAATGATGTTGTCAGGGGTTCTTCATTGAACTTAGATTATAATATTTCCCGTCCTGAAACTTTGAGAAGATTGCCGGGTTGGAATGACTGGTTGCGAAGAAATTCTCGCAGGGGTAGACAAATTGCCCCAGGGAGTATCTTATATTTAATTTTGCAAGAACGACAATCTTTTGATAGAAATGAACTTCAGTCTTGGAAACCTATCCGGGTAAGTAGTAATCGTCCTGTTTATTTATCTAATAATCAGGTAGCTTTAAAAGGTAATTATCAAGACGGTTTGATTAATTATGGGTTAGAAGACTATTTCATTCCTGAAGAACAAAGACAACAGATTAATGAGGATATTTCGCAAATTCAGGAAGCCAGGAATGGTAGACAACAACCAATTTTAGTGAGGGTAAAAGTAGATCCTCAAGGTAATGCTATTCCTACGGGTTTATCCATAAGAGATGCGAATGGTGAACGTGGCGATCGCAATTATCGTTTTCAATAGCATTATTGATGGTGGGCAATGCCCACCTCAAGATAAATTGTTTGTGGATCTCAAAATTGTAATTCAAACCCTAATAACACATCTTCTCCAGACAGTAATACAGGAAATTGAACAATTTCTACAGGTTGTTCCAGTCGGTAAATTTCTACTTGTTTATCGTAGGGATTAATTAACCAACACAAACGCACGCCATTATTTATATATTCGGTGCATTTTTCTTGCAGGGTTTTAAGTCTGTCTGTTTTTGATCTCAGTTCAATGACAAAATCAGGTGCGAGTGGGGGAAATTTTTCTCTTTCTTCAACAGTTAGTGCTTCCCACCGATCTAATTTTACCCAAGCAACATCAGGAGAACGTTTTGCACCATTAGGAAGTTGAAAAATAGTAGAGGAACTAAATACTATTCCTAATTGGGTTTTGTAGTTCCAAAGACTTACTTTGAAATTTAAATCAGATTCACTACGGCCGCTTTCTCCTCCTACTGGTGGCACGATAATTAATTCTCCCTGTGCATTGAGTTCTAAGTTTACATCTTTATTAGCCATACAGAGTTGGTAAAACTGATCATCTGTAAGGCGAACAACTGGATCTAGATTTAGGGTAACAGTGTTCATGTCAGTTTATTAGTGTAATTTTTCTGGGTTAAAATCAGTGAGGTACAGTTTTAAACTTTAAAGACAGTAGAGGCGCTTTCTTCTGCGCCCTCGATTATATTTTATTCGACCAATAATCGCTATATTTTGTAATTTTAGCAATAGTTTAATCCTCGTTAACTACCAATTACCAATTACCTAAGTAGGTGAACGGAAAAAAACCGAAATATGTAACGAAAAGTAAAATCGCCCAAACCCTCTTCCTGTTCCCTGTTCCCTGTTCCCTTGCCCCAACGACAATTTTTAACGCCAACCTACTTATTCAATTTTAAAGTTAATTGGTAAACGAGTATAAATCCCTTGAGGATCATTCATTGTTTGCAAGGTTTTGATTTCCTGTTGGAATTTTTCTAGTTCATTTATTAAGGGGTTTGAGTTTTTAGTTTGGGTTTTTTCTATGCCTAATTTGGCTTTTGTTTGATCTAATTTTTTACCAAATAACTTTTCTGCAAAGGTTGTACTTCGCGGATATTCTTGTATTTCCCAATCAGTTCCTAATTTCGCTTGTTTAGCTGCATATTCAATGGCTACATTTAAACCACCAATTTCATCAACTAGACCGATTTGTTTGGCTGCTGTTCCTGACCAAACTCGTCCTTGGGCGATTTCTGCTACTTTTGCAGTGGGAATTTTCCGTCCTTGGGAAACTTTCTGCAAGAATAGATTATAAATGCGGTCAACACTGCGTTGATAAACTGCTAATTCTTGAGGTGATTTAGGACGGGAAATGGTTTGTTGATCTGCATACTGAGCCGTTTTTACGCTATCCCAAGTTATGCCATTATTATTGCCTAGTTTTTGACCATTAAATAATACGCCAAAGACACCTATAGAACCTGTAATGGTATTAGCTTGGGCAAAAATGCGGTTGGAATCACTTGCAATCCAATAACCACCAGAAGCAGCTACATCTCCCATAGAAACGATGACGGGTTTGATTTGACGAGTTAATTTGATTTCTCGCTGCATGATTTCGGCTGCGGTAGCACTACCACCAGGGCTATTAATTCTTAAAACTACTGCTTTGATTTGATCATTTTGGCGAATTTTTGAGAATATTTTTGCAAAGTTATCACCGCCAATTTGTCCTTCGTCACCGCTACCGTTAACTATTTCTCCTTCTGCATAAACAATGGCAATTTTATGATCTGAATTTGAGGATTTTCCGGGAACTTCGGCATAATCAGCCAAGCTGATTTTTGTGAATGTTTGATCTTTTTCACTGTTACCAGTTAATTTTTTTAAGTCGGTGAATACTTGATCTTCATAAGCAATCGTATCCACTAGACTATTAGATTTAGCTTCTGTAGCTTCTAAAATTGATTGACTATTAGCGATCGCTTGCAATTTCTGCGGTAGAATGTTTCTGCTTGCACCTACAGACTTCCGCCACTCTCCCCACACATCATCTAACAATTTCTGAGTTTGTTCCCGGTTCTCTGGGCTGAGTTTATTGAGGATTAACGGTTCTACTGCACCCTTAAATTTACCTACCCGCACAATCTGCACACCAACGCCGTATTTTTCAAATGCTCCCGCTAAGAACATTGGTTGTGAACTTAAACCGTTCATTTCCATTGCTCCCATAGGATTAACTATAACTTGATTGGCTACGGAACTTAGATAATATTCTTTTTCACTCCAATCTGTACTATAGGCAATAATTTTTTTGCCGGTTTTGCGGAATTTTTCTAATGCTTGACGGATTTCTTTCAAGGAAGCATAACCAACTGCACTATTAGCATTAGTTCCATCTATATAAATACCTACAATTTTTTGATCACGTCCGGCTTTATCTAAGGTTTCTACAACTTTGCGAAGTGTGATGTTATTTTCTTCAACCCCGCTAAAAGTTTTTTGCAAAAGTTGGCTGGAATTAGGTTCACTATCGGTGATTTTCATAGACAAGTCCAAAACTAAAACTGACTTATCTTTCACTGTTGGGGCTGAACTTTGAGAACTAGCAACCGCAATTAATATTAATAAGAATCCCAGTGTGCTGACTCCAGAAAAAATTGTCAGTCCTAGTAAACTACCAATTAAACTTGCTAGGGTTTGTTTAAGAAAATTAGTCATTAGTTATTTATAAGTCAGTTGTCAGTTGTTCGTTGTCAGTGGTCAGTTGTCAGTGGTCAGTTGTTCGTTGTAAACTCTGAGATTGCTTTAATTTATACAGGTTGCTATTGGCAGTGCAAAATAATACGGTGGTGATTTCGGCAATTAAAACCTCTGTTAATTCTACTACAGCCGCTTCCGATACTGCCGCTGCTTTGAGAAAGGGCATTGCTAAACCAGCAATATCAGCCCCTAGAGCGATCGCTTTAGCCACATCTAAACCATTGCGTAAGCCCCCAGAAGCAATTAAGGGAACATCGGGATCATGCTCCCGAATACTGGCAATACAATCGGCTGTGGGTATCCCCCAGTCCCCAAATGTTTGCCCCAAACGCCGCTGTAAGGAGGTTTCTGCCCGTTCACTTTCAACCATCGCCCAAGACGTACCACCAGCACCAGCCACATCAATAGCTTGCACTCCCACAGCTATCAGTTTTTCTGCCATAGTTGCGGAAATTCCATTACCTACTTCTTTGGCAATTACGGGAACTGGCAAATCGTTACACAAGTCAGATATTTTGTCAAGCAATCCATGAAAATTAGTATCACCCCTGGGTTGAATGAATTCCTGCAAAGGGTTAATATGTAAAATCAAAGCATCAGCTTCGACCAGATCAACAATTCGTAAACATTCATCAATACCATAGTCATAATTAAGCTGTACTGCGCCTAAATTGGCAAAGAGGAGAATATCGGGCGCATATTTACGAACGGCAAAAGTATCCGCAACTTGAGGTTTTTCCACTGCTACTCTTACAGATCCTACACCCATTGCTAATTTGTATTCTTGGGCAACTTCAGCCAGACGACGGTTAATAATTCCCGCTTGTTCTGTACCTCCCGTCATGGAAGAAATTAACAAAGGTGCATGGAGATGTTTGCCCAAAAATGTCGTACTCACATCAATATCTTTACCATCAATTTCCGGTAAACAAGCATGAGTAAAGCGATATTTTTCTAAACCAGTGGTAGTTACTGGAGATTGGACATTATCTTCTAAACAGATGCGAATATGATCTGCTTTGCGATTTTGGGTTTGGGCTGAGGTGTTGATAGGATGGTTCACGACTTAATATGGAGTTATGTGAATATTTATATTTTGCACTAAGCCCTGGCGAATACAATATGGCTTCGCCTCCCGTTAGGGATACGCGGCTACATAAACCAAGTCCGTCTTCATGGACTAATAAATCTTAACCCACGCAGGTGGGTTTTGCCTGTGTAGACGCGGTTTCTAACCGCCTGGTGTAAATATCTATGGTTGTAAATATTTTTCATATCCAAGCTGGTCTAGTTTAGCTTGCTTTTCCATGACCATATTACAAAGACTTTGCCGATAAACTTGCACTTTTTCGAGTAATTCTGGTTGGTGAGTAGCAAGAATTTGTACAGCTAAAAGTCCAGCGTTTTTAGAATTCCCAATAGCGACGGTAGCGACGGGTATTCCTGCTGGCATTTGCACTATAGAATATAAAGAATCAACACCTTGTAAATTCCGAGTAGCGACGGGAACACCAATCACAGGTAAAGGAGTTAAAGATGCTACCATACCAGGGAGATGTGCCGCACCACCAGCACCAGCGATAATTACCTTAATACCGCGTTGATGTGCAGTTTTAGCATACTCAACCATCCGTTCTGGGGTACGATGGGCAGAGACAATGGCAACTTCAACTACAATACCAAATTCTTCACAAATAGCGATCGCATCCTTCATTGTGGGCAAATCGGAATCACTACCCATGATAATACCAACTTCGAGACTCATATAATTTAGGGAACAGGGAACAGGGAACAGGGAACAGGGGGAGTTGGGGGAGTTGGGGGAGTTGGGGGAGTTGGGGAAGTAAAAGGGGAGTTGGGGGAGTTGGGGGAGTTGGGG
>NZ_JAAVWA010000015.1:0-117645 GCF_017355725.1 Anabaena sp. 54
CATTGTCTGAAAGCCTTGTTATCATTGGGTTATGGATAATTCCGAAAATTCAAAAAACACCTGCGGAATGTGGGTTACAAAAATATTTTTAAAGAATTTGCAAAATTGGCGCGTGAGTTTGCTATTTCTTAAAAAGTCACTAAATTAGGAGAACCGCTTATGACTGCTAAAGGCAAACCCGCTGCTAAACCTTCCTACGCTTTCCGTACTGGCTGGGCGTTGTTACTTTTGGCTGTTAACTTTTTGGTAGCAGCTTACTACTTCCACATCATTGAATAGTTAGAACTAGATCGGTGCTGTTTAAATCGTGCCTTTAAATAAACCTTTGGGACGAATAAGCAGCACCACAATCATGATTAGTAGAGCTATACCTTGCTTGTACTGTGAACCTAGCCAAGGGGTGCTAACTTCTTGGGCAATACCAATAATAAAGGCGGCGGCGATCGCTCCATAAGGATTACCAATTCCCCCCAAAATCACTGAAGCAAACAAAGGTAAAATCAAAAACCAACCCATATTTGGACGCACTGCTGTAATTAGCCCGTACATACTCCCACCTAAAGAAGTGAATGTCCCAGCAATTACCCAAGTCCACAAAATTACCCTATCAACATTAATACCAGATACTCTAGCTAAATCTAAATCATCAGCTACTGCCCGCATTGCCTTACCAATTTTCGTATTTTGTAGCAAGTAGTGTAGCGATAAAATCGCCAAAATAGCTAATCCCAGTACCAATAATTGATTTTGCGGTACTTTTAAAGTCCCAAATTCTAAAGCCGGAATCACGGGCAAATTATAATTTTGGTTTTTACCTCCCCAGAGAAAAATAATCCCATTGCGGAGAAATAAAGCTAGACCGATAGAGATAATAATCAGTGTTGTCGAACTAGCACGGATAGACCGCATTTTTGACCATAGCAATTTTTCTGCTAGTAACATTCCTCCCACAGTTCCCACGGTAGCCACAATCATTGACAACCAAATATTTAGACCCATAGCATTGACCATGAGAGTCAAATAAGCTCCTAATGTGAGAAAATCACCGTGGGCAAAATTAGACAACCGCAAAATCCCATAGGTTAAGGTCAGTCCTACTGCTGCTAAGGCGATAATGCTACCGACAGCGATACCGTTGATAATTAATTGAGCAAATTGTGTAATATCCATAAATATGAAGTTATGGTGAAATTATTGTGAATTTTTGAAGTTGTTATTCAGTAAATGATTGTATCCAATCATCTTTAGGATCTCCGTCACATTCAGAAATGCCGTTTATGGGTCATCTAAAAAAGCACTTGCAGGTTAATAAGTAGGTTGGCGTTGAAAATTGTCGTTATGGCAAGGCAAAAGGCAAGAGGCAAGAGGCAAGAGTGAAGAGGGTTTGGGCGATTTTACGTTTCTTTACACAGTTTGGTTTTAAGGAATAAAAGCGTGGTTAATCATCAGCACCAGCAATTTTTTACCCGACTGTAAATTACTGGAGGATACTTTTTACCCTAGTATTCTTCATTAAGCTGTAACTACGACGTTTTCTCCTTTTAGCATCCGCGAGGCTGCTTCTAAAAGTGCTTCTTCTAAATAGGGTTTAGTAAAGTAGCCACTAGCACCAAGTTGTATTGCCATTTGTCTATGTTTATCTGCACCACGAGAGGTAAGCATGGCGATAGGTAAGTTGCCAAAAGAACCATCTTTCTGCATTCGAGACAGCAGTTCTAATCCATCACAACGAGGCATTTCAATGTCACAGAAAACGATATCGCAATGTAAACCGGAACGAAGTTTATCCCATGCCTCTTGCCCATCACGGGCTTGTTCTACCCGATAACCAGCTTTGCTGAAGGTAAGAGATAGAAGTTCTCGAACTGTGATGGAGTCATCAACGATTAATACTGTTGTTTCTACTTTGTCAGCGGAGATGGTGTTTACTGATGGTGAATTTGTTTGCTGCCAATTGCCACCGATATGTTTAGACATCTTGCCTTGGAAGATGTCAATGATTTCTAGTACGTCAGCAATGGGCATGATCATACCGTCACCAAGAACTGTAGCACCAGCTACGCCACTTGGTTTAGGTGCTGGTCCTTCAAATTGCTTAATTACAATTTCTTGTTCACTGAGGACTTGATCAACTTGTAAAGCGATCATTGTATTGCCTGAACGGATAACGATGACAGAAATCATGTCATCATTTTTTTTAGTCCCATAGATGTTGCCACGACTAAGTTGACGGTTAAAAACTAAGATATCTTTTAAAGGCTTGAAGGGCAGAATAATCTCTCTCCAGACGATAAATGATTCTCCGTCAGCATCTTGCTGAATGTTTTTGCTGGGAATATTTAGGGTATCTTCCACACCATCCATTGGAAAAGCGATTCTGGTGCGATCGCAAATGCAGAATAGGGCTTTACAAATACTTAGGGTCAGTGGTAGACGAATGGTAAAGATCGTTCCTTGACCTAGTGTGGAGTCAGTACCAACAGTACCGCGAATTTCGCTGATATCGTTATGGACGACGTTCATGCCCACACCCCTACCTTTGATATCGTCTACTTCATCGGCGGTACTAAAGCTGGGGAGGAATAAAAGTTCGTAGGTATCAATCCGAGACATGGTTTTTGCCTGTTCGGGGGTAAGGATACCTTTTTTAACGGCTTTGTTTTTAACTTTTTGATGATCAATACCTGCACCGTCGTCACTAACAGAAATAATGGTTTGGTTTCCTTGTTGTAGGGCGCGAATATTAATGATACCTACGGGTGATTTACCTGCGGCTTCCCGAACTTCTGGGGTTTCAATGCCGTGGGAGATCGCATTATTGACCATGTGAGTCAATGGATCTGTGAGACGATCCAAAATCATCTTGTCAACTAAGGTATCCACTCCTTCTGTGACTAATTCTACTTGTTTGCCATATCTAATGGCATTATCCCGCACCCCTCGCCGTAACCGATCAACAGCTTGGCTAAATGGAACCATTCGGGCTTTTGTCAATCCTTCTTGTAGTTGACTAGTTGCTTGGCGTAACTGTCTTGCTACCTGTTCTGTTTCTTCGGTAACAAAGTCAATATCACTGGCTGACTCCCGGACTCGCACGATGAACTCAATCATTTCTTGTGCCAGGATATGGAAGGGCGTAAACCGATCCATTTCAATTTCGCTAAACCCGCGATTATGGGAATTGCCTGATGGTGGTCCATCATGTTCTCGATAACGGCGACTGGATAGGAGAGAGGCTTCTAAGAGCGATCGCTCGTAGTATTCCTGCATCCTCACTCCCACATCTGATAGATGCTGTACCTGAACCAAAAGACTATCTAGAGACTGTCGCAGACGTTCATGATCCTGCTCTAATGTATTCCGATTTACCACCAACTCCCCGACTAAGTTACTCATATCATCCAGTTGCTTAACTGGAATTTTCATACTTTCTTCTCTTATCGTTCGTCGAGTTGTCGGACGGGGGATGGGGATTTTGCTAGTAGAAGTTTTTCCTGATGCGGCAGACGAGCCAGATATTGTTTTATCAGCCTGTTCTAATAAATCCTCTAATTCACTAAATTCATCTTCTAATCCCAAGGAAGAAAAAGTATTTTGAGAGTTCGTTACTACAGGTCGAACAATTACTGGTGTCTGTCCAATAATTATCTGTGCTTCTTTGTCTCCCACCTCATCCAACAATGCTTCTAATGCTGCCAAATCTTCCCCTGGGATAGATTCTGACTCCTGATTAGTAATTTCTCCTAATGCTGTGGATAAGAGTGCTTCTATCGCCGCAAAATCATCTATTGAAGATGCTTCTACTATATCTTCTACAGGTTCATCCAATAATGCTTCTATTGCCGCAAAATCATCTATTGAAGATGATTGTAATGGGTTGTCTAACTCTAATTCTGAGTAAGTTTCATCCACTACGGCACTATCTGTAGTTATTGCTGTTAGCAAAATTGAGTCTAATTCTAAGTTGAAATCTGCAAAATTAGAGGTAAAATCTAGATTAGTGTCGGATTTAGAAGATGTTATTTCCTCTTCAAACAAAATCAAACCGTCATCATTGCCATCTTCAACAGGCTCAAAAATTTCTTGATCTGCTGTTACTTCTGGAGGTTGAGAAAAACTATTAATTTCTGGTAGAAATAATTCTCTAGATTGGGAAACATTGTTAGAGTTGGCATCTATAAAATCATCAAATAAATTATCTATGGCTTCCGCCCCAGTATCGCTATCTGACGTGAAGAATAAATCAAAATATTCCTCTTGGGAAGTTGGATTAAACCCTTTTTTATCTACATGATTATTTGTCGTTAATTGCTGATATTTTGTGCCAATTTCAAGAGATGCACTAAATAAACTCTCCTCTAGTTCTTTAGCTATATCTTGACTAATTACAGAGGTGTTTTCTGAGTCACTTATGCCTAGATCATCCCAGAAGTTATCTGGATCATCTACTGAATTAGCAAGATTAGTTGTTATTTCTGGTGTACTGAATAAATCATCAATTTCATTGACCAGGGGTGGCTGGGGTTTTACCGCTGTAAATAAATTATCTAATGATAAACTTTCTGGTGCCGATGGTTTTATTTTTGATGTTTTTACATTGGTAGGAATAACTTCTACTGGAAAATTGGCATCTGTATTTGCCGATAAAAAGGAATTATCAAAATTGATTTGAGGTTCTGTAGCTATTTCTGCTATCGCAGTATTTTCTGATTCAGTTGTTTCATCTGTAAATATTAATTCATCATCGGCTGTGAAAGTCAATAATTCTTCTAAATTATTACTGCTATTTGTCTCATTTTCAGAATTAGGCTGCCGAGATTGTCTAGAAATTGAGATTAATTCTAGCAACACATCATCTGATGGAAATTGTAAATCTGTATGATTTGACAACAGATTACTAGGTTCTATCGGTTGAGAACTAACTGTTTCCGCTATATCCCCTGATTCTAATAAACTATCATCAAATAAGAGACTTAAATCCTCATGATTATTTGCAGTTATCTTATGTATATTGTCATCTTCAAAGAAGAGTAAATCAGCTAAATTGTGATTATTCTCTTCAACTTCACTGTTGATAATTGGTAACTGATAGTTGGTGATATCTTCTAATATTTCTTCTTGTTGCCAATTATTTTCTAAATCGGGGGTATCGCCTTCAAATAAATCAGCCAGAGTGTTTAACTCAGAGATTCCTATTTCTGGAGATTTCTCAGTCACAGTTGATTGATGATCAAACAAAGCTGGATCGGTAAATCCATTGATGTTGGGTTCTAAATTTATTTCTGTCGTATCTGTAAATAAAGTTTCCCCAGTTTCCGTTTCTGCAAATTCTAATAACTCCAGTTGTACAAGAGGAAACAGATTTTCTAATTGTTGACTAATAGTAATTTCCCCATCTCTATGTTGGAGAACTAATTCTTGCGCTTGCTTAATTTCAGTAATAATTATTTTGGCTAAAGTTAAATAACTATTATCGGGATTGGATATAGCCAGGGCTGCTGATTCACACAGATTGCACCAATTTGATAAATTTAATTCTCTACCGATTTTTACTAATTGATGACAGCATTCTTGTAAATTGTTACGGGAAGTCTCTATGTTAGTTTTTTTAAACTGTTGCAACATTTCCCGCAGAACTTGTAACACCTGTGCTTGAAACTCTGTCCAATCCTGATTTTGTTTACTTGGTATCGGTGAATTTTGTATCTGTGGGGAAACAGGTGGCTCTATGTGCAACCGGGTAGGAGATGCGCTACTAGGGTTTAATACTTGATTATTACCCTGTTTTAGCAGTAGTTCTATATGCTCATTCAGCCATTGCATGACTGGTTCAGTTTTTGACATCAAAGCTTGAGCTTTTTCCTCTGATAACCCAAAGGGATTGCCAAGATTGTCTATCAAGGCTTTTAATGTATCACAGATGTCCAGTAGCAAAGACTCTAATCTTTGGTCTACTTGAATAGGATGTTCTTTAAGAATTTTGAAGCAATCCTCAAGACGGTGGGACGTGTGCTGAATACTACTCAGACCTAACATAGCCGCACCACCTTTGATAGAGTGGGCTGCACGGAAGACTTCATTAATCATTTCTGAATCTTCCAGGGTTCCTTGAAGATTCAGTAATCCTTGTTCAATAGTGTTTAGGTGTTCTCTGGCTTCTTCGAGAAAGTAACCTAAAATCCGTTGTTGTTGTTCCGGCTGCATAGTTAATTAAATCGGCTTACTACAGGTAAAAGGTGCAAGAAAAGGCGCATGGCAAACAAAAAAGTTAACAGACTAGTACCGCAGGGCGGAAGTCAAAAGTCAAAAGTCAAAACGAAGACAGTAAGTAATGGGACAGAATTAATTACACAATTGATTTTTCTGTTCCCAGTTAAAAGTTCCCTGTTCCCTCTCTCAACGAGTGAATTTAATTTTGTCCGACTACTTATAGGCTTTTTAACGATTTAGAATGGTTGGTTTATTTACACCGCGTTGTACTAGTGGTCTGTCAAATTTATTTTGACGGGTAATGATCGGAAAAAACTTCTGTTCTTCTCTCCCCTGCCCCCCCTGCCTCTATTCTCCCCCTGCTTGCCTTCACCCGTCATTTTCGGGTTGACAGACTACTAGGCATAGAGGTAGACATTAATTGTTCCTTTTGCCTTTTGACTTTTGCCTCTTACCTAGATTCGATAGTTTCCACTCGGAAGCGTTCCACGGAGGCAATTAAATCCCGGGACACTCCCACTAAGTGTTGCAAAGCTCCAGAAACCCGCTGTGCTTCTTGAGAGGTTTCTTGGGCTGTTAATTCCACAGATTGCATGACTTGGGCGACAGCACGGGAGGTTTCCGTTTGTTCTACGGTATCACTGGTAATTGATCGTACTAAAATATCAATGTGATCGGCTACCTGGATGATATTATCTAGCGATCGCTTGGCTTCTTCTGCTAATTTAGTCTGATGAATTACCTGTTGTGTCCCTTCCTCCATAGCTGTCATCACTGAGCTAGTTTCGCTCTGAATTTGCATCACGATTTGCTCAATTTCTTTTAAAGACTTCGCAGATCGATCAGCCAACTGTCGCACTTCATCAGCCACAATAGCGAACCCTCGACCCGCTTCTCCTGCTCTCGCCGCTTCAATACTGGCATTAAGAGCCAATAAATTAGTTCGAGAAGCAATCTGTGAAACTATGGCAACAATAGAGTTAATTTCCTGGGAAGATTCCGCCAAACGTTTCACTTTGCGAGTAGTTTCTGCCACAGTTTCCCGAATTTCCAAAATCCCTGCCACCGTATTTTCTACCGCTTCGCCCCCTTTCTGAGCAATTTTACTAGCATCACGGGCTACAGTTTCCGCTTCCCTGGCCGCCTCTGCTACCCGTTGAATGGAATATGTCATTACCTGTACAGAATTCAAAGTCACAGCCAACTCTTCTGCCTGTCGCAAAGCATCCCCAGATAAAGCTCTCGCAAAGGTTTCTGAATTAGTTGAACCTTTAGTCACATCCCGTGCCGCCACTTTCACCTGTTGGACAATATCCCGCAGGTTTTGAATTGTCAGGTTAAAGGCATCCGCTACCGCTCCCAGTACGTCGGCTGTGACTTCAGCTTGAACCGTCAAATCTCCCCTAGCTGCTCCTTCTACGTCATCCAGAAGGCGAATTACCTGACGTTGAAGGTTTTCCTTCGCTTCTTCCATCTCAATGGCTTTACGTTGCGCCTCATTGGTAGTTGTGAAAATTACCCTAGCCATATCATTAAAGCCAGTAGCCAAGTAGCCTAATTCATCTTGTGAATAAACAGTAGCTTCCACATTCAAATTACCTTGACGCACAGAATCAAACTGAGCTTGTAAGTCCTTTGTAGTCCGGCGAATTTGTTTAAGCGTGAGATTCCCCATAAACCCGGCAGTAGCTGCACCTGTAGCTCCCGCAGCCAAAGCCATTAACAACCCTGTATTTCTCACGGATTCCCGTTGTTGAGCCGGTGAAATGGAAATTGCCAAAGCACTAACCAGAGCTACACCCAACATTGATACCAAACCGACGCTGCCAGCTATCCACCATTGTTTATGGTCTAAGGAGGCATTTTCAAAATGTCCAAATAGCCCTTGTTCTGAGGTGACAATTGGTTCTGTCCTCGCAAGGTCTGATTGAGTAAATATACGAGATGCTTCTTGATCACCTGTAATTGTGAATAGTTCTTCATCACGATGACTGAGATCCTGATAAGCATCCCCTCTTTCATTAGCGAATGAGTTATTCACAAATTGAGCTTGGGAATTTACCTGACTATCCAGGGATTCTGACAGCATTCGCCTATCATCAAAACTATCATCTTCAGTGAGTTCAAAGCCGGGGATATCACCTAGATCATCAAATTCATCAAAGTCGTTGAGAAAATCTTTGTTCTTGCGAATATTTCCACTAGAGATATTACTGGTATCTTGAGTGGAAACGAAGGTTTCAATCCCCGAATCTACTTCAGCCTCTGACCCAAAAGCCGATTCAAACGCATCTAAATCAAAGCTATCATCATCAAAATTATTTTTTCCTGACGAGGAGTTGAAATTAAACTGCCGTTGTGGTAGTACAGAATCGTTGATAAATGATCCTGATTGCTGATTAAGTTGGGTCTGTGATCTAGGTGCAGATTCCCCGGATATATTATGCAGTAAACTATCTTGGCTACTGAGAGAAAAGTCCTCTTCCTGGCTATTTTGCCAATTATTTCCTATATTATTATCGTTGTTGATAGCCTGTTCATTAATCTCCAAATATGTATTTTTTACACTAGTGGTTAAGTCTGGAGAATTATCATCCATCAATTTATCTATATCTTCATCTTCCCCCATGAATAGCTCAGTCTGATTTTCAGAATCATCATCAACCGATAATTTAGTTTCTGCAAAAGGTGAATAGCTCTCCTCACCATTACTCATGACTGAACTGCCATTAGCTAGATTGTTATTAATATCCCCATGATTATGACCGGCAGAACTTCCTTCTTGCCAAAAAGGTGATAATTCTAATTGATCTGATATCGGATTATCCGCGAGATATTCACTAGATAAGCCAAAGGGATTATCAGTCGTGGCAGTATCCAATGAATCGCTATCAAATTCTAGACTATCTGGATCACTAAACGGATTATGTTCTTGAATATCCAGGGGTGATTCGTATTCTTCAAAGGAGTTCATTTCCAGGTTGCTACCATGCCAATTCCCCATAACTCCTGAATCTAAAGATACTTCAGTTGTCCCCTGAGACAGAGATTCATCATCACCAAAAGGCTGTGTAAACTGATCTATAGTTGCTAGACAATTATGAACAAGACTAACACTTTCTTGATCATCTGTTAGACGCAATACTATTTGATACTCACTCCTAGCTACATCATATTGTTGCAACATATAGTAGATGTGTCCCTTTAGCAAATGTGAATCAGGGTCATCTGGTGAATTCTGCATCAACTGATTAATCACTATCGCAGCTAATTCATAATCTTGCTGCTCATAGGCTGTTCTAGCTCTATCATAAGTTATTTCTTGAGAATTTATACGTGTTTCCATTTCCTCCCTCCCAATTGAATTCCGACTAATTTCACCCTGCCCACCGCGCACTTCGCAAAATTGCTATCTGATCCAGTAGTCGCAAATATTTTTTTTCTTTTTCTGTATCAAATAACCATTCTCCACGCAAAAACGGAGCCATTGCATCTGGTACGTTATTTTGTGGCATTAGATACTGTACATCAAGCCAGTCCATCCCACAAATTTCTTCTACCCCTAAGCCTACTATCGTATCTTGATCTTCAATGGCAATGACTGGAATTTCTGAGCAATCCGTGTTTAATGGCGTTGTTTCCCCCAGAAATTGACCCAAATCAGCCACCCAAATCAAGCGCCCCCGTAAGTTTAGCGTACCTAATAGTAAGGGCGATGTGTTAGGAATTGGTGTAATCTGATCAGGACTAAGTTCAATTACTTCCCGAATTCCCGTGGCTTGCAGGGCAAACTCCTGACGTGAGGGCAGATAAAACCGCAAATGCAACTCACCTTCAGGACTTTCTAGTTGTAATTCGGGACGAAATTGATCTTGCCCTGTACCACTTAAAAAATCTGGTTTACTAACCATATTATTTTCATCCTTGTCCTCGCAGGAGTTGTTTGACTGTTCCTACCAATTCAGTTGGTTGGAAAGGTTTTGCTATATAAGCATCTGCCCCTTGTTTCATTCCCCAATAGCGATCAAATTCTTCACCTTTAGAAGAACACATGACAACAGGAACATTTTGGGTTTTAGGATCAGATTTTAATCGTCGGCAGAGTTCATAGCCGTTCATGCGGGGCATGACAATATCCAAAACCACCAAATCGGGAGGTGTGGTTTGAATCGCTTCTAAAGCTTCTGCACCATCGCTGGCATGAGTAACTTTTAAGCCACTAGCTTTCAGTAGGTCTGTAATCATCTCCCTCTGGGCAATACTGTCTTCAACAATGAGAATTGTGCTCATAAATGTCTATTTAGCCTCCTGATTTAGATTTTCCGTTGAGGAAAATAATTTGCGGTGATGGCAAAGATTAACTGTATAAATTAAGTCTATTATTTCCCTACTTTACTGTGTATGGAAGAGAGTTAAACAACTAAATTTTATTCCTGTGATCACATCTTTTACCCTATCTTGTCCTCAATCAACAAGTCTTATCTCCTATTTGCACACTTGGACAATGATCTAAGTTGAGATATTGTGCTACTAGCATGAGCAATTCTTGATCTGTAAAAGGCTTAGTCAGATAATCAGTTGCCCCTACCATGCTGGCACGAACGCGATCAATAAATCCGTCTTTGCCAGTCAGCATAACAATTGGCACAGACCGAAATACTGTGGAGTGCCGTAACATGGCACAAATCTCGTAACCATCTAATACTGGCATGGCAATATCGCAGAGAATTAGATCTGGCTGGAGTTGAAAGACGAGACTCAAAGCTTGTAAGGGATGAGTGATGGAAATCACTTCATAACCTTGCAATTTTAGAATAGATTCTATCGTCTCACAAATCACTAATGTATCTTCAATACATACTACCCGCCCTTTATGTTTTTTTGTTTCTAGGTTTTGTTTTTCTTTGCTAAGTTTATATGTGTCTGAATATACTAAATGTAGCCAACCCTCTTGCACATAAGGATATATAGCTTTTGCTAAAGTTAAAATATCACGGTTGAGATAGCGAGCTAGTTGGCGTAGAGAAGTTTTTCCATCAGCCCATTTATGTAATTTTTTGACTGTATCTTCTGGTAAGGAGGCACTTAATTTAGCCATATCGGCTAAAATGGGTAATTGTTCTGTAGATTGAATATGTGGGTATAATTGCTTCCATTCTTGCACTTGTTTGGTGATTTTGGCAACTAATGGAGCAATTTCTAAGGTGGTTAATTGTGGTACTATTGCTGTCCCTAATTCAAAGATGAAACTGCCTTGGTGCAAGCTCAACAGATCAAATAAAGTTTCTTGGACTAAGCCATAAATGATTGTCCGAGCAATTTTCGGAGTGATAATATTTTGCTCCAAAAGCGCCCAAATATAAGCATATTCTGGAGAATTAGTGACTGCTAGAGATGCCAGTTGTTTAGATTCAAGCGGCTGTTCGACTCGGTAATAACGGAGATAATCGTCAATCCGCGATAAGCTAGTGTCATCTGCTTGGCAATAGACGATTTGACCGTTGAGAAAAAATACAAACCATGATTGTGGTGTATTTTCTCCTCCTTGCCGATTTTTGAAGGTTTCTTCTCCACTGAGTTGGTGACTTGGATATGATGTGCGGGCTTCTACCCATAATTGTCCAGTCCGTTGTCCTAACTCAATTAGTTGGAGAATACTGCAAATATCAATCTCATTTAAGTTTCCCTGCATTTAGCTACAAAGCACTCCTTGATGTTCCAGTGTTATTATTTGAGGGATTTTGACTAGCTGTTTCATACCTCGCAACGGCACAATGTTTATTTCTATAGGTTAAACTCAGTCTAAATTAATAAATAAAATTTCCGAGTCTCATAAATTTCTTGATAGGCTTCTCCTACAGCTTACTCTTTGCTTTCTGATTTTGACTGTCCATGATTTCTGAATGATATTAAGTAGTATAAAGTAGCAATGCTTACTAAAACTAATTGAGGGTGGGTACTGGGTAAGTCCTAAGTCTAAAAAGCTCTTATAACAGGTCGTTCGCGCCAGCGTGCCGGAGGCATCTAGCTAACATTACCCCAGAAATGGGAGTTGGTTTCCAGGTTCCAATCAAAAATCTGGTTTCAATTTTAATATCCACAGCGGTTAAAACCGCTCGTGTCGTTTCCCTCTCAGGTCTAAAGACGCGCTCGTTTCCCACTTACCGGGTATTCTTATGATAGTTATCCTCAGAGGATGTTTGAAAAGTTTTTAATGTATAAATAAACCCTTCTGGTAAACCTCTCCAGTATTAAATGTTATTCCTTTTCCCTCCCCCCTTATAGAGGCTACGGTGTACACACAAGTTATCGAATCACCATTATTCCTCAAATTACCCCACCCTAACCCTCCCCTTTGCTTTGGGGAGGGAACTAATTTTTCCGTTTTTCCCCCGATGCTTTGGGGGGATTAAGGGGGGTAATTTGACTTGTGTGTGATAGCCTCTGAGGAGAGAGTTAGGTAGAGGTAGGGAAGGGGGGTTAGGTTTCTGGAGATTATCGGTTTCATCTAATACTTTTCAAACAACCTCTCAGACTATTGGTTGAGAATATATAATCGGGGGGGGTTAGTAAGAATGATTTTAATTAAGTATCAGCAAGTATTAATATACATGATATCTAAGAAAATAGTTTTATCTTCCTTGTGCTGCTAGACTAATGTTGAACAAAACCAAGTTGACAGAATCATCTACGGTATATCCTAGAACACGGACACAAAGTACATCAAAAGGATTGACGGTGTGCTGTATTTAGCAGAAGTACAAAAACAGAAAGGTGGCTTACTTAGTGGCGGTGGCAAAAGCGAACTAAAATTGATCGCTTGTCAACGTGCTGATCAAAATTGGAGTCCAGTCCCGGACGAAATGATTGTTACTGATGAAGCAAGTAAATTGAATGATGGTGCATTGGTACTGGTGGATTTGAGTCCAAATCGTCAAGTACAGCGGATTCAAGATGCTGGTCGTCCATTGGTGAATATTTTGCAAAATTTTTCCCGACAGGTGGAAAAGTTTAAATTTAAGGAGGAGGAAATTGACCAGTGGAAACAGTCGCTGAAGCTACAAATTCAGGAACTGAATCGTCGGGAAATAGAAATGGAATCCCGGTGGGACGAGGTACAAAAACTGGAGGATGACTCTAAACGGATAGATACACAACAACACTTGATTAATACGTCTCGCACGGAAGTTGAGCGGTTACGGGCAGAAGTTGAACGTAATCGCCGGGATTTAGAAGGTGCTTGGGAACATCTGCGCGTTGAGCAGCGCTGTTTAGAGGAGATCAGATTAAATCTTCAGCAGTCTCAATCTGTGGATAATGAGCGTGGTCAAAAGTTAAGTGATTTGCTTAATCGTTTATCTGCTACATCTGCTCCTATTAATATAGTTAAGGAAAGTCTTGATTACGCTTCTGAATTTGCCAATAAGCAGCAGGATGTTTTGAACTTGCATTGGCAAAAGTTGGATATCCAACGTCATGCAGCTAATCAGCAGCAAAGGGAGGGAGAGGAACTGGTGCAAACTTTGGGCGATCGCCAAAATGAATTGCAACAGGCACAGGATTCTCTAGCACAAGAAATCACCCAGTTACAATCACAAATAACAATAGTTAATAGTAAACAGGAATTAACTTCCATACTCAAACAGTATTTAGAAACTGAGGAGGAATTTTACCAAAAGCTGCATCTTTTGGCGACTAAGACTGTTGCTGAGGTAGCTAAACCGGAAGTTGATGTGACGGCTTTGCAACAAATGCCTCTGAAAGAATTGGAGAAAATGGTGCAAGATTGGCAGGAGAAGTTAGATAGGGATTCTAATTTTGTGCAGGAACAGGAGCAGGAGCTTGAATACAAGCAAGAACTTATAGAAGAACTTCAACAAAAAATTGTTCATGCCACTGGGGAGGAACTGGTAAATTTAGAGTTAGAATTAGTGGATGAACAGGATCTTTATCAGATGCTGAACGAGAGTTTGGTGGGACAAAGACGCAATTTGATTGGACAACAAAAAACTCTTCAGCAGAATCAAGTGGTATTGTGGCAAAGACAAGGGATTTCGGTGGAGATTAAGGGGGAATCTAGTGATTTAGAATTACTGGTTTCCCAATTTGCAGCGGAGAAACAGCGAAAATCTGCGGAAATTGAGAAGCTAGAAAGTGATATAGCTTTGATACTTGCTACTATTGCAGCAGATCAAGGGGCTATTGATCATCAAACTCAGGAGGTAGAAGTAAAGCGTCAGGAAGTTGATTCTATTCAGGAGCAATTACTTAATTTACGAACTGCAACTGCTGAATGTTGGGGGAGAGTGAATCTTTATCAGGAAGCTCTGCAACCTATTCAGGATGAGCTTGATAGGTTACAGGAGCAGTTAAAAAAGATTTGTGAATCTTTAACTCAAGTGCAAGCATTTGGTGATTCTCAGCTTCAGGTTGTTTTTGATCTGCGTCAGGTGATTGAGAGTTTTATAAATCTACCGGAGGTGTTGGTTTCTTAGAGGGTGTTTGAAAAGTCTAATTTATTACAAAAAAAAGGGAACAGGGAACAGGGAACAGGGAATAGGCAAGGGGCAAGGGGCAAGAGGCAAGAGGCAAGGGGCAAGAGGCAAGGGGCAAGAGGCAAGAGGCAAGGGGCAAGAGGCAATAATGTAATCGCCGAAAATAATTAATTGAACCTACGTGAGTTCGACATAACCATAATTTTTGGAAAACTCACCCCACGTAGGAGTCTCAAGCCCTTATGATCTCGTTGAAAAAATCATAACTCCGTTCGCGTAGCGTCTCCGAAGGAGAAACTCCGAACTCCTAACTCCGAACTCACGTGAACCCGAGTTCGACATAAGATAATTTTTGGAAAACTGCCCCAAATATGAGTCTCAAACCCTTATGATCTCGTTGAAAAAATCATAACTCTGTTCGCGTAGCGTCTCCGAAGGAGAAACTCCGAACTCCTAACACCGAACTCAGGTTAATCCAGTCACCTTGGACTATGGCTGTCAAACCACCGGGGAAAGGATCTGTTTGGGAGCGATTGGGGGCTGTGATTAGGGCTGTGAGTTTGTCAATGTGTTCAAAGTTGGGTGCATGGGGAAGTATTTCTTGGAGGATCTGACGCATGACTCGACGTTGGACTGCTAGGGGTGCTTTTTGTAATATTCGCCTGTTTATTTGTAAATTGTCTTTATCACCATCTGCTGAGGCTTCTAGCCGCCACTGAAGGGCTGTTTGTTCGAGAAATTCTACGTCTGCTTGAAGTAGTTCTCCTGTTTGGGCTAGGTTGGCTTCTACTTGGGGATTGAAATTTTCTCTGAGATATGGAATTAGTTGTTGACGAATGCGGTTACGGGGATGTTTGAGGTTTTGATTGGTGGAGTCTTCCCATATTGGCAGATGAAATTTTTGGCAAAATTGTTCTGTTTGGGAACGGGTGATTTCTAGGAGTGGACGGATTAGGGTAATATTTTCGGTGAGTGGACGTTGCCAAGTTAATGCTTGTAAACCGTCTGTGCCAGTACCCCGGATTAAATTGTATAGTAAGGTTTCGGCGCGATCGCTGGCGGTATGTCCGGTAATAATATATTGATAGTTATAACATTGGGCAATTTTTGTTAAGGCTTGATATCGCCAATTTCTGGCTGTGGCTTCACTTTTGACGGGTTGATTGGCTGTTTCTAAATAAAAGGGTGTGTGCCAAGTTTTTGCTAAATTGGCGACGTGGTGAGCATTTGCTTGGGAGTCTTCGCGCCAACAATGATCACAATGGGCTATGGCTATGTTCCATTCCCATTTGGGTTGTAAGTCTAATAGTAATTTAATTAAACATAGAGAATCTTGTCCACCGGATACTGCAACTAATAGATGTTGTTTGGGTGGGAGTAGATTACGGGTGTGGATGGTACGATGTATGTGGGCGTGGAGGGGTGTCCATGTCATGAGAGTTTTTAATATTTCATCACCTAAAATTTCAGCGTATCTCTTAGCTAACTTTGATGTAAGTCATTTTGTAATTATTTAGATTATACCGCTTTCTTTATAGAGGGCGGGGAAACCCCTACATTAAAACATATCCGCAGGATCAGCAGATTGGAGTTTGCTAGTAGCGATCGCCCCAGAAATAGCACACATAATTATGGCTATTTTACAGTAAGTTAATATCAACTACGCTTGTCACTATTACAACTTGTGTAATAGTGACATTTGTTATGGGGTTGACACCACTAAGGTAAATATGTCACATTTGTGTTTGAGAGATATGCCACTGAATAGCAATATCAAATTTTGTGACATACCTGGGGTGGGAAGCAATGTTTTTATAACCAAAGCCAGTTAAATTCTGGACAGACTTTACTGATATCGCAGCAAAGTCAATTTTACACAGTCTCTAACTCAAAATAATTTCGTTTTTCAGGTTGAAAATTAAGGAATAACATTTTACTATCAGGAGCCATAAGTTATGAAATTGAATCCCAACTTAAAGCCAATTATAAGTTCTCTGTTCTCACTAGCTTTGTTGTCCATACAAAATCCAGCAATCGCATTAGTAAATCAAGGTAAATTAGAAAATTCTTCAATTAATTTAGGACTGAATATAACCAAAGAATTTACCAGAAAACAACCAATTCAAATTGCCACAGATGATGAATATTGGGGACCACAAGGAGATTTTAATATTTTGATGCCTGGAGATGTAGTAGAGAATAATAAAGAACTGCGGGTAACAGAAAATAGGGCAACAGAAACAGTATATATGATCTTTCATGGAGACCTACCGACAGATACTGATTCTTTAAACTCGGAAGGGATTCGAGAAGTTTTACAAATCTCTCTGAGAAAAAACCTGGATATAAAAGGTAAAGTTGTGAAAAGCACAAATATGGTAATTGAAGGATATCCAGGTATTGAGTTGCTAGTACAACATTCTGATGGTAGTCTAGGACAATATCAAGGATATGTGGTCAAACGACGACTTTATTTAATCGGAGCTAGGGCAAAGGATGAATTAACCACAGAAGCGACTAATTTTTTCGATTCTTTTAGAGTGTATCCGAGCAAGATTGTTAATTAATTCTAGATAGGGTAAGTAGGTGGGCGTTAAAAATTGTCGTTGGGGCAAGGGAACAGGGAACAGGAAGAGAGTTTTGAGTGATTTTACTTTTCTTTACATACCTTTAAATTTTTCTGTTCACCTACTTATATATTTCTGACAATATCCTCGTTATTGCTACTAAATGAGACTTAGGGACTTCCAATTAAAAAAATATCCCAAAGTTTCTTGTGGTGCAGGCATCTTGCGTGCCAATAATACAAGGACGGGCAAGATGCCCATCCCACAAGATTGGATCATCTTTTTTGTAGAGTTCTCTTAAGCAAAAAATCACTGAAAAATGTTTAATATCACAGTCCGCAGATATTAAAGAATTAACAATTTAGAGGAAGTAAAGCCCGAAAAGATTGCCTAGCAAAGATTTCAGGCTTTTATTTTGTAAAATAATTTAGCAATAGAATCTAGGGCGGGGAAACCCCGCCCCTACCTGGTGGTAAAAACGTTATTTGATAACAGTAGAAAGTCCTATACATACTTCTTAAAACATATCCGCAGGATCAGCAGATTGGAGTTTGCTAGTAGCGATCGCCCCAGAAATAGCACACATAATTATAGTTAAAAGTAGGACTTGTATACCACGAATTATTGTCATATACATAGGTAAATTTGTTGCTGTTCGGGTTAGTTGGTAAAGTCCTAAAGATACAGCTACCCCTGGAAAAAATCCCAAAGCTGCTAAAATTAAAGCTTCTTCAAAAACTATAGTTAGTAAATAATCATGACGATATCCTATGGCTTTGAAAGTTGCATATTCTCGCAAATGGGCATTAACATCTGTGGAAAGAACTTGATAAACAATAATTACTCCAACCGCGAATCCCATTGATACACCGAGGTTGAAAATAAACCCAATGGGAGAATTACTACTCCAAAAATTATTTTCAAATTCAATAAATTCATTATGAGTAAGAACTTTGACATCATCTTTTAAATAAGCCTTTAATTGGGCAACAACTTGATCGGTTTTATAGCCTGGTTTGATTTTAACTAAACCGATACTCACACTGCTTGTAGGCTGTCTAGCAAAGATTTGGGAGAAGTTATTGGCACTGGTAATTAAGCTGCCATCTGCCGCAAAGGAAGCGCCAAGTTTAAATAAGCCACCAATAGTAATTGTATTGCCATTAATTTCAGTTGTGACAATTTTACCTTGTTGAATTTGCTTAATTGCTTGTTGATATTCTCCTCTGGCTGCCCGATCAAATAAGACTGTATTTGGTAATTTAATTTTTTGTAATTGTTGATTAATTTCTGGTAAATCAAACGCTGGTTGATCTGGATTAATGCCAATAATTAACACTCCTGTTTCTAATCGTGTTTGCGGATTTTTCCAAATAATATGGTTACAATACATAGCTTCAGCCGATTTTACCCCTGGTACATCCATTGCTTGATAAAGTCGTCTACGAGAGAAAATAGACATACTTTGTAAGCTACGAGCTTGGGGACTAATGAGAATAATATCAGCTTGTAAACTCCGATGTAATCTAGTATTACTATCATATAAAGCAGTTTGAAAACCTGACTGCATAAACATAAGAACATCGGCAAAAGCAATACCAGATACTGCTACCAATAAACGGCTTTTTTCATGGGTAAGTTGTAACCAACCCAAAGGAGTTCGTCGGCACAATTTTTGAAAAATACTAATCATAGAAATGATAATTGACAACTAACAACTGACAACTGACTAAAGACTAATAATTGCCTTAACTTGCATATTGGTAAATTTAGCTGCTTGGTGGCTAGAGGCTTTGTTTAGTCGGATGTGGACTTTTATTATTCTGTTATCAATATTGCTGGAAGGATCTGTATTGGTGAGGTTTTGCTTTCTTACTTGTAAGCCGATTTGTTCTACTTTTCCTTGTAATTCTTGAGAAAAAGTATCGCTAACTATCCGCGCCTGTTTTCCTTGAATAATTTTTGTAATATCACTTTCGTAAACTTCAGCAACTACGTACATCTGACTGGTTTTACCAATGTCAGCAATGCCATTACTAGAAATTAATTCTCCTGGGTGAGTGTAGATTTCAAATACTTGTCCATTTTGAGGAGATTTGACATAGGCTTTTTGAAGATTGATAGTGGCTTTTTTTACTACTGCATCTGCTTGATTTAATTCGGCTATTGCTGCTTGTACATCTACCTTCCTAACTTCAGAAATTTGGTTTAGGGTTGCGGAAGCTTCTTTGATTTTTTGTTGACTACTTAATTCGAGCTTTTTTAACTGTGACTGTGCGGCTTGAAGACTTTTTTTAGCAGTTTCTACATTCAAGTTTTTACTATCTCTTTGAGATGCGGAAATTGCCCCTACTGTATATAATTCTTGATAACGGTGATTTTCGGCTTCAGCATTGAGTAATTCAGATTGCAATTTTTCTAAAGTTGCTTTTTGAGTATTAATATCACCTTGACTTTCGGCTGCTAATCTGTCAATGATGGCTTTTTGGGCGGTAATTTCTCCAGGTTTAGCACCTGCTTGAATTTGGGCAATTTTAGCTTTAATTATGTTTACTTCTGCTTTGGCTTCAGTTAATTCTGCCTGTAAGCGATCGCTATTATCTAAAATAGCAATTACCTGTCCTGTTTTTACCATATCCCCCTCTTTGACTAATATCTTCTCAACTCGACTTCCTTCTCCAGATATCGCTGCTGATAATTTAATCACTTCCCCTTCTGGTTCAATTCTACCCAGTGCTGTGACGGTTTTTATCTCTGGTACGGCTACCACAGGATTGGCTGGTTTTTGATTATCTATATCCCGAGATTTGAGGACAATAAAAACACTAATACTAGCCATAGATAAAGATGCCAGCATGGCAATAGCGATTCCTGCGGAGCGCTTCGCTATCGCTAATCGGAGAATAAACTGAGAAGATAATGAACCTTGTCGCTTGTGGTTTTGCACAACTGCATACCTTTTCAGTGCTGTTTCAAAATTAGTTAATGAAAAATATCTGGTAGAAAACGAAATCCTAGAAAATCTTAAAATGTAGTTCCTATACTCAACGAGGTAATTTAGTCAATTTATTGCATTAGAAATGACAAATCAATTCTAAATTTTTGACAGAAACGAACATTTAGAGATAATATCCCAGAATAGAAAGTCAGATGGTTAACAGATGACAGTTTTCGTAAAATTAGTATATGTACCTGTGCAAAATTAATTGAACATTTTAAAATTCCTAAACCAATCAATTTTGTAGGAGGCCAACCCCCTGTGGTTGCCGCAAATATCGGGGTAGGCACGGGGGCGCTACCCCTACATTAAATCCAAATTTTTTATATAAGTAGGTGAACACAATAAAACCAAACTGTGTAAAGAAACGTAAAATCGCTGAAAACTTCTTTACTATTGCCTCTTGCCTCTTGCCTTGCTATAACGACAATTTTCAACGTCAACCTACTTAATTAATTTTGCTTGCGTACTGATTTTAGGGACTTCCAATTAAAAAAATACCCAAAAATTTCTTGTGGTGCGGGCCGAATTGCCCGCTAATCATCAAGGACGGGCAGGATGCCCATCCCACAAAATTGGGTAATTTATTTTTTGGTGTTCCCTTAGACAAAATGAGATAGAAATATGAATACTTATACAGCAGGAGTCAGGAGTAAAACTGGCTTGCTGTCTGGCTTTGAATTTAGATCATTTACCTCATTAATCTACAATTTGCTATAACTCATCAATTTCTTTAATTAAAATAAACCGCGCTTACCATTCGGACGTACCGTTAACCAATTCATTTTAGCTACAGCCAATTGTTCGTCAGTCACCTTAGCACCAGTGAGATTAGCACCGGATAAATTAGCCCCTCGTAGATTAGCTTGACTTAGATAAGCTTGACTGAGGTTTGCACCTCTGAAGTCCGCACCTTCTAAATCAGCATTACTAAAATAAGCCTTACTTAAATCCGCATCTTTGAAATTTGCTTGTTGTAAACTTGCCCTACCAAAGTCAGTATTGTGAAGATTAGCTGCTTGAAAATTAGGTTTCTGAAATTGAGCAGCATGGAAATTGCTTCCTGATAAGTTAGCACTAGATACACTCAACCGGATAAAATTATAGCCCGCAAAATCCCGTCTTCCTTTTTCATAAGCTGCTAGAAGACCTGGGGAATCTAATTTCCGCACAGAGAATGGATCATCAGCGTTATTTACACCTCTAGCGGCTGATTTAGATGCCAATTCTCTACCCTGATTGCGTCCCTGATTGCGTCCATGTTTCCATTCTGTGTCTGCTGGTGCTGGTGTCTTGTCTTTTCTGGCTCGAATAGATGCCGCTAGTTTCGCAACATTATCATTGTTACCACGAGTATAACTAATAGAATCAATCCCAGCATTTGAAGAATGATTCTGAGTAGGTTCAGAGGGTTTAGAGAGTAAGCCTTGGGCTAAACTATCTAAATATGGCTCCATGTCTAAAGCTGTAAGTACGTCTTGTGCGGATTGATAGCGATTGCGGACGGATACGTCCAACATTTTTCTCAAGACCTTAATAAAATGGTCACTGGCTTGTACCAGATGTTCCCACATCATTTCCCCTGTGGTGGGATTGTATTCTAAGTCTTTAGGAATTTTCCCAGTTAATAAATAAACACAAGTTACTCCTACTGCATAGATATCACTGGCATAAACTGGACGCATAGCCATTTGTTCGGGAGGTGCAAAACCAGCAGTACCAATTGCATAGGCTGTTAAGGCTGATTGTTCGGATTGATTGGTTATGACTTGACTAACTTTATTTTTGACAGCACCAAAATCAATTAGTACGAATCTGGCATCTTGAGAACGACGAATTAAGTTAGCTGGCTTAATATCACGATGAATTACCTGTTGCTCGTGGATATATTGGAGCAGGGGCATGATTTCACTTAAAAATTGTCTGACTGCGGTTTCACTATAAACTCCATTTTTTTTCACTTCTTGTTGGAGAGTCAAACCGCTCACATATTCTTGCACTAAGTAAAATTGATTGTTATCTTCAAAATAGTCCAGTAGTCTGGGTATTTGGGGATGATTACCGATTTTACCAAGAGTTTCTGCTTCTCTGGAGAATAACTCCCGTGCCATTTTTAATATGTACGGAGTTGTACTTGCTGGACGTAATTGTTTAATTACACAAAGCGGTTTGCCAGGTAGATTTTGCTCTACTGCTAAAAATGTTGCCCCAAAACCACCTTTACCGATGGGTTTAACTACGCAAAAGCGATCGCGCAACAGTAATTTCGAGCCACAAGCCTGACATATTAGACTAGATGCTGAATTTATAGGATGGGAACAGGTGGGATTTACGCAATAGCTCATGCAATGTAAACTCGCTGCGTAACAGCTTCAGGGGAATAATGATGCTCTTATTACATTATGGAGAGCAAATTCAAATTTACACCAGGTTATATGAAGCGGGAATTTATTTTTTGATTCCCCTAAGGGACTTCCAATTAAAAAAATACCCAAAAATTTCTCGTGGCGTTAGCCATAGTATGCCCATCCTACAAAATTGGGTAATTTATTTTTTGGTGTTCCCTTAGGCAGGTAATAGGCAACAGGAAACAAGGAATTTATTACCCATTACCCATTACCCATTACCCATTACCTATTTACAGACTAGACAGTACCTCTTTAGCAGCAGCTAATGTCTGTTCAATATCTTCGGAAGTATGTGCTAAAGAAGTAAAACCAGCTTCAAATTGAGATGGGGCTAGATAAATACCATGCTCTAACATTCCGCGATGGAAACGACCAAATTTACCTGTATCCGCCTTTTTGGCATCTTCATAGTTATGTACAGGACCTGCGGTGAAGAATAGCCCAAACATGGCACTAATATGACCACCACAGGCAGCATGACCTGTATCTGAGCAGATTTTTAGCAATCCATCAGTTAACTGTTTAGTAATTTTTTCTAAATACTCATAAGTACCGGGTTTACCGAGGAGTTCCAGGGTTTTAATTCCCGCTGTCATGGCTAAAGGATTACCAGAAAGAGTCCCAGCTTGATAAACTGGTCCTGCGGGGGCAACCATAGACATAATCTCACGACGACCACCGTAAGCGCCGACTGGTAAACCACCACCAATGACTTTACCCATTGTGGTTAAGTCGGGGGTAACACCAAATTTGGCTTGTGCGCCACCGTAGGCAATACGGAAGCCTGTCATCACTTCATCAAATACCAGTAATGCACCATGCTCTTGGGTAAGTTCCCGTAGTCCTTCTAGGAAACCAGCATCAGGGGTAATAAAGCCCGCGTTACCAACTACGGGTTCAAGAATCACACCGGCGATTTCCTGGGGGTTTTGTTCAAATAGAGCTTTTACGGCTTCCAAATCATTGAAAGGCGCGGTTAAGGTGCTGGCGGTGACGGATTTGGGTACTCCTGGTGAGTCGGGTAAACCCAGGGTAGCGACACCAGAACCGGCTTTAACCAGGAACATATCTGCGTGTCCGTGATAGCAGCCTTCAAATTTGATAACTTTTTCTCGATTTGTAAAGGCTCGCATTAGGCGTAATACCGCCATACAAGCTTCTGTTCCAGAGTTGACGAATCTGACCATTTCGACGCTAGGAACAGCATCAATGACCATTTCGGCTAAAACGTTTTCGAGAGCGCAGGGAGCGCCAAAACTTGTGCCTTTATCTAGGGCTGTGTGTAGTGCGGATATTACTTCTGGATGAGCATGACCACAAATGGCTGGTCCCCAAGTCCCAACATAGTCAATGTATTTGTTGCCGTCTACGTCCCAAATATAAGCGCCATTAACACGATCAAATACGATGGGTTGTCCACCGACGGATTTAAAAGCGCGAACGGGAGAACTGACTCCTCCGGGCATCAGGTTTTGAGCAGCAGCAAAGATTTCTTGTGATTTTGTGGTTTTAATTGTGGTGTTTACCAAGGGTATCTCCTATGAGGTGGTGATTAAAATTGAGCTTCTATCTTAGGATAGGGTGAAAAGTTGCTTGTGAATTTCTCTGGTATGGGATTAGCTGAAAATGGTATCTTGAGTCAAAGAATTATTGTAAATTAACTGGTATGTCTTCTTCTGAACTGAAATCGCTTTCATCTGCTATCCCTGTGGAAAAAATTCGCTACGATGACAAGGGTTTAGTGCCGGCAATTATCCAAGATTATTTGGATGGAACTGTGTTAATGATGGCTTGGATGAATCGGGAATCGTTGCAAATGACTTTGGACACTGGGGAAACTTGGTTTTGGAGTCGTTCCCGGCAGGAATTTTGGCACAAGGGCGCAACTTCTGGACATATTCAGAAGGTACAAACTATTCGTTATGACTGTGATAGTGATGCTCTGTTAATCGGGGTGGAGCAGTTGGGTGATGTAGCTTGTCATACTGGAGAACGTAGTTGTTTTCATCAGGTTGATGGCACGGTGACACCACCACCAGGTGATAGTTTATCACAATTGTTTGCGGTAATTTGCGATCGCCGCGATCGCCCCAATGAAGATTCTTATACCTGTAAGTTATTGGCTGGTGGTGATAATAAGATTTTGAAAAAGATTGGTGAGGAAAGTGCGGAGGTAGTTATGGCTTGTAAAGATGATGATGCTGATGCGATCGCTGGCGAAGTTGCGGATTTATTTTATCATACTCTTGTAGCTTTGGCTCATCATCAGGTTGATTTAAAAGCAGTTTATCGCAAGTTACAAGAAAGAAGGAAATAGGCTAATTTATTAATAACTGTCAGAATCAGGATAACCAGGATGTACAGGATGTACAGGATGATAATTAAAATTGTAGGTTGGGTAGAATGAAATCTGAAAATCCTGATTCAGACAAAAAATGAATTACAAAATTCACCAACAATCCACAAATCACAATCCTAAAAATCCTTTAATCCTGATTCAGACAAAATAGAAAACCTAAAAATAACTGGCTCTTGCGTCTCTTTTATGGTGATTGAGGATTGATGATAACAAAACCCTTACGGGACAAGGGTTATAAACAATTATTTCCATATTTTCAATGAAATGCCTACACAATAGGGCTTTCAATGATTTTGAACCAGGGTTTCCATAAAAATAACCGAAGAACCAAATAACTATTAATACAATCTTAGATGAATTTAAAAAAAATGCTAATTCTCCCCTACCCCCTGATAGCGCAGCGTGGCGTTAGCCATACTCCTGAACTTAGATATATCCTAGGGGTTTAGCACTGCTTTACCCTTACATATCTCATCAATTACAGGATGGTTTAATGCTGATGTAGAGATTTTTCATGAAACGTCTCTACAACGTGGTTTGCCTAAAGGATACCAGAAGCTACACCAAGGTAGTTGTAACGTTATTGAGTCCTAAAGTACCAGTTAAACCTGTCACCTCAATGATGGCAATAAGCACCTCTTTTTTCAACGTGGCTTTCAGGCTCTATCCCCTATGAAACAAGCTGTTTAGTCATGAGGATATCCAGACAGTTAAAACTGTTCCCAGTTAAAAGTTAAGAGTTCCCTGTCCTCGCAGACAACTTATTCAGCAAGCCCTAAATATAATTGTATTAACATTAGTTGTAGCTAATTTAAGCAACTCCGACCAACTCAAGGTATCTGATTTATGATCTGCTGTTTCACAATGAATAACTAAATTCCATTGCTGCTCTGGGTTTTTCTTAGTTTTATCTGCTAGAATTTCCGCATTGCGAATTGCTTGCAGCAGCGCTTGCTTCTTTCCGCCATCTTTCTTATTGTGCATTTGTCGGCTTTTTTGTACCACCTGTCAAACAAACTATCCCTATTCCCAAGGTTGCTAAAGTCCAATTTTTCTAAATATTCAATAAAATCACATTCAAAATTACTAGGAAGGTTTACAAAATGGTGTTTACTAAGTTACAAGTAACACCATAGTTTGTTATTACGCAATCATTCAACATTACTCCAGAAAAATTTCGTTTGGAAACAACCGTCAACCGTCAACCGTCAACTGACAACTAAAAAATTTATGGTATTACAAGTAGAAAACAACACTTACGAAGCGAAAACCCAAGAAATTGCCAAACAAGTTCTAGCTGCTACCCAGGAAAATCGCTCATTTTTGGCTGCTTTACGGGATCAAATGCGTTGGGATGATAAATTGCTCGATTGGGCTATGAGTAATCCAGGTTTACGAGTACAATTATTTCGGTTCATAGATACCTTGCCCGCTTTACATAGTAAATCAGAAATTGCCTCCCATTTGCAAGAATATTTGGGAGATGATTCCGTAGAATTACCCGCAGCTTTGAAAGGAATCTTAAACTTTGCTAACCCTGATTCTATGCCCGCACAGGTAGCCGCGACAACAGTGGGAACTGCGGTAGAAACTTTAGCACATAAATATATTTCTGGGGAAAATATCAAGCAAGTCATCAAAACCGTTGAGAGACTGCGAAAAGACAAAATGGCTTTCACCATTGACCTCCTCGGTGAAGCGGTAATTACTGAATTAGAAGCGCAATCTTATTTAGAAAGATACCTGGAATTGATGCAGCAGTTGGTGGAAGCATCCAAAAATTGGGGGAAAATTCCGGCTATTGATGAAGCTGACGGCGAAAATATCCCCAAAGTCCAGGTTTCTGTCAAATTAACGGCGTTTTATTCCCAATTTGATCCTTTGGATGCCCAAGGTAGTGAAGCACGAGTCAGCAATCATATTCGGACTTTACTCCGTCGCGCTCAAGAGTTGGGTGCAGCAGTCCATTTTGACATGGAACAATACGCCTATAAAAATATCACATTCAATATTCTCAAAAAGCTATTACTGGAAGAGGAATTTCGTCAACGCACAGATATTGGGATGACAATACAAGCATATCTGCGGGATAGCGAACAAGACGCTAGAGATATTATTGCTTGGTTAAAACAACGGGGTTATCCTCTCACCATTCGTCTAGTTAAAGGTGCGTATTGGGACCAAGAAACCATCAAAGCTACTCAAAAGCATTGGCCACAACCAGTTTATAATGATAAAGTCGCCACCGATGCCAATTTTGAGGCGATAACTCAGCTATTGCTAGAAAATCATCAGTATGTCTATTCTGCCATAGGTAGTCATAATGTGCGATCGCAATCTCGCGCCATAGCAATTGCGGAAAATCTCAATGTTCCCCGTCGTCGTTTTGAAATGCAAGTTCTGTACGGCATGGGTGATAAAATCGCCAAAGCTTTGGTAGATAAGGGTTATCGTGTGCGGGTTTATTGTCCCTACGGTGACTTATTACCAGGAATGTCTTATTTAATCCGTCGTTTATTAGAAAACACCGCAAATAGTTCTTTTCTCCGGCAAAATCTGGAAAATCGTCCCGTTGAGGAGTTGTTAGCAGCACCAATTATATCTCACGCAAAGGCGCAAAGTCGCCAAGAGGAGAAGGAAGGTTTTGTTGGTGTTGCGGATACAGATTTTGCGGAAGAGGAAAGAAGGAATAAGTCGAGTTTAGCTTTTGAAAATGTCCGTCAGCAGTTGGGGAAAACTTATTTACCCTTACTAAATGGGGAATATGTGAATACTACAACGTTTGTTGATTCTCTTAATCCTTCTAATTTTAGTCAGGTTGTTGGTAAGGTGGGTTTGCTGAGTGTTGAACAGGCTGAGGAAGCAATGAAGTTTGCTAAGGCTGCTTTTCCTGCTTGGAAGAAAACTCCAGTCAAGCAACGGGCTGATATTTTGCGTCAAGCAGGGAAGTTAATGGAGGAACGACGCGCTGAACTTTCGGCTTGGATAGTTTTGGAAGTGGGAAAACCGGTTAAGGAAGCTGACGGGGAAGTTTCGGAAGCTATTGATTTTTGTCTTTATTACGCTGAGGAAATGGAACGGCTGGATAAAGGTGTAATTTATGATGTTGTTGGTGAAACCAATCGTTATATTTACCAGCCGAAAGGAATCGCTGTGGTGATTTCTCCCTGGAATTTTCCTTTGGCTATTGCTTGCGGTATGACTGTCGCTGCTTTGGTTTCGGGAAATTGTACTTTACTCAAACCGGCGGAAACTTCTTCTGTTATTACTGCGAAGTTGACGGAAATTTTAATAGAAGCGGGAATCCCTAAAGGTGTTTTTCAATACGTTCCTGGTAAGGGTTCTCAAGTCGGTGCTTATTTAGTTAATCATCCTGATACTCATGTCATTGCTTTTACTGGTTCTCAAGAAGTAGGTTGTAGAATTTACGCAGAAGCCGCAATTCTCAAACCTGGTCAAAAGCATCTTAAAAAGGTAATTGCAGAAATGGGAGGCAAGAATGGCATCATTGTTGATGAAAGTGCTGATTTAGACCAGGCTGTTGTCGGCGTTGTGCAATCTGCTTTTGGTTATAGTGGACAAAAATGTTCTGCTTGTTCACGGGTGATTGTGCTTGAACCTATTTATGATGCTTTTGTGGAAAGGTTGGTAGAAGCAACTAAATCTTTGAATATTGGAGAAACGGAATTACCCAGTACCCAAGTTGGTCCGGTAATTGATGCTATTTCGCGCGATCGCATTTTGGATTATATTCAAAAAGGTAAACAAGAAGCAAAAGTCGCCTTAGAATTACCCGCACCCAGTCAAGGTTATTTTATCGGTCCGGTGATTTTTTCGGAAGTACCCGCAGATGGAGTTATCGCCCAGCAGGAAATATTTGGACCTGTCTTAGCAGTAATTCGGGTGAAAGATTTTCAAGAAGCAATAGACGTTGCTAACGGCACAAACTACGCTTTAACTGGTGGTCTTTATTCTCGCACACCTTCCCACATTGAACAAGCACAAGCGGAATTTGAAGTGGGGAATTTATACATTAACCGAAATATTACTGGAGCGATCGTTTCCCGTCAACCTTTCGGCGGTTTCAAACTTTCTGGAGTCGGTTCCAAAGCCGGCGGACCAGATTACCTCTTGCAATTCCTAGAACCACGCCATATCACAGAAAACATCCAGCGTCAAGGTTTTGCCCCAATTGAGGGTGCAGACTAACTTTATAATACACAAAGATCCCCGACTTCTCAAAGAAGTCGGGGATCTCAAACTAATTATCTATTTTTGGGACACTCAGGTAAGCTTTTACCAGCGTAGTTACAATCAAAATAAATTAATGCTTCTCTACTAGATTTAAAGTCTCTAGTTTTAGAGGCTGGATCTTTTTTGGGATTTGCTTTATCAGACCAAATTTTTAAGTAGTAACTGCTACCATCATCAGTAGACCATAATTCGTAAATATAGTCACCTCCTCTACCTTCACCTCTCAAATAGTCTGCTAGTGCTGTATTTGATATAGATAGAAGGGTAGATATAGCCAAGATGGGAACTAGGGCTATTTTTAATAGTTGACTTATTTTCATAGACACACCAATCATTGTTTGTATTTCCAGCATAGCGTAACTGTGTGTCTATGTCTAGAATAAAATCATGCACATTTTCATCTAAGCGCAAAATAAAAATGTTATTCATACCATCAATTTTATGACATGAGTCGGGGATCTTTTTTATCCTGTTAATCCTTAAATCCTGGAAATCCTGATTCTGACAAATTATGATATTTTGATGTTAAAATATGAAATCAGGGTTTCTCTATATTTATGGGTAAAAAAGATGATATTAAACAAGTTGATTCAATTGCTAGAGAATTTCGGATGTCAGCAGAATTAAGAAATGCTTTTGGTATATTTCTGGAGGAAGAAAAAAGAAATGGTTATGGTGGAACTTTAAACGATAGAGGTGATTTTACTTATTCAGAACTCCGTCAGAAAGCTAAAGAATTTTTAGAGGATATTAATTATGACTCCTAAAACATCTATTGCTAATTCAATACTAAATCTAAATCAAATTATTCAACCAATTATTGGCGAAACTTGCCATCAAATTACATTTAGTTATGGGGATGAATTACAGTTACATTTTGGTGAAATGACTGCCTACAATCATCCTAAATTAGCACATTTACGTAAAGGAAGCTGGCAACTTAGCACTAGGGCTACACCTTGGTATTTAAGGATAAGGAAGGGTTCTTTCTGGAGTTTATCTATGTTAGTAAATAATCAAAATGCTGTGGAATTTGCTAAAATACAGTTACAGTGTTTGGAAAACACGAAACTGACTAATTTTGTCACTCTTGCTAAGAGTAATGAGATGAAAATTACTTTATCATTTCAGGGTGATTTTAATTACGAACTAATTTTAGAACCGGATTTAGAAGATGATTCTGGGCTTGCTTATTGGGAATTAATGATGCCAAATGAGCAAATTTTAACCGTTGGTCCGGGAATGTTTTGGGAATGTAAATCAATTCATGAACCTTATTAGTCTGGATATTTAAGTAGGTTAGCATTGAAAATCTTCGTTATGGCAAGGCAAGAGGCAAGAGGCAAGAGTGAAGAGGGTTTGGGCGATTTTACTTTTCTTTACATAGATTGGTTTTATTGTGTTCACCTACTTAGATCCAGATACAATTTCCGTTTCAAATTATAATTACTAATTAATGATGTATAACTGCGTGCCTTGCTTAAAACAAACACTTTTGTTTTCGTATTAGCGCAAAATCCAAATAGTAACATCCTTAAGATAGATACCATCTCTCTAAAAATATGCAAGAATGAAGGTAGAAATATCTGTTAAAAACAACTTAACACCATTCTCTATTTTTGACTCCTGACTCCTATTCCCAGGGGGGTGAGACTATGATTGATACAAGTAACGATATAAGAATTATTTCTTTAGTTCCTAGTGCTACGGAAATTGTGGCCAAACTGGGCTTGTTTAATGCTATGGTAGGGCGATCGCATGAATGTGACTATCCTCCCGAAATCGTCAATCTTCCAGTTTGTACCCAAGCGCGTTTGAATGGTGACGCTAATAGCCATTCTATTCACAAAGAAGCCGACAATCTATTACAATCTGCCTTGGGTATTTACAAAATCAAAGTGGATGTTTTAGAGAAACTGCACCCTACCCATATTATCACTCAAGATCAATGTGATGTCTGCGCCGTCAGTTTACCGGAGGTAGAAAAAGCAGTTGCCCAACTTACCCACAGTTCGCCACACATTATTTCTCTACAACCCAATACATTACAGGATACTTGGGGTGATATTGAACGGGTTAGCCACGCATTTGGTGTAGATTCAGTAGAAATACTGGAGAATCTAGAAGCCCGTGTCAGAATTTGCAAGCGTAGACTACAAGGACTTTCCACCGCCGAACTGCCTAAAGTCGTGTGCATTGAATGGACTGATCCTTTGATGACTGCTGCAAATTGGGTTCCTGAATTAATTAACTTAGCAGGAGGAAGACCATTATTTAGCATCACTGGTAAACCTGCTGCTCATGTCAAATGGGAAACATTAGTAGATAGTAATCCAGATGTGATTATTTTCATGCCCTGTGGCTTTGATTTGCAACGAACTCAGCAAGAAGCAGAATTATTAACTCAACGTCCAGAATGGAAAAAACTCCACGCTGCTCAAACAGGAAGAGTATTTATTACCGACGGTAACGCTTACTTTAACCGTCCTGGTCCGCGATTAGTAGATTCTGTGGAAATTTTAGCAGAAATATTGCACCCAGATATTTTTGACTATGGTTATAAGGGTAGTGCTTGGCAAATTTTGTAATTATTGCCATCAAGGGTAAGTTAAACGGGCGGTTAGAAACCGCGTCTACACAAGCAAAACCCACCTGCGTGGGTTTCAAATCCTTGGTTTTTTCGTTAGTCCGCGCAGGCGGACTTTGTTTGTATAGCAGCGAATTCCATTCGCCAAGCCTTAAGTTGACACTAGCTTCTGCTGTATCTGTGTTTGACACCTATAGGAAAATATTCAGTATCACCAATGGGTTTTAATTCTACTACAGGAGTTTGATATTGTAGAGGAACATAATTCGCAAATTCACTATTTAAACGCAATAATTGGGCAAGAATAGCCGCAGTAATAGATAATCTTTTTTCCTCTTGATTTTCAATTCCTGGTGCTAATTCTACTACTACAGATAAAAAGCGATTTTTATCGGCATCTTCTTTTACCTGGATAACAAACTTACCCGTTACCCATTCTCTAATGATTGGTTGTTCTAGTCCGACTGTGACATTTTCTGGATAAATATTTGCGCCAAAATAGGAAACTGTAAAGTTAGAACGTCCAAAAACATAGACAAAAGGTAATTGGTGAATTCCGCGATGATTTTTTAATTCTGTAATAGGATTAAAACCCCATTCTGCTAAGAATTCTAGCATTTCTGTGTAGGTAATTAAGCCACCTTGATCAAAAATGCTATATCTAATTAAAGGCACACCATTATTCCCAGAAAATAGTAAATTTCCATCTTCTACTTCAAAAAAACGACTGCAAGGATCATATTGAACTAAAGTAGGTAATCGGGATTCTCCAAATAATGCTTTAGCTGCGGCAGGTGTGGCTGCTAAAAACCGCCGAATACAAATACTTAAAGGGGTTTCATTCCCTAAAACTCCTGCGTCTGCTGTTCCATACATGGAAGCAAAATCATCATAGGGATTTTGAGAACCTATTCTTTCTCCAACTAAATTGCGCCATTCTTCACTGAATACTTCCCCTGCCATGACTAATTTAATGTGATATTGTCCCCACTGCATTCCATTGGCAATACCCGTATCAATCACATCTTTGAGAAATGGTGGATATCCTAATAGAACAACTTGCTCAAAATTACCGCCTAATTCTTGGACAATTCGCAAAATTTCTGTTTTATTATTCCCTGGGGTAATGACGGTAATCGGATAACCTTTAGCGGCTAAATGACGACAGCAATTAGTGGTAAACATTCCACCCACCCAAGTTCCCAAGGTAAAACAAATTACTGCTAAACTGGGTTTAGTATCGGCATGAAAACTATCATGAAAAATTTGTTCAAAGCGGGTAGCTATTTCTAGTTCGTCGGTGATGAAACGTGGCCAAAATGTAGGTTTACCCGTTGAGCCAGAGGAAGCGGCAATCATATCACAGCTTCCTACTTTTCCATTATTACACAATTGGGGCAAAGAATAACGGGAAATATAATTTTCTTTATTAATTTTTGGTAAGTTTTGGAAATCTGCTAATGTTTGAATATTTTGAGGATTTATGCCTCGTTCTGCTAAAAATGCCTGATAAGCGGGTACACTAGCAGCTACATCTTGAAATAATCTCAAAGCTATTTCTTGACTGTCAATATTCAGGTGCTGTTTTAGTTTGTCTGTTAAGGGAGTTGAGATAAAATATTCTAATCCTAAGATTGCCCTTGGTGTTGATATTTGTGGTTTCATAAAGCTGGTTTGTCCAAAAAATCTGGTTGTTCTTTCTCAGAATTCTATCTATAAATGCAATTTTTTAGTAACCTATGGGATTTACCCACTGTACAAACTTACCATCATATCAATAAACGAAATTGCGTCGTTTTCGGCTTTGGGAATAAGAGTAGGGTGCGTCAGATAAAGGAAATCTGTTTTTTACAAAATTATCGGGTCTGACGCACTCTACAAGAGACAAGGGAACACCAAAAAATAAATTACCCAATTTTGTGGGATGGGCATCCTGCCCGTCCTTGCTGATTAAGGGTATGAATTTTAGTCTCACGCAAAGGCGCAAAGACGCACTGAGGTTTGAGTTTTAAAGAAAAATTTTAGCTGTTAGAGGCTGCGGGAACTTGACACTCTCACTGAGCTTTACGCTTACCGGATATTCCTGTAAATTACCTCGTTGCTTTTGTAGCCATTGATAACTCTCCATTTATCTCCCCGGATCATGCAAATATATTGCAGTCAACAACACATAAATAATGGCGGTCATCGTTTTTGTACCCAGTGCGGTGAAGCATTACCTTTGACGGTGGGACAAGTTATTGATAATCGTTATGAAATTGCGCGGATATTAGGACAAGGTGGTTTTGGCCGCAGTTATTTAGCGATTGATCGGCAAAAATCTCGAAAAACTTGCGTTTTAAAGGAATTTGCCCCCAATGTTGTTAAACCCCAGGAGTTACAAAAGGCTAAGGAACTGTTTGAACGGGAAGCAAGTGTCCTCAAAAAAATCCAACATCCCCAAATTCCCCGGTTTCATGCTTCTTTTTCCGCCAAAATTGGGACTAAGGATTTTTTCTTTTTGGTGCAAGATTATATTGAGGGTGATAATTATGACCAATTATTTGAACAGCGTCGGGGTCAAGGACAGTCTTTTAGTGAGGAGGAGGTAATTAATTTACTACATAATGTTCTGCCTGTGCTAACTTATATTCATTCTTTAGATATAGTTCACCGCGATATTTCCCCAGATAATTTGATTTTGCGCCAAAGTGATAATTTGCCCGTATTGATTGATTTTGGAGGGGTTAAACAGTTACCAGCTTCTCAGGGTTTTTTGCGGACACAATTGGCTGTCAATGCGACTTTGTTAGGTAAGAAGGGATACGCACCAGAGGAACAGTTACTTCAGGGAAAAGTTTATAAGAACAGTGACTTTTATGCGTTAGGGGTGACGGCTTTGGTATTAATGACGGGGAAAGAACCACATTTACTTTATGATAGCTTTAATGGGGTTTGGCTTTGGGGTAAGGAAATTAAGGTTAGTCCCAAATTAGAGACTGTCTTAAAAAAGATGTTGGCATATAAGCCGAGCGATCGCTATCAAAAAGCCGAACAAGTTATTAAAGATTTACCTTTACCATCTACCTCATCTACACCACAGATTATGCAAACTTCTAACAATAATCCCAATCCCTATATTACTAAGTTGAAAACACAGGTGGTAGCACCAGGAATAAAGCGGGTTCGCAGTATTCATGGTGGTGTCCACAATCAGACAAGTTTGTTTGTTCAGAAAATACCCATGCCAAAATGGTTGCGTCCTTTTATGGTTAGCTTTATTATGACTACGGTAATGTTGTCAACAGGTGCGGGTATGTTTGCTTTAGGAAATTTTGCAGTTAAGGGAATAACCTCAATTAAAGTTCCGCAAGTTGAACTTCCCAAAATCCCATCTAAGAATAATCCTGAAGATGAAAAAAATCAAACTAATCGCACTATTCAACAGGTGTTTATTCGTCTACAACAGTTAGAAATTTCTCCGGCATTTTTTACTAACACCGTTAATGAAGTTTTTTATGCCGAAAAACCAGAATTAAACAACCGCAAGTTAACTCAAAACCCCGAAGACGCAGCTTTGAGATCACAATGGAATGCGATCGCTAATAAGTTATTAAATAATCTAGAAAAGGCTAATTTAAGTGAACCTGCTAGAAAGAAAATAGGTAGTTATAGTCAACAGGATTCCCAACGCTGGGAACAGTTAGCCAAAGCGGGAAAATTAGGTAATTATAAATCTTTTCAGGATTTACGTGCAGATACATATCAGACCTTTGACCCGTTGTTTCCTGGTCAGGAACGCGGGAAACTAAATCAAAAAACTTTTCTGCAAATCTGGTATGCGATCGCATCTGATAAAGTAGAAAATAAGTAATGGGTAATGGGTAATGGGTAATAGGTAATAGGTAATTTGTCAGAACTAACAACTGACAACTGACAACTGACTAATGACAACTAACAACTGACAACTGACAACTGACTAATGACCAATGACTAATGACTAATATATACTGTTCTCAAGGGCATAAAAATCCGTCGGGTAGTAGGTTTTGTCTCCAATGTGGAGACAGAATTGGCAGCGTACTGACATCTAGAAATCAAGGTATTCAAGCGGGACAAACTTTAGGCGATCGCTATGTTATTATTCGGCAAATTGGTCAAGGAGGATTTGGCAAAACCTACTTAGCAGAAGACCTTAACCGCTTTCGAGAAGCTTGTGTTTTAAAAGAATTTTTTCCCCAGGTACAAACTCCCTACATTGTCCAAAAAGCCGAAGAACTTTTTCAGCGAGAAGCAAGTGTACTTTACAAATTACAACATCCTCAAATTCCCCGATTTCGGGAACTATTACGCATCAACTTACAAGGGAAAGAAAGTCTTTTTCTAGTTCAAGATTATATAGATGGTGAAACTTATAATTCCTTATTAAATAGTCGGCAAAAACAGGGTTTAAAATTTACAGAAATAGAAATCCGCCAATTATTACAGCAAATTTTACCAGTATTAGAATATATTCACGCCCTGGGGGTTATTCATCGTGATATTTCTCCTGATAATTTAATGCTTCGGAGTAGTGATAAATTACCAGTATTAATTGATTTTGGAGGTGTTAAACAAGTAGCCGCCACCGTCGCCTCTCAATATTACCAAACAGGGGGAATAGCATCTCCCACAAATGGCACTTTGTTAGGAAAAATAGGATTTGCACCCCCAGAACAGATGCAAACTGGTATGGTGTCCACCCACAGTGACTTATATGCTTTAGCCGTCACAACGTTAGTTTTACTGACAGGTAAACAACCCCAAGAATTAATTGATACTTATAATTGTAGTTGGCAATGGCGACGGGAAATCAGCCTCAGTTCCGCACTTGGACAAATCATAGACAAAATGTTATCACCAATTGCGAGCGATGCCTACGGCGGGTTACACCAACGCTATCAAACAGCCCGTCAACTTCTCCAAGTCCTCAACCCTCAATCTGTTAGCTATCCGCAAACTCAACCCCCCACATCTGCTACAGTTGCTATTTCTCCCCCGAAAATCCCCGTTCCTGAACCCGTGATGATTCCCACTCCTCCCCAACCAGGTATTTGGACAGGAAAAAATGTTTTGATTCTCGTTTTTTTCCTGACTATTGGGAGTTATTTATATTGGCAAAAACTTAAAACCCCTACCAACAATTTACAGGGAAATAACCCGATAATTTTACCCAGTCCCCATTCCACCGAAACAGCAAAAACAGAAGTAACTTTTTCACCGGAAGAAAGACAACGCAAACAAAAATTGAGCGATCGCCGTGAAGAATTAGATATAAATTATCAATTTTATGTTAAGCTAGTAAGCCAACTTTTCCGGGAAAAATATCCCAATTTAAAGGGGCGTATTCTTAGTGATAATCCAGAAGATGAAAATTTACGAGCTGAATGGGATAAAACCGCCGCCGAAGTCCTAGAAAAGCTAACAGCCATCACTGCTGACTCCCGCCGTCAACTGGGAAATTATACTGGGGATGAACGTGCCACCTGGAAAGCTCAAATCAATCAAATCAACGTTGGTAGTCGGTCTTTATATGATTTAAGTGATGCCGCTTTTTTCAGTGAATTTCCCGAACAAAAGAGTAAAAGTTTTATTAACCAACCCATTGGACAAGTTTGGTACGCATTTGTCAATGATCAACTTAACGCCATTCTTGACAAAAGCATATTGGAAACAATAGTCTTTCCTGAAGGCACTACAGGTAAAACAGTGAGTGGAACTCTCCAACCAGGAAAAGGTAAAGTTTTTATTGTTGGACTAGCCAAAGATCAAAATATGGAAGTGAAACTAGAAGCAAATTCAAAAGTTTTACTCTCAATTTATTCCCCCTCTGGGAAAAACCCATTACTACAAGACTCTCAAACACGGACGATATCTGCAACATTACCAGAAAAAGGATTTTATGAATTTGTTGTTGTTTCCACAGCCTCAGAATCCGTAGATTATCAACTCACCCTAACCGCAGAAAATCCCCCAGAACCCGAACCAACAGAAGAACCAACAGAAGAACCAACTCTCACAGAAACACCCACACCTGAAAATAATTAGGACTTACGGATAGCGTAGCGTAAGCCATAAAAATTACAGCCGTTTCCAATTATATGACGTATATCATAACCCCCTCATCGCTTGCGGGGAGGGGGTTGGGGGTGGGGTTCTTGTACCTCATAACATGGGGAAGTGCTGTATCTGTGAGGTCTAAGAGTATGGCTTACCAAGAAAGAGTGAAGCTATTTATCCTCATCAAACCCAGACTTTATATGTGCGGTGGGGTGATTGGTTGATGCCTTTATTATTGCTTCTAACTGCTTTGAGTCGGCTTTTAGGATTTCCTCTTTACTGTATTTTCTCCTCCCAATAGAAAGTGGTGTGAAAATAGAAGTATTTACTTGCGGACTAACACTATCGTTTAGACTATCATCTATTTTTTTGCGAAGAGATGATAAAAACATTATATCATTTCCTAGATCAGAAACTTCATCTTCATATTCATCCGAGTCTTCAATTTGATTGATTCTTTCTTGGTATTTTACCATCAAATTATCAACAGCTTCGATCATGAACTTGATATCTTTAAATGATAAATCCATAGCTAATTCCTTCCAATGATGACTGTAACTATTATTAATTAACTTTAGAGAAATACGTACCTATCTGTTGTAATTCTTTTTTATAATCCTCCAATGGCATATCTTGAATGGGTTTCCACAGCCAGTGATTATCATAGTCATTAACTAATTCTAGCTGTTCTGGTATTTTTGTTCCTGCTTGTAATTGCCACCAATTTTTACCATAACCTGGATTAGCAAATGTTGATATTCCCCCTGTTGATTCCCCATCTGCTAAAGTAGTCATAACCCATACTTCCCCATCCTGATCATAGCAAGCAATATCTTTATCAGGGCGAACATTATCCATTCTGGGGGAATTGGCATTTCCTTGTCTATAAAGAATAATTGGTGTGTTGTTCATTAAGTAGGATTTCAGTCTTTAATTTGTGTATTATACTCAAAACGGCTTGATTGTTTGATTCTAAACGTAGGGGTAAAGCAAGAGCTTCATTGGTGTCAACTTAACGTAAAACCCATAGCCCGCCTGGGAATGAATTCCCAGTCTAAGGGACTTCCAAATAAAAAAATACTCAACCACCTAACGCAAAAATCTCTCAAACCCTTATTCCTCTGTGTCCTCTGCGCCTCTGTGGTTCGTTAATCAGGATAATTTATTTCTTGGAAGTCCCTAATAGCATTAACGTAAAACCCATAGCCCGCCTGGGAATGAATTCCCAGTCTAAGTAGGTGAGCGTTGAAAATTGTCGTTATGGCAAGGCAAAAGGCAAGAGGCAAGAGGCAAGAGTGAAGAGGGTTTGGGCGATTTTACATTTCTTTACACAGTTTGGTTTTATTGTGTTCACCTACTTAATAGCAGAAGTTGTCTTTTGATGACTAAATAACCCAGAAATTTTTGAGTAAACTTTAGTTTACTTTCGCTATTAGCCCGGAAATTCATTTCTGGGTGGGTGTGGAAGCCAACAAATAAGCCATCTGTAGCCTAAGTTGACACCAATGAAGCTCTTGCTTTACCCCTACACATCTGGGTTCTTTGTCATTTGGCAAAAGTTTAAATCTCACCCGTGTTTAGTATAAATAGCATAATCCTTGACAAGAAACCATTGCTAGACATACTATATACCTATTCTGCTTATATACAGGCTTGTTTCTTCCTTGCGCCTTTGCTTCTTAGCATCTTTGCGCGAAACAAAACATAATTACCAAGTTGGATCACTAAAAAGATGCACCGTCAACTTCTCTTTTCCCGGTGGAACTGCGGTAATACAAGCCCGAATAACTTCCCCATCATCTAACTCTACAGTACAAGCGTGACAAGTCCCCATCAGACAACCCGTAGGAATTGATACCCCAGCCCGTTCCGCCACATCTAACAACGGTTCTCCTACTTCAGCATTGACAGTAATATCATCTGGTAAAAAATTAATTTGCATAGTTATAACAGGTTTTTATTGCTTAAAAAATAGTTAAAAAGAGTAATTACGAATTATGCCCCTAATCATCTTGACACAAAGTGCGGTAACTTTGCTCTCTATCGCCATCTTTCCTAGTCATATTTGGATTATACAGTAAATAATCTTTTAAAATATGGCAATTACTTTTCAATAAACTTTCTAATGTAATATCTGACAACTTGCGTAAAATTACATTATCTTTATCACTACCAGCAGCCAATATTTGACCATCTGGACTAAAACTAACACTACTCAACTCTTCAGAATCACCTTTTAACATTATCAATAAAACACCTTCTCGATTCCACAACCTGAGTTTATTATCACTGCTTACTGCTAGAGTTTGACCATCTGGACTAAACTTAACACCAATAAAAGCATCACCATACCCCATCAGAGTTTTTTGTAAAATACCGTTCTCACCCCAAATTTTCACCGTACTATCAAGGCTAACTGAAGCTAATAATTTACCATCAGGCGACCATGCTACACCATTTACCCTGCGAGTATGACCAGTTAAATTTTTGATAACTTCCCCATTCCTTGTCCATATTTTTACTGATTTATCATCACTAGCAGAGGCTAAAAATTTACCATTAGGACTAAAACTCACCCAATTAACAGCATCAGTATGGCCATTTAAAGTTTTGAGTAAAGTCCCATCTCGCCTCCATAATTGAATTGTTTTATCCTTACTAGCAGAGGCGATAATTTTACCATCAGGCGACCACGCCACAGCTAAAACTATATCAGTATGACCATTTAAAGTTTTGAGTAAAGTCCCATCTCGACTCCATAATTTAATTGTTTTATCCTTACTAGCAGAGGCGATAATTTTACCATCAGGCGACCACGCTACACCCCAAACTTGATCATTGTGACCCGTGAATATTTTTAGTAATTTACCATCTCGATTCCAGATTTTTATTGTTTTATCCAGACAACCACCAACAATAGCATTACTATCAGGACTAAAACTAATACTTGTCACCCAATCATCATTAGTTTGGGGATGATGCAAAGTCAGACTATCCCAACGCCATAAAATAATATTTTTATCCCTACCAGCAGATGCTAGAGTTAGTCCATCAGGGCTAAAACTGACACTATTCACCCAACTATTATGTCCTCTCAGAGTTTCTACTAAATTACCATCAAGACTCCAAATTTTAATTGTTTCATCCATACTCGCAGATGCCAGAGTATGTCCATCATTACTAAAATCAACACTAATAACACCGCTGCTGTGTCCAGAAAGAGTTTTGAGTAATTGACCTTTTCGACTCCATAATCTGATTTTTTTATCCATACTAGCAGAAGCAAGAATTTCACTATTAGGAGACCAATCTATAGCGACAACAGCATCTTTATACTCCGACAAAGTTTTGAGTAACTGACCTTCTCGACTCCACAATTTTATTGTTTTGTCAGCACTACTAGAAGCAAGGATTTTACCATCATGTGACCAAGCTACAGCTAAAACAGCATCTTTATGACCTACTAAAGTTTTTAGTAGCTTACCTTCTTGACTCCAAAGTTTGATAGTCTGATCTGTACTAGCAGATGCGATAATTTTTTCATGAGGATGAAAACTCACACTATTTACTACAGATGTATGACCGAGTAAGGTTTTTACGAGTTTACCTTTTCGATTCCACAGTTTAATTGTTTTGTCTTGACTAGCAGAAGCTAACATTTGACTATCAGGGGACCAAGATAGACTATTTATCACATCATCATGTCCTGATAAAGTCCTCACTAAAATTCCATTAGGACTCCAAAGATTAATTGTTGTATCTGCACTAGCTGAAGCTATTAAAGATTTATCAGCACTAAATGTCACCATTCTCACCCCCGATAAATGACCTTCTAGGCGGTTACGTTCTTTGACTCCGTAAACCGCTTGATATAGTGCAGTTAATACCCTTTCTTGAGTAAAAGTATTTCTCCATAGAGTTTTTTTTAATTTTCTCCCTGCTTTTAAACTTTCTTTAAGGGCATCAATACCTTTTTGAGAAGCAAATAAAGCCTCACTGGACGCACTTAGAGTTTTCATTTCACTATCTGTAGACGTAATCACAGAAGTAGTTAAGCCAAAGATAGCAATAATAGAAGCTGTTAAGGCTATTTTTAGAGCAATATTTAATCTAATTGCAGTTAAACGTTGTTTTTCCTGGCTATCGGCTAATTTTGCAATCAACTCTTTTTCTTTTAATTCTGTTCGCAAATGTTGGATTTCTGCTTGACTTTCTTCTTCTCGCTTGCGTAATTCTCGTAATTCTGACAGTAAATTATCTCCTTGGGGATTGTGGATATGTTCTAAATTAAAACCGTTTTGATTTTTTCTTAATTCACTTTTAAGACGTTCAATTTCTTGATAACTATTTCTAACTTTATCCCGTAATGTATTAATTTGTACCTGTAATCCAGATTCTTGTCGTTGTAAATGACGAATTAAGCTGACTAAATAATCATGAATTAATTGATAGCGTTCAGGAACATTGGGAAATATCACAACTAACCCAGAGCGAATTAAAATATCTAAAATTAACTCTAATTTACTAGAATCTTCTAACTCTGAGAGTTCTAATGTTAATTCTGCACGGGTTTTAAAAGGTCTTTTGTTATTATTGTCTGTTAATAAGTATAAAACTAAGAGAGCAGCCCGTTCGTTTTCTCTCCCACATTCTTTAATTAATTCTTGAATATATGTTTGAATTAACTTATTGGGACGATAGGGTTCATACTGTGCAAGAGTAGTAATATATTTATCTTGTAATTGTGCGCCTACCAATTGCAATTCTATCGGACGAACTTCACCCAGTTCTGAAGACAAATCCGCAACTAAAGCATCAATTAAATCTGGTTCTAATTTGACTTGGGAGTAATAATGTGAACGTTCAGTTAATTTTTGAATGATTTTTCTGGCATTTTCAGGAGAAAAGTTATTCAGTTGATAACGAATATTTTTATCAAGAATATTATTATTAATTGCCTCAATTGATGAGAGATATCTAAAATCTAGAAGGCGATGTAAATAATCTTCGCGCAAAGTTAAAATAACTTTCACAAAAGATATACTTAAACAATTACTAATAAATTGATCAAATGCTTGTTTTTCGTGAAAATCTGTATAACCAAAGAAAAATTCTTCAAATTGGTCAAAAATTAAAACTGTAATTAAATGATTATCTGCATTTTCTCGTAATTGTTGTAAAATGTCATTAGCAGTTATCAGAGGACAAAACTTAGATCGAGATTCTGTTTCAATGGCTGATAGTTTCCCCATTTCTAACATAGCTTTGGTAAAAGATTTTCCTAATTCTCCTAACCAATCTGTATAAACTTGGAGGACAACTGGTACAGCAATTTGATCACCAATAGCGCGGTTTTGTAGTGCGGGAACTAAGCCAGCAGTGACAGTAGAACTTTTACCAACACCTGACTGTCCATGAATAACTATTAATTTTTGGTCTGCACGACTAATTCTACCAATTAAGCGATTAACATCAGATTCTCTACCAGAAGCGGCAATTTCTAAGGCTATACTATTACTACCAAATGTAGATATTAAAGTGGGGTTGGTGACTTGTCTTTGAGGTTGTAACCGCCCAGCCCCAATAAAGGAGACAAAACCATATTGTTGTTCTACAGAATGGAGCTTTTGTTTAATAATATAGGCTTGAAGATAGTGTCCTATTTGAAAGTATAATAATCTTAAATTATGTAATAAGCGAATGTAACGATGGGGATCATATTGATGTTCACTGTTCTCTAAGGCTGATGATAGTTGTTGAGATGCTGTATTTATATATTCTTCTGCTACCGTTATTTGTTTTAGATGATTGAGGGCTTTGGCTAAAGTTAATAAATAAATTTGTTCTAATATCAGAGGAAATAAATAATTATTTGATTCTGGGTGATTTTTTGCTGTTTCTAATTGTAGTAGTGATATATGCCCTAAAATACTAGCTTGTATCCAGTTTGAATTATGTACGGCTACCTGTGCTAAAAAACCATAATCACAAGCTAATTGAATTCTTCTACCATATATTTTATGTAATTCTAGGGATTTTTTAGCGACAACTTGTAATTCTTTCCATGATTTTAAGCTATATAAGACTTCTAATAATTGGTCAATAAATTCTGAAACTAAATCTATCCGTCCAGCAATTTCAAATGTTTGTAAACATTGCTGAAAATATGTTTTGGCTGATTGCCAATATGTTTCTCTTGATTTGGGGTTTTGTTCGGCAAGACGACAGTAACATAATCCAATATAAAATAATAAAATTGACTGTTTTAAAAAATCAGCACAAGATGAATTAGATAATCCTGCTGTTATATCAGTTGCATATTCTGTCAGTTCTAAATCTTCTTGATGATGCCAAAAAGGCAAACTTTTCTGAAAGTTATTTAAGGCAGAATCAATCCGATTATTGACATAATCATCTATGCCAAAAATAAATTCTAACTTAGCATTTAATTCTGCTTCGATTCCAATCCCCCTATCATACAATTCTCTAATTGCATAATGGAGTTGGTCGCTACTAATCCATACTTGTTCTAAGGTGACAGTATGAACTTGAGCATAATTACTTTGTAAGACTCTTGTAAATAAATCGTCAGTTTCTTGGTGGAGAAATTCTAGTAATCCAATAGAAGTCATTTCAAATCTAATTGGTGTAGCTGCCCAACTCGCAAAATCGGGAGCTAACCGCATGATTTTTTGTAAAACTTGATCATTTACCCAAAAAATTATTGGGGTTTGATAACGTTTACGAAATTCGTCTCGGACTTGATTAATGGAACGCAAGAGATCATCTATTTCATAGATTGATTCAAACCCCATAATCATTAATCCAGCAGGTTGATCAATGGTAAGTTGTGATTGAATTGTTGTATATAAACTTGTAGTTTTTTTATCTAAAGTAATACTTTGAATGCGCTCATTTCCCCAACCATTAATTGCTAGTTGCTGCTGGATAATATCTCGCAGGAATTCGTAGTTACAGCACAGTAAAATAACTGAAAACTGATTTTTAGAAAAGGTAATTGCTCTTTCTAAACTACGTAAAGACTGTTGGTTAGCAGCGATTATATTCTCTGCTTGCTGTCTTTTAAGCATAATTTAAATTTTTCCATTTCTGCTAAAACTGGGTTAACTGCAAACCACACTCCTTGGTGATCACGATATTCAAATATGAATAAACTGCGTAATAAAATATCGTACTCTACATTGCCTCTAACTCGTTGATCTTGAAGTACCTGCAAGATTAATTCACTTTCTTCCATATCAATGGCATTAGCCCGGTAATCTCGTTGTCTTTGAATTACTAATTCTACACATTGGCGATCAAAAGGTGGATCTTGTTCTCGCAAACAATCAAATAGTAATCCTAATAAGTCGCGGACATGACCACCACTAATCAGACATAAACGATCCAGAGTTTCTAAGTTATCAAATAATTGAGTAACTAAATTTAAGCGATCGCCTGGTAACATATCAGGAAAGGCTCTGGCTAAGACCATTTGGCGCATCAATCCCAGTCCTTCGGTATGAATTTCTCCACAACGTTGACGCACGGGAATCATCGGTAATACTTTCGGTGCGACTCCACCTCCTAAACGGTGTTGTAATTGGGCGCTTTCATTGGAAAATGTCAGGGCTAAGGGAATTGTATAAACCACATGACAATGTAATTTTCTTAATTGTTCTCCTCGATCAATGAATAAGTATTCGGGAAGCGATCGCCCAGAAGGTAAAGGACGAACCGCCACCCTATCCAAGTTATCCACAATCACCACCAATCCCTTCTTCCCTCTGGCTTTTAGCTCCAAATTAGCCCGGTCTAACAGTTCTTTATTAATTGATTGTAAGATATTTTCTGTGCGTGGTTCTAGATAGTCTCTTAACCGTCTGCGTAACTGAGGGCTTTCTTTGGTTTTTGCCGTAATTTTAGCAATTCCCACAGATAACTCGGCTTCTACTCCCAAGTCTAAAGGAGTTTGCAGAAAATCTACCAACTCCCCAAACAACTTAGTAAAGTAACTAGGCTGGACACGCAGTTTCATCGCTTCCAAGTTTTTACTCACCAAACCAGCGATCGCTAACAGAATATCTGTAATATCTATATCTACCATTTCTAGAACATGAGTAGACTCAAAATAGACAACATGAAAATCCTGCGCTTCCAACTCAGCCTTGAGTTTTAATAATTCCGTAGATTTTCCACAGCCCAAATGTCCTGTAAATAACTGACAGGTTGGCGTATTTGGAGATATCTTAGTAATAGTCCGCAGCAGAGCTTCAATGATCTTCCCACCCCGGACTGAAGTAAAATCAATATAATACATCCGGTCGTCTACATTCTCAATCATCAAAGGACGAGAAGGATTACAAGCCTGATAAAATCTTTCTACATTAAAAAGCATAAAAAATCCAATTCACGCTGTAATTGTCACAACATCATCTGTCACAATCTTTTTTACAACGGAAAACTAGACATATCCGCAACAACTTGGTATGTAAATATAACTAATTTTATCTTTTTCTTCACAGCCTCACCCCACCCAGTCACCAAAGCAATTTACTTACATTAAAATTTACACTGATGACATACAGCAGTTCCCGATGTTATTAGGTACAGATATTAATGATGAAACTCTTTTGGTGCGGGCAAGATGCCCGCTATGTCTACCTCATAAGAGAAGAAAGTGCTGTAAAGGACATAAGCAAAAAACTGTAGGGTAGGGAAACCCCGCCCTGAATGACTAAATTGTATTGCATCCAACTGATAACCGCCACAACAATTGAATCACTCCCTCTACAGAAGCAACCCAAAATAGGCAAAATATTGAAAGTTGATAAAAAACTTGATGTTCTGACAAATCTAGTCAAACACTAATTACGTAGCTTCAACTGCAATTATTACTTTGTCATCGAAGCATATTAATCCTTGCATTTACCCTTACGAATACAATCACCTGATTGTTCATCTCTAGCAGACATACCCACCACTAACTGTGATTGAGAATAATTTCCGATTCTTACCCCTGCATTGTCAATGGACAGCTTATTCCCTGCAAAACAAGCACTGGAATTGTACAGATAGACAGACAACACCATTAGTCCTAAACCAATTGTTTTTTTCATATCAAAACTCAACTCAGAATGCTATTGCGTAATCAACAACATCATCCTGGTCAATGAAAACTTGTGAATCAGCTAATGGTTCTCAAAATTGCCATAAAAAATCTGCCCATAGCATCAAACAAGACACCACAAACAATGCAAACTTAAAGCACATTAGTTTATCTTGTCTATTCATTGCAAAGACTAATCTAGACTAGTATTGGATATTACCCAACTACATCCTTGATTTATCTCAGAATGAACAAACAAGTTATTGTTTTCATTGATTCATAAATCCAAAGTTAGATTTATGACTGCTAAATTAACTCTTACCCCCCTGGCAGAGTTAATTTAACCACAAGATAACGTTCTTTCTATCTGTACAAATTCTCTGAGAAAAACCCGGAGAAAAAAATCTTTTTTTGACCAGAAACAAAAATAGATATTATGCGTCATTAAATAAACGACGTAATCTAAAACACAGTTATATCTAATCACCACCAGAGATTATTTTTTCGTAATCATGAAAAAATGACTCATCACAGGGGATATAGCTAATTAATATTCACCAACTCATACTGAGTTCTAAATTAATACTTATTTATTAAGTATTAATGAATTAATAGTGCCAGAAAAATTATTGTACTAATTAATACTTTTAAGCAAAAAATAATTACAAATATAAAAATAAAATCAAAGATATAAATATTACCAAAAATAAATAGGTTTGCTGAATAAGTTGTCTGTCAACCCGAAAATGACGGGTGAAGGCAATCAGCAGGAGCAGAGGAGGGAAGAACAGAAGTTTTTTCCGATCATTACCCGTCAAAATAAATTTGACGAACTACTAGGAGTATGGCTAACGCCACGCTGCGCTATCAGGAGGTAGGGGCGCAGGGACTGCGCCCATTCAGGAGTATGGCTAACGCCACGCTGCGCTATCAGGAGGATTTAGAAGAAGTTATACTCCGCAAGGGAATAAATTGAGCTTTTGCTTAAAGTTAATTTTCCTGACTCATTAGATATCTCCAGAAATTAAATATGCGTGACCTGAAACCCTTGTAGAGACGTTCCATGTAACGTCTCTACCATCTTTTTTGGAGATGTCTATTGACAACTTCAAGAGTTTTCAGACCTATTCCTTATAGAATAGTTAACAAAGATTGCCTAACAACCGATTCCCACTCCTCTTACTCATGACCTCTTCACAAGACGTAGATACAATCAAATCCCCTAACTCAGACCCAGAACCATCTATCAGCCCCCTAGATGAATTACCAGGTGAAGTGGAAATGTCCATTTTCGACCATCTGGAAGAGTTGCGACAAAGAATTTTCTATTCCCTCATAGTAGTGGCAGTGGGTATTATCGGTTGTTTTATCGTAGTTAAACCCCTAGTCCAGCTACTAGAAATCCCCGCTCACGGCGTAAAATTTCTGCAATTAGCCCCCGGAGAATTTTTCTTTGTCTCCATGAAAGTTGCCGCCTATGGTGGTTTAATCCTGACCACACCCTTCATTCTTTATCAAATCATTCAATTTGTACTTCCTGGTCTCACCGTGCGCGAACGGCGGTTAGTCATTCCCGTAGTGCTAGGTTCAAGCATATTATTTGTATGCGGCTTAATCTTCGCCTACATTGCACTCATCCCAGCCGCATTGCAATTCTTCATTAACTATGGTGCTGATGTTGTAGAGCAACTGTGGTCAATTGACAAATATTTTGACTTTGTGCTGTTATTGTTATTTACCACAGGACTAGCATTTCAAGTTCCCGTCATTCAAATCTTGCTGGCTACCTTGGGAATTGTCTCCTCAAAAATTATGTTAAAAGGCTGGCGTTATGTCATCATGGCAGCAGTAGTTTTAGGAGCAATACTCACACCTTCCACCGACCCTCTCACTCAAAGTCTTTTAGCAGGAGCAGTCTTAGGACTATACTTTGGTGGGATTGGACTAGTGAAACTCACAGGTAAGTAGTTGTCAGTTGTCAGTTGTCAGTGGTTAGTGGTCAGTGGTCAGTTACTGCACAGAATTATCATGTCTGCGTTTATCTGCGTTTATCTGCGTTTAATTATTCTTAAAATCTTATTTCATGCGGCTTCATTTACTTGATGAAATTACATTAATTGTTAATCGCTATGCAGAAAGCCAGTTATCCTGATTGTTACCATATAAAATAGGTTTTGATAAATTAATTTTGTCAACGCCGGCTAATTTATAGCTAACGTAAACAAAGACAAACTTAACTTTAACTTTTACAATAGGAATACTTCACCAGCATGGCTCAAGAGCGCACATTACCCACATTTAATACTGCCACAGTCCAAATCACCAAAGAAGAAGGACTAGGCTTATATGAAGACATGACATTAGGGCGTTTATTTGAAGATAAATGCGCCGAAATGTATTATAGAGGAAAAATGTTTGGATTTGTCCACCTGTACAACGGACAAGAAGCAGTTTGTAGCGGCATTATTAAAGGTGCAATGCGTCCCGGTGAAGACTTCGTTTCCAGTACCTACCGTGACCACGTTCATGCTTTAAGCGCCGGAGTCCCCGCCCGCGAAGTCATGGCAGAATTATTTGGTAAAGCCACAGGTTGCAGTAAAGGGCGCGGTGGTTCAATGCATATGTTTTCTGCTGAACATCGCCTATTAGGTGGTTATGCTTTCGTAGCCGAAGGTATTCCTGTGGCTGCTGGTGCAGCTTTCCAATCTAAATACCGTCGGGAAGTTCTGGGAGACAAAACCGCCGACCAAGTAACCGCTTGCTTCTTTGGTGACGGCGCTGCTAACAACGGTCAATTTTTTGAAACATTGAATATGGCAGCTTTATGGAAATTGCCGATTCTTTTTGTGGTAGAAAATAATAAGTGGGCAATTGGTATGGCTCACGAACGCGCCACTTCCCAACCAGAAATTTATAAAAAAGCCAGTGTGTTTAACATGGTGGGTGTGGAAGTTGACGGAATGGATGTTTTAGCTGTCCGTCAGGTAGCACAAGAAGCCGTAGCCCGCGCCCGTGCTGGTGAAGGTCCAACCTTAATCGAAGCCATGACCTATCGCTTCCGGGGTCACTCTCTCGCTGACCCAGACGAACTTCGCAGCAAGGAAGAAAAAGAATTTTGGTTTGCGCGTGACCCCATTAAGAAGTTAGCTGCTTATTTGGTGGAACAAAATCTCGCCACAGAAGCAGAATTGAAGGATGTGGAAAAGAAAATTCAGGCTGTGATAGACGAAGCAGTTAGATTTGCGGAAACTAGCCCTGAACCAGATCCTAGCGAGTTATATCGCTTCATTTTTGCCGAAGACGTTTAATTTGGGTCATGGGTAATGGGTGATAGGTAATGGGTGTCAAACTGTCAGCTAAATTCTGGGCAAACCTACCCTTTCCTACTCTTTTTTGGGTAGGTTTTCTCTTGCCATACGTTCTATGACATCACTGATGCTTGATGCTTTTATATCTATTTGTTTTTGCTCAAGCCATTGAATAGCTGTTTGAGTCAAAGTCATTGTGAATCGTCTTTTTTCTTCTGCGTAAATTTTTTTTCTAGCCATGTTGTTATTTTTAAATAACTCATATATAATACGAGTATAACAACATTTGAAAGGTCGAGTCAAATGCAATTAGTAGAAAAACACGTAATCAGTAAACAGCATAAATTTTGGAAAGAATGTGATTATTTGGCTTTGCAATCTAAGCATCTTTACAATGCTGCTACTTATATTCAACGTCAATACTTCTTTGAAACTAATACGTATTACAACTCAATTGATATTTACCATCAAACCAAGAATATAGAAGCTTACCGATATCTTCCAACTAAGGTTAGTAAACAAATAGTCCGGAGAGTTTCAGAAGCTTGGAAAGGTTGGTTAGCCGCATTAAAGGATTGGGCAAAACATCAGGGTAAATATCTTGGCCAACCGAAAATGCCCAGGTATAAGCATAAAGAGCGTGGTAGAAATATTGTAATCTATCCAATAGATGCAATATCAAAACCAGCGTTAACTAAAGGTATTGTGAGACTATCTCAGTCTAATATCCAAATACCTACTATTGCTGGTAATGTAGATCAAGTAAGGATTGTACCTAAGCTAAACTATTATGTTATTGAAGTAGTTTACACAGTAGATGAGCCTGTTAAATCAACGGGTAAATACAGTGCTGGTATAGACCTTGGTCTAAATAATTTGATGGCTATAACTTCCAATCATTCCGGTATTAAACCGTTATTGATTAATGGTAGACCATTGAAAAGTATTAACCAATTCTTCAATAAAAGAGTAGCTAAAGCGCAATCAGTAGAAGCCTGGAGACAAGTTAAAGAATTAAATAGTAAGCGTGACAGACGGGTTGATAATTATCTCCATACTGTTTCCCGCAGAGTAATTGATTGGTGTCAGTTAAATGATATTAGTCAATTAATCATTGGCAATAATTTAGGATGGAAGCAAGACATTAATATTGGGAAAAAGAACAACCAGCAATTTACCAAAATCCCTCATGCTAAATTAATCAGTTTGTTGTCTTACAAGGCTAAGTTAGCAGGTATCGAAGTTGTAATTACTGAAGAAAGTTACACATCCATTGCTAGTGCTTTAGATGGTGATAATCTGCCTGTTTACCAGGATAAATCAGATAGTAAACCTACTTTTAGCGGTAAACGGATTAAAAGAGGTTTATATAAAACTTCCAGTGGTAAAATAATCAATGCTGATACCAATGGAAGCATGAATATAGCTAGAAAAGTAATCCCAAACTTTATGAATGGGATAGAGGGATTGCCGTTTATCCCTGTAGTCTTAGGTCTTTGGTCTAAGATTGCAAACGTAGTTGTCTAGTATTGTCTATCCTTAGGTAGCTTTGTCCAGATTTCTATGAGCGGTAATCAGGGAATATCAAAAATAGATAGCGTTGGTGATTGAAGGGATGATTTTTGCTCACGCAGAGGCGCAGAGGCGCAGAGACAAGGAGCTTGAGCGATATAATTTTTGATTTTTATGCTTCAATATAGCGATCGCCAACGCTATGCTTTTTTCCCAATTCAAAAATATGCAAGTTAGATGTAATAAAGCTTATACTCATCAAATTTATTAAGGGTTATAGTTGTATAGGATACAATTATATCAGGCAGAGCCTAGTGTGTTAATTCTGAATCCCTTATCCCATAAGACTTAATATACAAAATGTGTCGCATATTTTTATAAAAAAGTGCCTAAAACAGATGCTTTTGGTGTAAAATGGGACAAAACTAATAATTTTTTAGACAATCCCTGCCTACAAAATACACAGAATTAACATAGTACCCAACCACTAAATCGCTTAGACAGTAGAGGAAAAATGAGATTAAAAACTAAACAGGGTCTGCCACCAATCGTGTTTATTGTGCTAGGCATCGCTTTGCTTTTGGGTATGTCAAAATTAGTTGCATATCATCTTTCGATCCAAGAACGGATGAGTTGGGGTGAAAAGCTGCTAATTCTTGATGGTGCCACTCCTGAGAAAAAAGCAGGTATTAGCGCGTTTGCGAATCAGGACTACCGCACGGCGATCGCTAAATTCCAAGCAGCCTTAATTCAGCAACAGAATGACCCAGAAACCTTAATTTATCTAAATAATGCTCGTTCTATCGGCGATAATGCTCCTAAAATTGCTGTTAGTGTCCCTATTGGGAGTAATCTCAACGTTGCTCGAGAACTACTCCGGGGTGTGGCTCAGGCACAAGATGAAATTAATCGATCTGGAGGTATCAATGGTAAGGGCTTACAGGTTGAAATTATCAACGACGAAAACAATCGAGACATTGCCAAGCAAGTAGCGAAAGCTTTAATAGCAGATCCTCAAGTGCTGGCAGTCGTGGGACATAATGCCAGCGAAGCATCACTGGCAGCCGCTCCCATCTATCAGTCTGGACAACTAGTGATGATTACTCCAACCAGTTCTGCAAAAGAACTAGTAGGTTTTGGCAGCTATATTTTTCGTGCGCTTCCTAGCACTCGGTTCTTGGCGGAACCATTAGCAACATATGTCCTCAAGGTAGCAAAAAAACCTAGTGTAGCGACTTGCTATAATTCTCAAGCTCCTGATAATATTACATTTAGAGACGAATTCACCGCATCCCTAATTGCAGATGGTGGTCAGTTAATTAACATTAACTGCGATATGGCATCAGATAGTTTCAATCCATCTACTTCTATTTCTCAAGCTATTAGCAGTGGAGCCGATGCTATTTTACTTACTCCTCACATCGATCAATTGCAAAAGTCAATTGACATTGCTCGCAGTAATAAAAGCCGACTAGCACTTTTCAGTAGTCCCAGTATGTATACGATACAAACATTGCAATCAGGTAGAAGTGATGTTAATGGGTTAACAATGCCTGTTGTCTGGCATCCTCAAATGCAAAAGGCTAGTGTTTTTACGCAACAAGCAACCAGGCTTTGGGGTGGTCAAGTTAACTGGCGGACGGCGACTGCTTACGATGCGACTCGGGCAATTATTCAGGGATTAGAAAAAGCCCGCACACGGAGCGAACTACAAGCAACACTCCGCAATCCCGACTTTTCAACAATGGGAGCAGGAGAGGTGGTGAAATTCTTACCTACTGGAGATCGCTCTAGTCATCCCATATTGGTGCAAGTAAGATCCACTAAAGCCAAGTATGATTTTGTACCAATTAATCCACAATAGGTAGAAATGTGACAATGCTGCTATGAACAGTCAAAGACTGTAAACTAGGTATGGTAAGGATTTGAGTTGAAATTTTTTGAAGGTTTGAGATCAAATGATCATGGTGGAATTTGTTGGCACGACAACCTACAATTGGGGAGAAAGGTAGGAAAATCGCAATATGTATTGCCTGTTTCCTCTTGCCTGGACATAAGCACAAATTACCACACCAAGCTACTGGCTATTATGTTTACCATTGACATTCAAGAACAACAATACAAAACCTACATCCTGTCTGATAAAACCGCTGGTACACAAATAGAAGTTGTCCCAGAAAGAGGCGGTATCATCACTCGTTGGCTGGTGCAAGGTCAAGAAATATTTTACCTAGACGCTGAACGCTTTACCAATCCTGATTTGAGCGTTAGAGGTGGTAATCCCATTTTGTTTCCTCTTTGCGGTAATTTACCTGATAATACTTACAGCGTTGATGGAAAAGAGTATACCATTAAACAACATGGCTTTGCGCGGGAATTGCCTTGGACAGCAACAGCGCAAAATACTGAAGGTAAGGCTAGTCTCACTGTAGTTCTCAGCAGCAACGAGGAAACAAAGGCAGTTTATCCTTTTGATTTTCAATTGGCTTTTACCTACGAACTCCAAGGTAATACCCTAGTAGTGCGTCAGGAATATAAAAATCTGTCATCTACACCCATGCCATTTTCCGCTGGTTTCCACCCTTATTTTCTCTGTGGGGATAAAAATCAGCTAGAAGTGGAACTTCCTTCTGGAGAATATCAAGATAACAAAACTAAGGAATTCCACGCCTTTAACGGCAAATTTGACTTTAACCAAGATGAAATTGATTTTGCTTTTGGGGGACTCACCAGTAAATCAGCCACAGTCACAGATAATAGCCGCAGGTTGAAGCTAACCCTAGATTACGATGATTTCACTACCTGGCTAGTGTTTTGGACTGTCAAGGGCAAAGATTTCTACTGTCTAGAGCCTTGGAGTGCCACCCGCAATGCTTTCAACACTGGTGAAAACCTGACTATGTTAGCGCCTGGAGCTAGTTGTACTGCTTCTTTTCGGTTAACGGCAAATTTTTTCTAGAAACCCCTTGACAAAACCATAGCTGTTGATGGTATATTGATAAAGTTGGAAAAACAGCAAAAGGGTGGCTAACTCAACGGTAGAGTACTCGGCTTTTAACCGATTTGTTCCGGGTTCGAATCCCGGGCCACCCATTTTTAAGACTTAAGTATAATTGCCTCTGTCAATTACAAGATGTAAAATTATCCAACTTAGAATAAAATTCTTCAGCTTTCTTTACTTAATCAATTAAACAGAAACGCGGAAAGATTGACCAATAACTTGAAAATCTTTGGTTTCTTGGTTTCTGAGTTTGGCACGAATTTGAGTAAATTGATTAACAACGTCTGGTTTATAGAGCTTTTCTCCACATTTTGAACAAACTTCTGCTTCTACATGGATAACGGCGGTGTTATTGCCTCCTTTTAGCATTTTTTCAATTTGCTTAGTTTCTAATTCACCTTGACAAGTGGGACATTTTTGAGTTTTCATAAGACCTCGTGATGTGTCAATTAATCCAGTGTTGAGGCTGGGAATAATCAACAGCGACTAAAATTCTAATGCTTCTATTCTGATCATAGCCTCAAATTTTGTGAATCGGTTGATGGCTAATGTTTTCTCGATTAATTAAATCGGGAATACAGGGGGTATTATTGGGTATTTTTGGATAATTTTGTTATATATGACAGCAGGAAATATTTTATTAAATGTATTTCTCTGATTTCTGCTTTTTTATGTTTATATGAAAGTTGGCGCAGATTAATAAATTGAATAATTTTTATACAAATACTACAAATACATTAATATTCTCAAAATTTGGCGCTAATCTATCAGACAATTTGCATAACAACTAATGTCATATCATCGGTATTTCGTTTATCAGAACCAATGAATTGTTCAACTTGGTCAAAGAGATATTCGACAATTTCCTGGGGACTGTTGCAATACTTACAGGCTGTTCTGAAGGATGTAACAAAATTATCTTCATCAAAGCGATCGCCTCCAGCCGCAGCTGCATCCGTCAAACCATCAGTATAATAAATTACTGTATCTCCAACTTCTAACTGTGCTTGTGCATTTTCATATTCACTATTGGCATCTAAACCAATTAACATCCCCAATGTATCCAATTGACTCACAGTTTTTGTAGCTGCGTGCCACCACAAGGGGGGATTATGGGCAGCATTACTATAAGATAAAATCCGCGTTTGTGGGTCATATTCGGAATAAAACATGGTGACAAAGCGGTGAGAATTTTCCAAATCCGCATACATTACCCGATTCAAATTTTGTAAAATCCCGGCTGGGGAATTACCATGTAATACTTCACCCCGCAACATTCCCCGCAACATCGTCATAATTAAACCCGCGGGAACACCTTTACCCATGACATCCCCAATGACCAAACCCCAACTAGCATTTTCTGGAGATGCTTGTGGTTTAGATTTTAACTGGTTTTGATTAGTGGGAATAAAATCATAGTAATCACCACCAACTTGATTAGCCGGTTTACAACGGGCGGCTATTGATAACCCAGGAATATTGGGACATTGACGCGGTAAAAGTCGGCGTTGAATTTCTGCACCAATTTCTAACTCTTGGTCTAAACGTTCTTTTTTTCTTAATTCTACAGACAGTTCATCATTGTCAATTGCCACTGCTGTCTGGTCTGCTACTAACCGCACTAATTTTTGTCTGGTTTCTGTCCAACTATATTCAGGATCTCGACTCAAAACGTACAGCCAACCTCTTTCTGTATGCTTGACTAAAATAGCTGTGCCAAAGATTTGCACATCTGGACCTAAAACAGCGTGCATTTGGTCATCTAGAATTCCTGTGGAAATAGCAGCAGGACCTGAGTTAGATAAAAGAGTAATTTGACTACTAGCAGTTTCTAGGGCTTTTCTAATAATTTTTCTTTGCTGAGTATCCTGCCAATGTAGTTGTTCTAATCTAATTTGTCCATTGGGTTTATAAAGAAAAAGTGCGCTACCTTCTGCATCTGTGACTCTGGTAGCCATGAGGGGAATCAGTTCCAAAAACTGATTTAAATTATTAAAGCTTCTGAGGGCAAATCCTAAAGAACTCAGTAAGTCTTGAATTTTATTTTGTTCTCGATGCAGCCTGGACACAAGTTCCTTGAGTGCCACTACAGGAGTGACATCGGTGGTGCTGCTATTGCTATCAGTAGAATGGGGGGGGAATTGTGACACAGGTTAATATTGCAGTTAAGAATAGCAAATTTGTGATTCTTTATAAATACTCTTTTTTGATAAATTGTGAAATCATCATGGAACGAGATTTGTGATTTTAGCAAGAGTAGAAGAAATGTTGAAAGTAATTTTTTAAGTCTTGGTTAATGCTGAGGACATTGCTGAGGGTTAATTTTCCATAATTATAAATTTTCTAATTTGTCAAAAATGAGTCTGGGAGAATCAGTGATTTTTATGATTAATTAGCAGCCTCTAATTTTTTCATAACTGAATCGGTGCTTCATATATCTTGGGAAATAAAAATTTGTCACTAGCAAAATTATCTCTATTCCTGAGAGAGTAGATATTAAGAATCATCCAACCAATAACCAGATGGATTTTTGGTGCATTAATTCATGGCTTTTGCGTTGTGAGAATTTTAGTCAAAACGTTGAAGTAATCATGCTTTTAATGAAAACTTCTTTGACTATGGACTACAAACATTTAACCTATATACCATAAATTATCGAAATGTTTCCTTAGATAGATTTCTTTTCGGGAAAGATTTTGCCTATTTTTGGTCAATATTTCAAAATGTATAATTTTATATTAGTGTTTTGACGGAGAAGGTGGCAGGAAATTAAGTCTTATTTTCCATGCTTCAGCTAAACTTAATAAAGCCTTGGTTAGTAGCTTATATTGTTTGTATTAGCGATACTAAATAATTATATATAATGATAAATACGTTAGATATTAATATTGTCAGCGGTTTAGCTGATTGAGAAGTATTAATTTGAGTAAGTGATTTTCCTAGCTGCTTGTTTGATGGGAACTTGGATAATAAATTCAGTTCTTTTGCCAATATCAGAGAAATATTCTCATCTACCATGATGTTTTTCTGTGATAATTCGATAGCTAAGTAGGTGGACACTAGAAATTGTCGTTATAACAAGGGAACAATACCAATTTCCGTATCTTTACTTATTTCTTTAGTGGTAAAAAATGGATTAAAAATGCGATTTTTCACATTTGCTGGTATTCCGTCGCCATTATCAGCGATCGCAATTTGTATCCATTGTTCATCTATAATCTTTGTTCGCACATTTTAGGAATTTTTTTAATTTCCACATTTTTGAAAGCTGGAAAGTTTTTTAGATAGATACTTTCGATTGTAGTTATTCACTCCCCCCCTCTAAAATTATCGAAACCCTTGATCTCTCCTTAAAGATAGGGGGGGAGTGTGAACAGTTACTTTCGATTTTCATGACTCACCATTAGATATCTCCAAAAATTAAAGATACTTGACCTGAAAACCCTGTAGAGACGTTCCATGGAACGTCTCTACAATCTTTTTTGGAGATGTCTATTAAACGATTTTTTGAATAGATAGCATTATTTATTCCCTATCCTCAAAATTAACATCTTGATAAATGTCTACTAAACTAATTTCAAAATCAAGATATTGCAATTTAACAATATCATTTTCACATTTATATTCTCTAAAAATCCATTCTCCCTCATTAGTTTTGCTATAGTGCATCACTTGATATTGATTTTGTTCTACTAAAACATATTCTTTAAATTGGGGAATAGAACGATAAAAAGTAAATTTATCCCCTTGATCATAATTTTTTGTAGACTTGGATAAAACCTCAACAATTAACAAAGGATTAGTCACAGTAGTATTATTTTTACCTGCATAAATAGGTTTTCCATCAGTTACAATCACATCAGGATAAGTATATTCTCTATATTCAGGAATCCATAAACGCACATCTCCAATAAAAACACGATATTTTTTTCCTCTAATAACATATAATAAAGATGATGCAAAATTAAGCGCGATTTGATTATGATTTGTCGTGCCACCAGTCATAGGTATAATTTCTCCATTGCGATATTCGCTTTTATAAAGTGCTTTTTCTTCTAATTCTAAATATTCTTCAGGGGTGTAAATATGTTTGCGAGTTTGTACTTGCATATTGTTTTCCTTAATTTGGTTTATTAATTGTAGATAGTTAATAGGAAAAGAATTTTTTCATTAATCAACTTCGCGCTTTATTTAATTAAAAATAAAATTTAATGCCTGTTTAATAATTAATTCTTGATCTACCATATTTTTTAAGGTTAATTCATCATAAATTCCGCCAAAAGCTTCTAAAGAAGCATTATCTAAAGCTCTATTATAAGCTTCTGGTAAAATTTCTTCTATTTCTTTTTTTTCCATGTAATATCCTCCAGACTTTCTGCGTTTGTTGATCCGCTCAATTGCATCAATAGCATTCCGAATGGAAACATCCCAAGCATGAGTTGTCCTTTTTTCTGCCTGTTGTTTAATTAAATGGACTAAAAGCACTACACAATAACTATAAATTTTATTGATTTTATCTTCTTTACTCATTTCTTCTAATTCATCAATTAAAGATAGAGCCGCTTCTAGGTTGCCAGAAACCACTAATTCTCTGAGTTCTAGTAATTCTTCCATGATTTGCTCTCTCCTTGAAGTTTGCTATTTCTAGCATAGCGCTGATAACGCTATCAACGACAGATACACCACTAAGGATAACGGTTGTTGTCCAAATTTTACCAATTTCTGCTAGAGTATGAGTGATATCGCAAGCTCTGACTTATCAGTTCGCTTCCGTATCCGCAGCAAGCACAATCACAACACATAAAATTCAGAAATTAAGCTCCCACGAAGAAGCCTTTGTCAAGTAAGATAAAATCAAAGGACTTCAAGAGGCTGCTGCTAATCCCTCTCCAATGATACAGCGTTTGAGAGCAATCAAAGCGCAACGAGAACAGGAGCGGTTAAATCTTGTATGAAAATCCGTTTCTTGCTCGATGAAAATTTGTCACCAAAGCTAAAGTTTGCTGTTTTGCGTCTTAACCCAGCAATAGATATAGTTCGTGTGCGTGATCCAGATGCTCCCCTTCTAGGAACACTAGATCCAGAACTCCTGCGTTATCTGGAAGTATTTCAACGGTTATTGGTAACATACCAAACGTTTTATGAATTTTTCCTAATACGAATGTATGCTACAATAAAGCTCAGTTTAGTTCAATTCTAGCTTAAAAAAAATTGATATTACTACTGGAGGTAGATCAAATATGCTAAACCAGTCTATTCCCGAAATGACTTTACAGGATTTAGAATCCTTAATTAATAGAATTGTTGATGAAAAAATTAATCAAATAAATTTCGCTAAACATAACAAAATAGAACAGTCTGAACTTGTTAAAAACATACATATTTTTCAAGAAAGCTTAAAGCAAAAATATGGTGAATTTTCTGATTTGACAGAATTATTACGACAAGATAGAGACAGATGATCACAGATAAAGTTGTCATTGATAGTAGTGTAGCCATTAAATGGTTTATTGCTCAAGATTATTCATTAGAAGCAAATAAAATCCTTGATGCTTATCAATCACAACAAATTACCTTGATTGCACCAGACTTGATTTATGCAGAAATTGGTAATATTGTTTGGAAAATACAGCGATTTCAAGGTTTAACAAATCAGGACGCTGAGATGATAATTGATTTATTTCAACAAATACAATTAAAAATATTCCCTGCCGATGAATTATTAAAAGATGCCTATCAGTTTGCAGTGAATTATCAAAGAACTGTCTACGATAGCCTTTACCTAGCTTTAAGCATTAGAGAAAACTGTAAATTTATCACTGCTGATGCAAAATTGTACAATGCTATTTATCCAAAAATACAAAATATTCAACTGATCAAAGATTGGATTTAAGTATGAGCGATCGCACAAAGTTCTGCAATTCCTTGAGGATGGAAATATTTACTTATATCAAGAGACATGAGACTGTTTTTACATTTACTGACACACCCTACTAACTCACTGTTTTTCAATAATAACTTGACTAACTTTTGACCATTTTTCCCAAATACTATTGGGAACTCTCAAAGTATATCGTCTTCTGTAGCCTCCTTGACCTTCTTTATCAAGGTTTTTCGCTCCTAAAAACACACCAGAACTATCTATAAATTTAGCCCTAAAGCCATGCTGCAATAATTCAAGTCTTAAGTAAGCTTCTCTCGCTGCTGGGCTTCGTTCTGCTTCTGGAGGAATTGAAAATTCAATAATCCACTCTACTTGTTGATTCTGTTGATTAAATGCAGGTTCTTCAATCATTTTATACGAAAATACTGCATAATCTCCTACAGAACTAGAATTAAAAACACTATAGTCCCATTTTGGATCTGATAAACTTGGAGTTGGTTCAGTAGTAATAGTAGGAGTTGGTGCAGGTATTGCTTTAGGTGATGGCGATGGTTCAGAAACACTTGGAGAATAAGTCGGTTGCTGACGATTTAATTGTGCTTCTAGACTGCTAATTTTTCTTTGCAGATATTCAACTCTTTGATCGTCGGTTTGGGGACGAGAAGCCCAAGCAGCAATAACCGCGCAAGCCAGCATAACAGCAGCCCAAATTGGCCATGGGATTTTTGATTCACTCATATCAATCAAGTACAAATATAGTTTCAACTGAACCACCACTAAATCTATAATACTTCTGCCCTGTAGTCGGAATTGTTACAACATCTTTATCATCGCACTTTTGCCAGCCTCCTTGCTGTGGACTATATATACGAGTGTAGTGATTTTGAATTGCGATACATTTTCCCGTTGATACAGGGATAAAGCAATCCCCATCTTGATATATAGCACCTGATATGCTAGGCTCAACCCCATTTTCCGAGCATTCATACTGGCGACGAGATTTATTAGTTTCTCTAAGTGTAGGAGTTGATGTGGGGTAATTTATTGAACTTTGAGTTTCTCCAGGTGTAGGAGTTGATGTAGGTGTTGGTTCAGGTGATGGTGTTGGCTTGTTCAAATCTTCAATTATCGCAACTACTTTTTCCTTTTTTGACTCATAACTGTTTTTCAAATTAGTAACTGAAATAAAAACATCAGAAGGGATATCATTTAAAATCGCCAGTGCCTTATCCCATTTCTCCTTAACCGCTTCATAGTCTTCAGGTTCATTAGCCTTTCTCATCTGTTCTTCTGCATCTTGAGCTTGTTGTTTGGCTTGGTTAATGGAGTCAATCGCTTGATTTTCTTTATCTAAACGACGTTGTATCTTGGTTAATTGACTTTGATAATCTGAAAGTTCCTTTTGGGCAGTATTGTATATCTTAGCAGATGTTGGTATAGTTTTTAGTTGAGCGATCGCATCTTGTAACTGTTGTTGAGATGCTTGTAAATCTTCCACATTCTTAGCACTTTCAAACAACTTTTGAGCAGTAACAGTTATATCTTTTGCTTGTTTGTATTTAGAACTAAATTCCTCATCAATAGCACAGTTATCCAGTGATTTACAAATAGTTGGAATGTGAGCCGATTGAGTTCCTAAAAAAACTATTCCCAGCACGAAAATTCCTATTGAACTCCACATGATTATCCCAAGTGAGTTATTTGGCTGAGAAATACGCCGCTTTGGAATAATTGAATTTTGCTTTGATTTAACTTGAATAGGTGATGTTTGTAACGGTGACTTTTGTTGCTGAGATGGTATTTGAGAAGATTTGTGTGAAGCTTGATAAGTCGTTTTAGTTGTTAATTTTGAATTTTTTAAATCTTGTAAAACTGCTTGAGCAGATTGATAACGCTGTTGATAATATTTTTGTAATAATTTATCTAAAACTGTGTCCAAGTCTCGGTTAACAGGTTTTTGTAAGTGAACACGCCAAGTTTTCACCCATTCATAGCCATATTCTTGGTAAAGTTCCCCAGGATGAACTCCTGTTAGTAAATGAAAACAAGTCGCACCCAAACTATATAAATCACTAGCTGGATATACTTTCCCATCCCGCATTTGTTCTAAAGGTGCATAACCAAAAGTACCAATTAATGTTCCTGTTATAACTGTTCCCTGGAGTTGTTTTGATGCCCCAAAATCAATTAATATTAATTTGCCATCACTACGACGACGCATAATATTTTCTGGTTTAATATCTCGATGAATTACACCATACTCGTGAACTACTTTCAAGATGGGTAATAAATCTTGTAATAAAGCGCGGATTTTTGATTCTGAGAATATCCCCTGTTTTTCTAATTCTTCTAATAAATTTTCACCGTCAATGAATTCTTGTACTAAATACAGACGGCTATTTTCTTCAAAATAAGCTAACAGAGCGGGAATTTGTGAATGTTTGCCGAGTTTTAGTAATTGTAGCGCTTCTTGTAAAAATAATTCTGTGGCTTTTTTTCGTCCTGCTGTTCCTTGGATTTGAGGTGCAAATTGTTTGATGACACACTTTTCGTTTAATTTGTCAACATCTTCTGCTAAATAGGTTTTAGCAAATCCACCACCACCTAATGATTTAATCGGACGATAGCGGTTTTTCAATGTGACTATAGAAACGTTGCAGTTAGGACATAATTGAGTTTGTTCGGGAACTGAGGGAGTTTGTTCGGGAACTGAGGGATTATTACATTCCGGGTTGAGACAACATATCTGATTCATGGTTGTGTAGTAGTAGATACGTTTATGATTAAATATCTACTAATATACACGAAATATACTTAATTGACAATTGACTGATTTTTTCCCCAGTAAGTAAGTATGCTAGAATTAAACCAGTTTAGTTAATAGACAATTTTGATATTATATAAATTGTAGTTAAAACAAACCTGATATTACTACTCAAGGTTGATCAAATATGCTAAACCAATCTATTGCCGGAATGACTTTACAGGATTTAGAATCTTTAATTAATAGACTTGTTGACGAAAAAATTAATCAGGTTAATCTTGGTAAACGCAACAACATAGAAAAAACTGAAATTGTTCAGAAAATACATACCCTGCAAGAAAACCTAAAGCAAAAATATGGAGAATTTTCTGATTTGACAGAATTATTACGAGAAGATAGAGACAGATGATTTTAGATAAAATTGTCATTGATAGCAGTGTAGCCATTAAATGGTTTATTGCTCAAGATTATTCATTAGAAGCAAATAAAATACTTGATGCTTATCAAGCACAACAAATTACCTTGATTGCACCAGACTTAATTTATGCAGAAATTGGTAATATTGTTTGGAAAATACAGCGATTTCAAGGTTTAACTAATCAGGAAGCTGAGATGATAGTTGATTTATTTCAGCAAATACAGTTAAAAATATTTCCTGCTGATGAATTATTAAAAGATGCTTATCAGTTTGCAGTCAATTATCAAAGAACTGTCTATGATAGCCTTTACGTAGTTTTAAGCATCAGAGAAAACTGTAAATTTATTACTGCTGATGAGAAATTGTACAATGCCATTTATCGGCATATTCCAAATATCCACCTGATAAAAGATTGGATTTAAGTTAATTCTTGGAAATGAAGGACAAAGCCTAAAACTTCATCCTTCATACTTTCAATTATGCTTCATCCAAAGCTGCAATACCAGGTAAAATCTTACCTTCTAGCAACTCCAAACTCGCACCACCACCGGTAGAAATGTGGCTCATTTGATCAGCTAAACCGACCTTTTCCACAGCCGCTACAGAGTCACCACCACCGATAATGGTAGTTGCGCCGGTTTTGCCAATTTCTGCTAAAGTATGAGCGATCGCTTCTGTACCCGCAGCAAATTTATCAAACTCAAACACACCCATAGGTCCATTCCAAATCACAGTCTTGCAATCAGCCAAAGCCGCTTGGAAAACCTTGATAGAATCAGGACCAATATCTAAACCCATACCATCGGCAGGGATATTTTCAATGCTGACAGTAGTAGCATTAGCATCAGGAGCAAACTTATCAGCGGAGACAATATCTGTAGGTAGCAACAAAGCCACACCACGTTCTTTAGCCTTAGCTTCCAAAGACTTCGCTAATTCAAGCTTATCTTCTTCCACCAAAGACTTACCAACACTCAACCCACGGGCTTTGTAGAAGGTGAAAATCATCCCACCGCCGATGATCAACTTATCGCACTTTTCCAACAAAGTTTCAATCACACCGATTTTGCTAGAAACCTTAGAACCGCCAATAATAGCCGCCAAAGGACGCTGAGGTACTTCAATCGCACTTTGTAAATATTGCAATTCCTTCTCAACCAAATAACCAGCCACAGAAGGACTCAGAAACTTAGTTACACCCTCAGTAGAAGCGTGGGCGCGGTGTGCAGTACCGAACGCATCATTTACATAAAAATCAGCATTAGCAGCCAATTTTTCCGCAAATGCGGGATCGTTTTTTTCTTCTTCCTTGTAGAAGCGGACATTTTCCAACAACAGCACTTGACCATTTGCCAATGCGCCAACCTTAGCCGCCACATCATCACCAATACAGTCATCAGTTTTGACAACTTCTTGTCCTAACAACTCAGACAGACGTTTAGCGACGGGAGTTAAACGTAATTTCTCATCTACACCCTTGGGACGACCGAAATGACTTGCTAAAATGACCTTAGCACCCTTTTGGGTCAAATCTTGGATAGTTGGCAACGCCGCCCGAATCCGAGTATCATCAGTGATGTTGCCTTGATCATCCACAGGCACGTTAAAATCAACCCGTACCAAAGCGCGTTTTCCAGATATATCAGCCGCAGATAAACTTGCTAAACTTTTTTTAGACACAGCCAAACTCTCCTGATTACTTTTCTGTTATTGTCTTCAAAATATGACCATCAAGATTTTACCGGAGTGAGGGGTGCAGAGGTGAGATATGTTTAAAACAGTTCTATTTCCCATTGATCAAAGTCGAGAAGCCAGAGAGGCCGCTGATATAGTTGCCAATATTGTGCAAACCTATGGCAGTCGCTTAATTCTGCTTTCAGTCGTTGAAGAGCCAGATTCAGAAGCACCGGCTACCAGTCCTATGGTATCTCCAGAAGCAGTTGCCAAACTCCTAGAAAATGCCCAGGCTTTATTTTCTGGACAAGGAATCATAGCCGAATTACTAGAAAGACAAGGTAAACCAGCTTTTACTATTTGTGATGTTGCTGATGAAGTTGAAGCCAGTTTAATTATCATGGGCTGTCGAGGAATAGGCTTAACGGATGAAGGCGCAACTGATAGCGTTACCGCACGGGTAATTAACCTTTCTCCCTGTCCCGTCTTGATTGTTCCTTGATTAAGTATCACGCTTAAATTCCTACCACATCTCGTTCCTAGTCTCTGACTAGGAATGCAGCTGATGAGGCTCTGCCTCTAATAAGTAGGTTGGCGTTGAAAATTGTCGTTATAGCAAGGCAAGACGCAAGAGTAAAGAAGTTTTCAGCCATTTTACGTTTCTTTACACAGTTTGGTTTTAAGTAGTGAGACAGAATTAATTACACAATGTCATTGCGTTAGCGCAGCGTGGCGTTAGCCATATGGAACGAAGTGAAATGAAGCAATTCCAAGGGTTGTGATTGCTTCCCTTCGCTCGCAATGACTGTAAATATTTTTGTCCAATTACTTATTGTGTTCACCTACTTATACTCAAAACGGCTAGAAGCTGGACTTTTTTATCATACAAAACACATCTCCGAGAATTAAATGTGCGTCGCTTGAAACCCTTGTAGAGACGTTCCATGGAACGTCTCTACAATCTTTACCGGAGAAGTCTAAAGAACAAGTTCAAAGCCTCTCCAGTATTAAATATTATTCCTTTTCCCTCTCCTCTTAGGAGAGGGTTAGGGAGAGGTCAAAAGGAGAGAGGGGTTTCATATTTGGTTAAATTATGAACCGTTTTCAGTATACCTGCCTTCACAGATAACTGTTTCAGCAAACCCTACTTAGACAAGATAACTAGTATTCGGGACAATGGGAAACATTGCATATTCATACCAAGCTGTCCAGATAAAACTCCGAATCCAGCGTTGACGTTTCTCCAAACTTAATTCATACTCAAATGCACCAGAAGACTCATCAATAGAAGATAAATGGGAGTTACAACCACAGCCATGTTGATAAGTAAAACCGTATTTAGATGCTATACTTTGCACCTTCATTTGCATTGCAAACACCTTACCTGCGTGTAGAATAGCATCCCACGAACGCTTATGTTCTATATCTCTTTGATCAAATCTTAAAGCCCGTTCTTCAAACACATGATCTCGATAAATTGGGGCTAAATGCACATGATAGAAACTAGCTGGTAAATCATATCCAAATTCATCAAAAAGTTCCAAACCGATGCGAGCTACCTTGACCTCATTATTGTACTCAGAACCTTTTGACTCACAATTATGCAAAACTGCCTTAAAGTTTGGATAGTTGTGAATCATAAAGTCGTGACCGTAGAATTCCAGAGTTTCCCATGCCAGTTGCCCAAATAACTCAGAGAATGAAGGTATTAGCCGAAATAACTGGGGGCGGTCATTAAACAAATCAACATCACCATATTGCAGTTTATATTGAAACAACTGCGCCATTTCTACATAGACTTGTGGATTACTAAATCTGACATTTGCCCTGCCCTTAGCAATATCCTGCCACACACAAGGTAATTGAGCAACAGTAACCGCATTTTCACCAACAATGACGGCAACGTTAGAGGCTTCTTGAAGCTGCATATCTAATTTCCACAAAGAGTTTAATTAACAATTTACTGTAAATAATCCCTTTTTTATCTTCTCAACAGCATAAAAAAATGATACTTCATTCAGCCTCTGGGCAAAACAATAAACAGAATTATCCTCCCTTGTCTATTGACAAGACATAAAAAATATAGTATTCTCGCAACTGAATCGGTTTTAATGGGAAACAGTCATTAAACGCAAGGGGGAAAGTCTGGTGTAAATCCGGCACTGTCCCGCAGATGTAAGGAGATTTATTCTCTAAGTCAGAATGCCCGCCGAAAGCAAAAAACTCACATCCATCTGCGTGGTACAGATGATTCAGACCATGAATGTTTCCATAGGAATTAATCAGTTTAGACCCCCAGAGAAACCCTACAAATTGTGTACTGTTCTGAGATTATTAACCGTCAATTTAATTATTTGCAATCCTGCACTTAAGAAAGTGGGAAGCTTTTATAGGTGAGACTTATTGCTATCTTCGTTAGATATATTTTGACAATAATAGAAAAGATGACAGTAAGTGAATATTGTCCGTTTTTGCGTGTGGTTAATTATGCTTCTTTACACATTTTACAGTAGCCATATTGTAAAAACTCTTATGTCTGCGTTTCTGAATTATCATTTCTAAATCAATGCTCAATCAAAAACATAATCTATTTGTCTGTACTACTTGTGGTAGTAATTGGCAAGATGGTAAGCGGGTTGGTGAAAGTCAAGGTGAACAACTACTAAAACAACTTCAAGAACTTGCTCAAAATAGTGAATTGCACAATCAATTCTGCATTCAGGGGGTTGAATGTATGAGCGCTTGCAGTCATTCCTGCGTGATTGCTTTTGTAGCAGAAGGAAAATCAACCTATCTCTTTGGTGATTTACCAGTAGATAGTAGTCCATCTGCGGTACTAGAATGTGCAAGTCAGTATTATACAAAATATGATGGTGTATTGCCTTGGTCAGAACGTCCAGAACCTTTAAAAAAAGGAATTTTAGCAAAGATTCCCGCACTAGATAAGTGGGCAAAATTAAACAACAATAGTTGATAGGGAATGGGAAACAGAAGAATCAGTTGAGTCATTAATTCCATCCGATTAAGTAGGTTGGCGTTGAAAATTGTCGTTATGGCAAGGCAAAAGGCAAGAGGCAAGAGGCAAGAGTGAAGAGGGTTTAGGCGATTTTACATTTCTTTACACAGTTTGGTTTTATTGTGTTCACCTACTTACTTATCAAAAAAAATAACCCAAAATGACCTCTAAAAACAACACCTAAATCAATCAATCCTGATTTCATTTACTTATCTAGAAAATATCTTTTAGAGGAAGAAGCAACAGGGAACAGAAAAAACTCATGTTTTTAAACATGAGATTGAAATAATGACACTGTTTTTTTTCGTGCTACGCATCTTTTAAAAACATCTTTTTCTTGACTGAAGCTCTAAACTGGTGCAAATGAGTGTTTCTTATCTGTTCCCTGTTCCCTGTTCCCTGTTCCCTTTTTTTGTAAGTCAATTCAATCCTCTCCTCATACAACTGCATGAAACTACATTCATTGATCTTATTTAGTATCACGGCTACTCTTTTATTATCTCTACCAGTTAAAGCAAATCCTGATAACAACCAGCTTGAGAACCCAAATAGCTGGAGTCAAAATAAATCAAGTGTACAATTGCCGGAAATTAAATTTATTCCTCCAGATTCTGTCAGCAATACCAGTCCAATAGAGACTCATAACTTCACTGGTATATTTCCTTTGGGAAGAGAAATCTCAGAACTACAAACTCCTATTAAAACATTAATGGCTCGCTACAAGTTTCTTTCTCCTGGTATCTTTTTTATGGACTTGAACACAGGAGATTATTTAAGCATTAATGGCGATAAATCTTTTGCGGCTGCTAGTACAATTAAATATCCAATTTTGGTTGCTTTATTTCAGCAAGTAGATGCTGGAAAAATTCAATTAGATGAAACATTGGTTATGGGGAAAAAACATATTGCTGGTGGTTCGGGAAATATGCAGTATGGGCGGTTAGGAAGTAAGTTTAGTCTCTTAGAAACTGCAACTAGGATGATGACTATTAGCGATAACACCGCCACAAATATGATCATAGAGCGTTTGGGTGGAATTACTCAATTAAATCAAAAATTTCGCAGTTGGGGATTGCAAAATACTGTGATGCGAAATCGCCTGGGAGATTTTCAAGGAACTAATAAAACCAGTGCTAAAGATTTGGTAAAACTATCAGCTTTAATGGAAAATAATCAGTTACTTTCCAATACAAGTCAATTACAAGTAATAGGTATTATGAATGGTTGTCATAATAGAAGTTTATTACCTTCTGGTTTAGGTTCTGGTGCTAAGATAGCGCACAAAACAGGGACACTCAGGTTTATATTAGGAGATGCGGGTATTATTGAAACGCCATCAGGTAAGCGTTATTTAGCAGGAGTTTTTGTGCAAAGACCAAATAATGATCCTAGAGGAACAGATTTTATTCGTCAAGTTTCTCAGGTAGTATATGGTTATTTTGACCAAGCAAAAGTAAGTAACCAAGTAAGATTATAGACAAGTACCACAGGGCGTAAATAAACCAATCATTTTCAATCACTAAAAAGATGATGATCATTAACTTACCCCCCAGTGTACTAGGAGTGAATTATATTCTAAGCAAAGACAAACTGTTTAGGATCTGTCAAATTCAAACTACTAGCTTGAATCCCAGTGAGAGTCGCTAAAGTTTGATTATTGAAGACAATCGCAGTATCTCCACCAACTTGATTTAACTTGAGTGTAGATGAGGTAATGCCGGTAATGGACTATATTCTACCCAATTTAATTACCGCAAAACCTATATTCCCAAAGAGGCTTATCTGTTAGTTAAAGCTGAACAGGCGTTTTTATTAATTGGGGAAATGAAAAAGACGGCATTTGTGGGGTTGACGATCGCCTATGATTTTTTTGATGCTGAAGTTGAGGAAGAAGAAGACGATGAACTAAATTTTTCTATGTTTTAATGATCAGGAGTATAAATTATGGATACTATTCTACACTTAGAACATCAAGGTAAAACCGCCCGCCTATCCTTGCAATCGTTGCCACGCCGCCGTCCCAAACCAGTAATTCAGCAAAAAACTCAGGTAGGGGCAATTACGCCTTATAAACTGATCAATGGCATTAATGCGATGATCGATCCGTTTCAGGCTCAACCGTCAGATTTTATCGCTCTTGACCCAGAATTAAAATTGGAGGGAGCAGGACAAATATTGGAAACAGAGATGATTTCCACCGCTTATTACAATTCTAGTAATTGCCTGGATGGACTCAAACCCGTCACTGACTTTAAATTTGTTGATATTATTTACGATCAGCAAGGACAAGAAAAAGAACGCCGCCCCCATCTGATTCGTAAATCCAATCTCAACGATCACCTTCCTATTAAAACAGGTAAACGTCTCCCTATTACCCAAGCATTTACGGACTTTGTGTTCCGGTATACCTATCAAATCGTCCATGAAGACAGCGTGACAATGGAATTTTTATTTAATATCGCCCAAGAACTTCATCAAAACCAGGAAGTAGCCGTGGTGGGGGCTGGTACTAAAGGTAATCAACCACTGGTGATTCGGGAAAAGGGTAGTCCCTATCGCGGATTTTTGTATGGTGAAATTGGTCAGGGTGAAAACGAAGGTAAGTATAAATTATTGCTACTGTTGAGCGATCGTGAACTAAAAATCGTGGACGAATAAACTAGGGAGGCATCTATGCTCGACACCTATATTGATATTTCTAAATTAGTTCCCAAAACTGGTAATTATCAGATTGCTACTGGTAGTGCACCTGAGTTCGATGTAAATAAAAAGTCTAAAAGTACGTAACAGCAACAGTTCTGTCAATAAGTATTGGTTATTGAGAATTAAAGCCCACGCCAAAAAGTTCTCAAAAAATTAATTTTTTGAAATGTATTTACTATTAGGTAATATTGATATTTAATTGGTAATTAAGCTAATAAAACTGGTAAGGTTTCAATTTCATTTTCATCAAATCTTAAAGAAGGTTTTTTAGGTTGCCAAGTATAAGCTATTATTGCAGCAACAACATTAACCATGAAATTAGTAACACTTCGATGTCGAGAATGAGCAAGTTGTGAAATATTTTTGAGTTGGTCATTAACAGTTTCAATTAAAGAGCGTTTTCGGAGCATTAATTTCTCCTCCAGGGACAAGAGCTTATTCCGCATATTTTTCTTGAAAGGAGTGATTAATTTGAGTCCATTAGACCAAAGTTCAAGCCAGAGTTTTTGAGAAATATATCCTTTGTCTCCAAATATTTTCCCAAATAAGTTCTTAGTCAAAGTGGGAACAGGTTTTCGGTCATCTGTATTTCCAGGAGTAATTTGAAACGCAAGTAACTCTCCTTGATCATTAATAATCAAATGAAGTTTAAACCCAAAATACCAACAAATAGAACTTTTCCCCCAGCCAGCTAAATCTTTAAAGACCTTATTTGTCTTGGCTCTTTTAGAATGACAAATGGGAATAGAGGTACTATCAATAAAACTTATACCTGTATTGAGTCCTTTTCGTGTATTCAGATAATACATCAAGGGAATTAAAGCATTTGGCATTAATTCAACAAATCTTTGATAACTCACTAAATTGGGAAATTCACCTTGGCAATATTTGAAGATATGTTTCAGGTAATAATCTTTAAAATTGCGGTAACTAGAGCGATGAAAATACACAATTATTGTCATAATTTCACTTAGACATAATCGGCTGGGTCTAATTCTTTTTTTTATTTGGGATGGGATAAGTTGAGCTTGAAATATTGGCTCAAAATAGGTACAAAAATCATCAATTTCACAGAAAATAGTTTCTAATTCCATGAGTTATAATCATTAATTTTCTTTAATTAAACCTCTTCTATTGTCCCTAATCTGAGGTACTTTGAGTTTGTATTCAAATAGTATTCGTAATATAAATTTAGATTTTGTTATGAAAATTTACTTAAATCTAGGCTGGTTTCCTATTAATTCTCAATAATTAAGGCTTATTGAGAATATAGGCTCTTTCCAGAAAAGCCTCTAACCCTTTTGAATACTCATTTTTAGCTGGTTTTCTTACATCGAACTCAGGTGGTAGTGCAGTTAGGGACTTAACTCTGCTGGAAATCGCTAGTCAATACGAAACCCAAGTTAGTCGCAAAATGATCGCATTGACTCAAAACAAACTGGGTAAACGATTTGGCACCACCGAACTAGTATTGCAAACTACCAAAGTTGATGGTGAAGGGGTTTTTATTTATTTTGAACGCTCTAAAAATGTCTGCTTTTGCTTTAATGCTCCCTCTGGACGGGTGCGGATTAATTTCCCTGCCCTTGATGCCTTAGAAGGAGTTTTACGCCAATCCACTGTCCAAAAAGGATTGTTTAGAGCCGAACTGTATTTACAGGAACAAATCCATGACCGCCGTGCCACCATTGGGGATGTGTTAAGGATTTCCTTTAGTGAAGATGCTGGGGCGATAGATAAACTCAAACTAGCTATGTTAGATGTGATCATGCTCGATGGCAAAGACCTACGCGCCAATCAATCACAATTTGAGCAGACTTGGAATTTATTGGGAGAACTATTTGGTAGTGACCCCACAGCCCCATATCATCGCCCATCAGGGGCAATTGTGCCGGAAGATCAACTTTTGCGCCTATTTGCCGAAAAGATCGCTGCTGGGGAAGAGGGCATGGTGATACGGCGATTGCAACGGGCAGAAACCTATAAAATTAAGCCCCGTCTGTCCTTAGATGCGGTGGTAATTGGCTATGTAGCCGGAGAATTTGAAGGAATGTATGGTGTGACTTCCTTGCTGGTGGCAATGAACTATCCCAAAACCGACGACAGCAAAACCTACTGGCAAACCCTAGTTCGCATTGGTTCTGGCCTCAGCGATGAGCAGAGGTTACAATTTCTGAATCTGTTTAGTGCCATCCATGTGGAAAATCCCCTGACCATGACCGACAGTGATGGCAGAACAATCCAATTTGTCAAACCTGAATATGTTGTCGAACTGAGTGGTGAAGATTTGCTAACCATTGTAACTGGAAGCAATCGCCCCAATCTCACTCAACTAATGGCATGGGATGGCAGTGATTATCAATTTTTAGGATTATACCCCTGTCCCCGTCCTACCTTTGCTACCTTCACCCAACTGCGCCTTGATAAACAAGTACAAAATGGTGGTGCTAGATTAGAGCAGATTATCAACAGTCCCCAGTTACCCCAATTACAAGCTATCGCGCCAACCGAAACCAAAATTCTGCGGCGGGAAGTTTACACCAAAGGTACAGACATGGTTCGTAAATTAGTGGTAGTAGAAAACAGTGGTGAGCAAACCATACCCTATCTAGTCTACTGGACAGATTTTTCTTCTAAGCGCAAAGAACCGTTAAAAGTATCTGTTTCCTATGCTTTATCCTCCACCCGCGCCCAAGAACTAGCCGAGCAGCTAATTACAGAAAATATAGTCAGAGGTTGGAAATCTGTTAATTAATAACCATCATGGGCTTAACGCATTGCGCTAAACCCAGATGAGCTAATTAAATTCTAAGCAAGAACAAACTGTTTAGGATCGTAGGAAATACCTTCAATCCCAATATTACCAATGGTCGTACCTAGTTTTACAGTTTGGGCGTTGCCTTTAGTAAGCGTTAGATAGATCAATCAACATTATTGAAAGCCATAAAATTTTCCTTCGCCTAAGTATTAGACTTAGACATCTCCAGAAGTGTTTTTTTACAAACAATCTCAAAATATAGATAAAAATCTATATGATGTATTAGATACAATGAATCGTTTTGGTTTAGGAATGGTTTAGATAAGATTATAAGAAGATTAAACTTGGAACTAAATCAAAAAAATAGGGACAATTCATGAATTGCCCCTACTATACTTGAGAAGGTCATAACTTGCGTTTTTACGTCCATATATCCCCTTTAGGCAAAAGCTCAAATTGTGACCTTGTAAAGTATAAAAAAATTTTCCAATACATCTTCTTAAAAATTTTCATCATCTCCGTTTAGTATAAGCAAGAAAATATAATCTTAAATTAGATTGCATTAGAATATATTTTAATTAATATGTATAAGCAAAAATTTCCCAGTATTATGGCGATCGCTCCCCTCGCCGCAGGCATCGGGTTTCATATCCCTGATAAGACCGAAGGAATAGAAATAGCACTCTGTAGAAATCACCTTTCTATTGTTATAATTATTGAGAATAATACTTTGTTAGGAACTAAATTTAACTTATTATGTTAAAATAATTGTGTCTGTTATCCAAAGGATAAAGTATGACCACAACAATTTCCACACATATACAATCAACACTATATGAAACAGATCATTATCTGTGGATAGAAAACACACTCAAACAGCTAGAAAACAGAGATATTAATAATTTAGATTGGCAGCATTTAGCAGAAGAGATTGAAGCATTGGGAATAGAACAAAGACGCAAAGTAGAAAGTTATTTGAAGCAGTTATTAATCCATCTTCTGCTTTGTTGTTATTGGGAAACTGAAAAAGAAACCTGTCAACGAGGTTGGCAAATTGAAATCTCTAACTTCCGTGACGAATTGGAATTTTCTTTTCGCTCCAAAACACTTTACAACTATTTCCTGAGTTGTTTAGAACAGGTTTATACTAAAGCTAGAAGACAAGCAATTCAAAAGACAGGTTTACCTGGTGAGATTTTTCCAAAGCAATGTCCTTTTAGTCTTGAAGATATTCTTAATAATGAATATTTCCCCTAATTTTTTTAGAGGTTGTTTGAAAACTTTTTCGTGTAGGATCTGACACCCGCAGATCCCCCTAAATCCCCCTTGAAAAGCGGGACTTTGAGGAATTTAGCCCCCCTTTGTAAGTAACTGTTCACACCCCCCAGGAAAAAGGGATGAAGAGGCAACAGGAATAGGGAGATGTTTTATACTAGAGATATCAAGAAGGCGTAAGCGTTGCGCGACCTAGGAATCGCCTAGCGTGGAAAATTAAGAGGTGACAGGAATGGGGGGATGTTTGATACCCCGACGAGCAAGAGTGAGAACTTGAGCTACATAAGTCCAAGGGTCGATTTTTCGCAACCGACAGGTTTGCACAACACTCAAAATAGAGCAATAAGCTAAACTACCCTCAGTGGTACGAGTCCCATAGCTAATCCGTCGGGAAATGACAGCATGTCGTAAAGCCCGTTCTGCCCTTGGTTTGATGTCCACATTCACAAGTCGCTTGATAGTCATGATGAAGAACGCAAACCACTTCAATTCCTGAATCTCGCTTCTCTAATTCCAAAACGTAATAGCCCATGTATGGCTTGATGGCTGGGTCTATTTCTAAGCTCTGATTACATGATGCACAGTTTTCAGGATGATCCGGTATGATTTGAGTCGCAACTAAGGGTGTACTTCGCCACATCCCCTTAGCACCTACCTGCTTTCCCGGTGGTTTCTTCCCAAATCCAAGACTTGTTGATCTTTGTTATAAATTACTTCCCAGTGAGTTTGAGTGTAAAGAATATTTTCACCAATTGATTTTGCTGCTTCCGCATGATTTAAAAGGCCCAGTATATCAGCAGTTAAGGTAGTACCCCAACGATTACCTTTTCTTTTCATAGAACTGATACCTAAACCCGCAGATGTAGGATTTTGCCAAATCATTAACCGAATTAATCCATGATCTGCATTTTGATGATAAAGTCGAATTGACTGTAAAGGTGAATTTACCCGATATAGTTGATAAGCTATAGTTGCGGTTAATTCTCCTATTTCTCCAATCCGATAACCAAATTGTTGCCAATATTGAATTGCGGAAATAGCATCTGGGACACCAATACAGACTTCATAGACACTGCTAATTGTTGTATTACTGGTTAAATTCATAATTTATTGAGGTAGGTAGAAAAATTTATGGTAAAACGGAATAATTCGGTTAAATCCATATCTGCAAATGGAGGAAGTTATGAAGCTAAGATAGCAGAAATTGAAACTATTATCACTCGCATTGAGGGAGGTGAATTAGAATTAGCCGATGTATTTACGGAATTTGCGACTGCGGTTGAGTATTTACAAGAATGTGATAGTTTTTTACAGCAGCGACAACAGCAAGTAAATTTGTTAATTGAAACTTTGCAAGATGATGACCAGTAAATAAACGGGAGACAACCGAAATATGCGACAATAAGTAATTGGACAAAAATATTTACAGTCATTGCGAGCGAAGGGAAGCAATCACAAATCTTGGAATTGCTTCATTTCACTTCGTTCCATATGGCTAACGCCACGCAACGCTTACGCAATGACATTGTGTAATTAATTCTGTCTCACTACTTAAAATTATCGTGTATCTCTATTAATTACTGAATACACCTATGCAAAATTAAAAAATCCTAGTAATTATAACCTGAGAATTATTGATAAGTAATTACGTAAAACCTATATCCCGCAAGGAACTCAAGTTCCTTGCTAATAGCGAAAGTCATCTGAAGATGACTAAATACTTGGAAAATTTCTGAGTCCGTTTTAACGGACTTGAGCTATGAGACAGAGAATTTATTCTCTGGCGGGTGTAGAAACCAACAGATAAACCATTTTTAACTTAAGTTAACACCAATGAGCACTACTCAACCCTTACAAATCTATGCGTTGAATTTGAACTTTGGCACAACGCACTAACAGTAATGCCTCTCTAGTTTTTCTCTCCATGCGTGAATCGGCCTGAATGGAAACTGTATAAGTTCCCTCACAAGGCTGCTGACTTAAGTACGTATATAGTGACTCTGATTGATTCTTCAACCGCCGATTCTGAGCGACTCTAATTAATAAATGATGATTTTTACTTGGTACTCTGGCAAATTCTTCAAATATATCGCTTTCTCTATCTCCGATATGAGTCACCATTTTTACATCACACAGACTCAAGCAGGTTTTCGTTTCTTCGGCTGACTTACAGCGATTTCCAATCATATAAGGTACATCTTAGCCCCCTCATCGCTTGCGGGGAGGGGGTTGGGGGTGGGGTTCTTGTTCCGGGTTTGATGACAATTTGCTGTAATCCATTTATAGGATTCTTTCTTTTCTATGGGTAAGTTTTTATATTCTCTTTCATTCTTATCTGCATGGTCTATTTCTCTAGTCCACAGTTGTACTGTACTTAACCCTAACGGGAATCCATTTTCTGCATCTAATATCAGTGTTGGGTGAATGTAAAATCCCACATCTTTGTTATTCCCTACTACTCCTATTCCTTCTGGCTTCAGTCTCCCTATATGTGACTGCAAGTTAATTTCACTCGTATCATTAATTGCTAATATATGTTTTCCATTCACATTTAATGCACAATGCTCTCCCACACTGGCAACTAGTTCTCCTATCCTTACATTCTCATTCTCTAAGAATCTATAATATCCCACTTGTTCGGCTCTATTTTTGCTTATTCTCCGAATATTTACGGTTTGCTGTTGTGCCATTGCTGCATACAGTTTAGCCCCCTTTTTAACCGTCTTGGGTCTCCGAATGCTTTCATCTGATATTTTCCCCGTGAATTAAAATTGGATTTTCCACCTGTGTTTTCCCCTTGCTTTTTTCTCTCTCTACTTTACTTTCTTTTGTGTTTCTTTTGGAAATTTAATCCCTTTTACATCTCCAAACGCTTTCTGGGTAAGGTTGTGTGTACACCGTAGTCCCGCAAGCGAGGATGGGGCTATAATATACTCGATATGATGAGGAAATGCTAATTAATAACTAAATCCTACAAATCTTTTTGGGGAATTGGTTCATGAAACTCGATCATTAATTGCATGGTTTCTACGGCTAAATCACGTAAATCTTGATTGAGATATACAGCACCTTGAGAACCAAACCAACGGTCAAAAATCGCCACATATTTGGGGTTATTGTTCACAAATCCTTGCATAAATTTGACGAGGGAATAATTCACTGCATTGAGGAATTTAGAGTTATTCTCAGGAACCATACAAGCAATTCCTTCTCGTGAATAGGGACGAGGGGGGACTATGGCAAAACTATCTGGATTTTTTGCTGTTTGTAACCATCCCTCTAAAAGAATACTATCGGATGCAAAAGCGTCAATTTTACCCTGTTCCAAAGCTGCAAATGCTTCCGGTCTAGTCTTAAAATATACAAGTTTAGATTGGGGTTGTATTTGCTTGATTGCTTGTTCATTGGTAGTTCCAGCTAACACACCCACACGCTTATTAATCAGGGATTCTGGTGAACCTAAATTGGTTTCCTTTTTAATTAAAATTTGCGTCCCTGTGACACCATAACTAATAGAAAAATCAACTTTTTTATCTCGTTCCCAAGTAAAACTACTGGCATCACAGACAATATCAACTTGTCGGTTAATTATCTTGGGAATCCTTGCTGCTGGGGTAACTGCAACTAATTTAAGTGTAATTTTTTTGCCTAATTCTTTCTCTAATTGCTGTTGGATTAAAGTTAGCATATTCACAGAATAACCAGTCAATTTTCCTTGACTGTCGGAGTAGGCAAATGGTAAAGCATCTTTGCTTGTACCAGCAGTTAATACTCCTGTTCGGGCTACTTTTTCCATCACTGTCTCTGCCTTAGCAACACCGGGTATTAATCCTGATAATATCAAACCGAAGATCACAGGGGCAATATTTTTATATATCTTCGACATAGTAAAAGCAGGTAAATGGGAGAGATTTATTTTGGTACTTACAAACATATTAATCTTGGGGAATCCATAGAATCAAAATGATTAAATTATCTCTATTAAAGACCAAGTTAACAGTTCTAGAAATGATTCTTCACATTAGACCCTGCACAGAATTATGAAACCAATTAATTTATCCGTCTTGATCTGCGTTTATCTGCGTTTATCTGCGGTCAATTATTCTGGAAATCTGATTCTATACAACTTCATTTTAATTTGGTATTGCACAATTATTGATAGTTATATGTCAGGATTTAATTGGAATTGATCGCTTGCAAAGTCATCATCCTTGCTCTATGATATTTTAAAATAATGGTTTATAAACGTGGAAATTAGCTATTTTAGGTAAATTTATGACAGAAATTAAATTTGCTATTGAAGGTGAAGACGCAATTACAGCCACAGAGGAACTTTTGGCAATTGAAGGTATAACTGGGAACTATACCGTAAATTCGGAAGACGTGAAGAAAGAGGCGGTCATTACCACAGTTGCCACTATAGTCGGTTTGGTGGGTGGTGCGATCGCTATTGCTGAACAAATCCGCAAATGGTATCAAGAGTATAAACAAAAACAATCAGGTAAAAAGATTGATAAAGTTCTGATTGTTGGCCGCAATGGTAGACGATTACTGTTAGAAAATGCCACAATTGATGAAATTCGCCAAATTTTAGAATCATAACGTGCAGATTCTTCACCTTGACCTGAAAGCTGTTGCAGGTAATTATGTAGAGTTACGCTACTTTACTGATAATTACAACCAATACGAAAGACGTACACTCCCCTTGAGCGAAATTACCGATTTAATTGAGTTAGCAGAAAGAGATTATTACGTTTCCTCATTTGCTGAAGATTATGCAGTGACTGGGTTACGGCTGTATAACTGGTTAGATGGGACTGACAGATGGTTACAAAAACTCATCAATCAATATCAGCGTCAAGGAATCATTTTAGCCATTGCTACAGCCGAAAAACTCGCCCATTTACCTTGGGAAGTTCTGCACAATGGTAAAACCTTTCTCGTTGAACGGTCAATTATTCCTGTACGGTGGGTATCATCGGACTCTGTAAAAACATTGTCTGTGGAAACAAAACCAGAGAACCGCGCTTTGCAAGTTTTATTTATGGCTACTTCCCCCCAAGGAGTAGAACCTGTATTAGATTTTGAAGCCGAGGAAGCGCGAATTTTGGAAGCGACAGGAAGACAACCTTTAGCTTTGACAGTGGAGGAAAGCGGTTGTTTATCGGAATTGCGCTATTTAGTGGATTATTACGGTGAAGATTATTTTGATATTTTCCATATTACCGGTCATGCGACAATTACCAACGGACAACCGGAATTTATTACCGAAACGGAAACCGGCGAGGCTTATAATGCCAGTGCCGAAGATATCGCTACCGCACTACAATTCCGAATCCCCAAATTGATTTTCCTTTCTGGTTGTCGCACTGGACAAGCTGGTGGTGATGGTGATAATTATGGTTCAGTCCCTTCAATGGCGGAAGAATTACTCAAAGCAGGTGCTAAAGCGGTTTTGGGATGGGGACAAAAAGTTTTAGAAACTGATGCAACGGAAGCAGCAGCCACATTATATAAAGAATTAGCAGCCGGAAAGCAAATCACGGAAGCAGTTGCCAGTACCTATCAAATATTAATCAAAAACCAAGCGCGGGATTGGCATTTATTGCGATTATATGCAGCCGATAGTTTACCAGGAGAATTGGTGACACCATTGCGGACTCTTGGAAGGAAACTAGCACCACCGCTTTCTGTGAGTACGGAATTTTTAGATCCTGCGGGAAAAGTGAAAGTCCCCACTCGTGAGAGTTTTGTTGGTCGTCGTCGTCAGTTGCAAAGTTGTTTAAGGACGCTGACACAATCAAGCGACGAGATAGGGGTATTAATTTATGGCATGGGTGGTTTAGGTAAAAGTAGTTTAGCTGCTAGACTCTGTGACAGACTCCCGAATTTTCAGCGTGTTGTCTTGGTGGGGAGAATTGATGAACCGAGTTTAGTTAGTCGGTTGGTGGACAAGTTGGATGATAACGAACAACGCAAACAGCTACAAAATCCTGATGAGGAATTGAGATTTAGGTTAAAGCGGGTATTTCAGCAATTGTCGGACGCTGGGGAAAAGCCGTTTTTGTTGGTGTTGGATGATTTTGAGGTGAATTTAGAATTGACCTCTCCCCCAACCCCTCTCCTGCAAGGAGAGGGGAGTCTAGTTCCCCCATTCCCTCGCAGGGAAGGGGGGTTAGGGGGGTTAGGTCGTTTGCAACCAATAGCCGCAGAGGTTTTAACAGCTTTAGTTTGGGCGATTCGGGAAACATACAGCAATCATCGGTTAATTCTCACCTGTCGTTATGATTTTGAGTTTAGCCAGTTGCGGTATTTCTATAAACAGCCGTTGGAGGGAATGAGGGGGGCAGATTTAAGAAAAAAGTGTAGTCGTCTTGTGGCTTTTGGGGCAAAATCTCAGGTAGATGAGGCGTTGAAATCTCAAGCGCGGAGGTTGGCTGATGGTAATCCCCGGTTGCTGGAATGGTTGGATAAGATTTTGCAAAATGCCACAGTTGACCAAGTTGCAATTCTCAATCGTTTAGAAGTTGATGCGGTGGAGTTGCGAGAACAGGTTTTAGCTGAAGCTTTGCTGCAACAAATGGATCAAACAATGGGGGAAATGTTGTCACAGGGTTTGGTGTTTGAGTTACCAGTCCCCAGGGAAGCATTAACCGCAGTTTGTGAAAATATCCCCAATTTGGCAGATTATATCAATCGGGCGGTGGCATTGGGATTGTTGGAAGTTAGTCCTGATGAGTCGTTGCGAGTACCGAGAATTTTGCCGTTGACGTTATCCACTCATGTAGAAACCTTGCATCAACAAGCGGCTGAGGTGTTGTATCGTCTGTGGTATGAAGAAGCAGAAACTTCTACAGAGGAAGAAGAGCTAGAAATTCATCGGTTAGCCTTATGCGGGAAGATAGATAAGATTGCGGTAAAAATAGCAGGTAGTGTAACTAACTCTTGGTATTGGAATTGTCGATATAGAGAAATAATCAAAGTTTGTCGAGCAACTATAGAAATTGCTCAAAACTATAAAATTTTTCATGAATTAGCCCGCGCTGAAGAAAAACTAGGAGATATTGAAAACTGTGCCATACATTATCAAAAAGCTCTAGACCTGTGTTCTGAAGATGATGAAATCAATTTGTCAGCGATTATTAACAATTTTGCCGTAATGTACCAAACACAGGGAAGACTAGACGAATCATTGAATCTTCATGAACAGTCTCTAGACATTAAGGAACGTGTTGGTGATTTTCAAGGCAAGGCAACAGCACTTCATAATATGGCACGTATTCATATTGATCAGGGACGAACTGATAAAGGTATATCTCTTCTAGAGAAATCGCTGGAAATTTCAGAACGTATTGGATATGTTGTGCAACAAGCAGCTACTATTGCTGAAATGGGAATTCTGCTGAAATATCAAGGCAAATTCTCAGAGGCTTTGGAGAAGTATGAACAAGTCTTAAGAATCAGTAGAGAGATTAATAATGCTGAGTACGAAGCAGGTATTTTGTCGTGTATTGGAGAGATATATAGCGACCAAGGACAATTTGATAAGGCTCTAACTTTTTACCAACAGTCTTTAGAAATTGAGGAAAGCATTGGTAATGCCTATGGTAAAGCCGCGACTTTGCATAAATTAGCTATTATCTACGCCAATACGGGAAAAATAGACGATGCGATCGCCCTCTACCAGCAGTCTTTAGAAATTGATGAAAGCATTGGCAATGCCTACGGTAAATCCGGGACTTTGCACCAATTAGCTGGTATCTACGCCAATACGGGAAAAATAGAGGAAGCGATCGCCCTCTACCAGCAGTCTTTACAAATCAAACAAAGCATTGGGGATGTCCAAGGTCAAGCCGCGACATTGCACCAATTAGCTGGTATCTACGCCAATACGGGAAAAATAGAGGAAGCGATCGCCCTCTACCAGCAGTCTTTACAAATCAATGAAAGCATTGGTAATGTCCAAGGTAAAGCCACGACTTTAGGCCAATTAGCTCGTATCTACACCAACACAGGGCAAATAGAAGAAGCGATCGCCCTCTACCAGCAATCTTTACAAATCAAACAAAGCATTGGGGATGTCCAAGGTCAAGCCGCTACTTTGCACCAATTAGCTGGTATCTACGCCAATACGGGAAAAATAGAGGAAGCGATCACTCTCTTTCACCAGTCTTTAGAAATCAAAGAAAGTATTGGGAATGTCCAAGGTCAAGCGATGACATTATGGTGGTTAGGACATATAGCAAAACAACAAGGAGATTTTGTGACTGCCCTGGAATATTTACAACAGTCTTTAGAGATATTTCAGCATATTCAATCTCCCGATGCTGAGACAGTGAGGGGAATTATTAATGATGTGCAACAAATGGCAAATGGTTAAGGTACTTTCTTAAACTTCCAAATTTTGAAAATGCTGCAACAAACATCAAAACAACAAACTGAATGGGAGTTTGCAGAAATCTGGGTAGATACTTTGATATCTCCTCCTTACATTCTGATGTTAGTCAAAGAACAATCAGGAAAATTCTGTATCCATAACACTGCACAAAACGATAAAATTATCTTTACCAGTGACAATTATGAAGCCGCTAAAATGTGGCTACTAGAGGATGAATATGAGCGATTGAATAATCGTATTTTACAACAAGATGCTGATGATAAAGATTAAAAGAGACGTTGACTAAAACGCCTCCTTGTTTAGGATATGTCTAATCAACCTTAAACCTAGCTAATAATTCCTCACGGGAAAGATTAAGTAATAACTGAGTTCTTTCTGTGGGAGAAAGTTCCATCAACTGACTGATAATAGCAGATAACTCCTCATCTAAATTACCAAAACGCACCGCTAACAAACTCTCGACCATCAAACGTTGTCCGTCTTTTTGTCCTTCCTGTCTTCCTTCCTGTCTTCCTTCCTGTCTTCCTTCCTGTCTTCCTTCCTGTCTTCCTGCTTCTATTCCCTCTTGTTTCCATTCTTCACACTGTTTAAGATACGCAGGTGATAAACTCATAATTAACTCCCTTACCTCTTCATCATTGACATTACTATTCAATTCTAAATTTTTCCGCCAAGATGCGAAAATTCTTACTAGATACTTCCATTTATCGTTCTCTTTTGATAGTTCAACTACTTCGCTGATAGCTTCATTTTGAGTTCTACCTTTTCCTAATACCCTTAACCATAGTGTATCCTCTGTCATGGGTAACTGGTTAATAGCCACAATAGCTGCTTTCTGGTATTTTGGCAGAAAATAAACTCCTTTTTCCCATCCCTCCTTTGTTTTTGCTCCAAACCCTTCCAAGATTCTTTCAGAACAAGTGGGTGTTAAAATCCATAGAAAAGGTAATTCTTCTTCAGAGATAGAACGTTTTTCTCTTTTTGCTTGTCGTAATAATTCACCCTGAACGCTATACAATTTTACCAAACAACTTCTAATTTCTACCTCGTTAGGTGCATTGCGGTAAGGTTCAAAAAGACAGCTTTTAACTGCCATTTTTCCTAATAATCCTAATTCAGAATTTATCGCTGTTGTCGTCGGAACAAACCAAACATCTATTTCCTGAACTTCGCTTTTGACATCTTTACTGGTTTCTACCTTACCTAAAGGTTTTAATAATTCTTCTAGGTATTCTTTAGCCAGTTGGTCGTGCAGTTGTCGTGTCATCATTCCCCGCTGGGTTGTCAGCTTGACTATTCTGGTATTTATTTTAAGATAGTTCTTCCTTATCAAATTTATCATAGCAAATTTCAAATCAATTGTCAAGCATCTAAATACTGTTTTTGCGCGAAAAATCAAAGGTTAATTAACCACTAAATTCGTCAATTCTGCGCTAAGTGCCAAAACAGCATACACTTTTTGTGAATTAACCTCACAAAAGGAGTTGACTGTGACTAAGTTCTTATTCGTAACCGATTTAGATCATACTTTCGTAGGGGATGATCAGGCATTATTATTGTTGAGCGATCGCTTGCAAAGTCACCGCCAACAACATGGGACAAAGATAGTCTACTCTACAGGGCGATAGTGAAGCGCTGCTGCAAGCAGTTCCGTCTATTCCTTACCGAGAACTACAATTTGATACTCTCGTCCTACCCGTCAACTATCTAAAGTTTGATTTTTAAGTAATATGACATATTTAGCTAAAATCCTGCGAAATTATGTAATGCTTAACTAACTTGTTTCCTGCAACCAGACAAGTTTTAAAGGAAGCAGGTCCTGATGTGGGAGCATCAATTGATTCAGTGGGAGGAATTGCGATCGCAGTCTTAAATAACGGTTTGCGTCCTTTCCTTGCTAAGTGGCATCCTCTCTTACAAACATGGGAAGCACAGCGTCCTCCTCATCTGAGTGCGAAAGAACATGAGCGCAATTGGTCTGAAGAAACAAAATTGAGGGCTGAGTTAGAATTACTGAGGAAAGACTTGGAAAAATATGCCAACGCATTAGCGGAAATTGCTGGAGTCAAGGAAAAACAAAAGGAAGTGAACAATGGCTGAATTTGATGTTTTTTTAGCTCACAATAGTATAGATAAGCCTGTACTTAAAGTTATTTATGAAGCACTTAAAAAGCGTGGTATAACCTCGTGGTTAGATGGAGAAGAAATTCGTCCAGGAAGTTTATTTCAAGATGCAATACAAAAAGGAATTCCATTAAGTAAATCAGCCGCTATATTTATTGGAAAAAGTGGATTAGGAATGTGGCAAGGACTGGAATTAAAAGTAATTTTGTCAATGTGTTTAAAACAGAATATACCAGTAATTCCTGTGTTATTGCCAGGAGTGTCCGACTTACCCCCGGATATGCTTTTTTTGAAAGAATTCAATTATATAAATATTTATGACGGTGAGATAGTCAATAAAATTGTCAATAAACGTGTTTTAGATTTATTACAATGGGGCATAAAAGGCCAGAAACCAGAAGATTATTCAGCAGAACAGATAAAGATAAAGCCAGGAAAAATACCGAATAAAGAAAAGTTAGTAGACTTAGTAATTCAAGATATTTATGATAGAAAGGATAATCCCTACGCAGACGCTACAATATGGTTTGATGCTATTGAAAAAATTATTGATGATTTAGTTGATGATTTAGTTGATGCTATTGCAGAAAATAATGATAAAAACAAAAATAAAATATTGCCTCGATTGGGTAAAATTCCTATTTTTACTGCATATAGAAATTCTCAAGAATTACTGATAAATAAATACATTATGAATCAAATTAAAAATAAGCTAGAAAAAAAAGGAAAAAATAAAAACGAAATTGTTAATATAATCCAACAACTATTGTTAAATTAATAAGACACTATGGAAAAACATAAATTTCTGAAAAACAACTATACAGCAGGAAATATTCTCAACTTATTGTTGCAATTATACTCGGAAAAAGATTTTCAATACTGGGATCTATCAGAAATAGATATTTGGGGTGTTGACTTCCGAGACGCTATCTTAACAGGGGTGGATTTTAATGACTCTGACCTGAAGAACTGTATTTTTACTCAACCTTTAGGATGTATTCACTCCATTGCTTTTAATGCTGATGGTAATTATTTTGCTACAGGCGATGCTCATGGATTAATTCGAGTACATAATACAGAAAACTTGGCTCTGTGTTTTTTTGAAAAGGGAGCAGGAAATCAGATTTGGTCAGTGGCTTTTAGTTCAGGGACAAATTCTCAACGATTTGCATTAGCAGCAGAAGATGGTAGCGTTAAGTTGTTCGAGATTGAAAACCTTGCTTCAGGCAAACTCAATTTTAAGGAAACCAACTCATGGCGTGAAACAGGACGTGTATTATCAGTAGCCTTTAGCCTTGATCCTGAAAGCAATATTCTGGCATTTGGAGGAGATGGAAATGCAATAACTTTCTACAAAATTAAAGAGAAAGATACAATACGTTTGCCCATCAGTAATGTGTATTGTATGACTTTTATTGATGACAGAACTCTTTATAGTTGTAGCCAAGAGGGAGATTTTATTGGTTGGGATTTAAGTACACGTAACCCTCAAATATTCTACCAAGAACGTAAGAGGCATGAAAAATTAATACGTTGTATTGCGTTTAATGCAACAAAACAAATTATAGCCACTGGATCTGAAGATGGAAAATTGAAAATTTTCGATACTAACAATAAACAAGACTTACAATTCCAGCTAGTCTATATTGAAAACGGATCTGAAAAAGACTATGAATATACAAAATATATTAGTGAAATACGTACACTAGCATTTAGTTGCGATGGGAGTATTCTTGCAATTGGATGTATTTGTAAGAATCAACCTGATAATAGTGAGCATAAAATTCTACTGTTTGATTTAACTGGAGACAAATGGAAACTGATTAGCACATTGGATAATTCTCTTTCAGAAAACCAAGACCAAAATGGTCATACACATTTGATCAGAAGCATTGCATTTAGTCCTAACACTGATAAACCTCGATTTTTAATAAGCGGTGGTGATGGACGCACTGTCAAACTCTGGGATTGGAATAAAGACCAAAAAAAATGGAACTGTCAAGATAATTTGAGAGGATATGCTAATCGCGTCTGGTCGGTGGTGGTATTTTCTAGTAAAGATAATGAACCAATTTTCGCTTGTGGATGCGAAGATAATAAAATCTATATTTGGAATTACAATGAGCGCACACATATTCCTATTCACACCCTTTCCGAACATACTGATTGGGTTTGGTCAGTAGCTTTCAACTACGATGGAACACTTCTAGCTAGTGGTAGTGAAGATAAGACTATTGGTCTGTGGCAGTTAAATCAACAAGAATGGCATCTTATTAAGCCTTTGGCGGACGATACATCACATGAAACACACCCACTTAACATAACACATACTAAACGCGTTCGATGTGTAGCTTTTCATCCTAAAAAAAATATTTTGGCTAGTGCGGGGAATGATAATAAGGTTATTTTATGGGATTGCAAGAATTTAAATGATTCCAATGATGTAGAAGTAAAAGATCACAAAAAATTGACGAGTCACATTGACCGAGTGTTATCCCTAGCTTTTAGTCCAGATGGTCGTTACTTAGCTAGTAGTAGTCGGGATAAAACTATTAGGCTGATAGAAATTTTAGACAATAACCAGGAGTTAAAACCAGCTAATGAGATAGAGCCGACTGTTCTGGGATCATCAGCAGAGTATCATCAAGACCAAGTTCATAGCATTGCTTTTATTTTCGATAGCAAGCTATTGATTAGTGGAGGTTTTGATAAAAAACTCAAATTATGGGATGTTACTTCTAAAAAATGTATTCACACTTGGGACGAATATCAAAGAATACTTTCTGTTGCGTGTCACCCCACAAAACCAATTGTTGCTAGTGCTGGGCATAATTGCATTATTACACTATGGGATATTAGTGATGATAAAAACCCAAAACGTCTCAAGACACTTAAAGGACATAAACGCGCTGTAGAATCTGTAGTATTTACTCCTGATGGCAAAAGGCTGATTAGTTGTGGACAAGACCAGACTATCAGGTTTTGGGATGTAGAGGTAGATAAAGATGAAAAGAATAAAGAGAATAAGAAGAATAAGAAGAATAAGAAGATTAGTAAAATTAATACTAGTATTCACACCATAGAACTTGGTAAACCGTACCAGGATATGAATATTTCTGGAGTTAAAAATTTAGATGATGCCCAAATATCTGCTTTAAAAGAATTAGGAGCTTCAAGGGATTAAACAAATAAGCTAGTTGAATCAAAAAAACGGAACTAAACTATTAAGTTTTATTCTCCCAAAAATCCAAAATGCCGTAAACCTTCTTCAATTCCTGCCGCAAACTCAGCTTTTGCTAAGTAACGATTTTCGTTTGGGTTTTCGTTGTGCCAATCTAGTAATTCTTGTTTAGCATTGGCGACAATAATACCTTTTTCTTTTCTATTGGCAAAGAGGGCAATATCATTACCAGAGTCCCCACACGCAACGGTTTTGGCTGGTTCTATTTCTAAATATTCGCGGACAAAGGTCATGGCCATACCTTTGTTGGCTTTACGTGGTAGGATGTCTAGGTCTTTGTTATCACTATAAATAACTTGAATATCTAAAGTTTGTTGGAGTAAGGCTTTTTCTAAGTCTGATACTATTTGTAGAGCAGTTTTTTCTTGGAGAAAATAGCTAACTTTAAAAGGTCTTTGCTCACTTTCCGGCTGTGGTTTTAATTGAGTAAAATTGGCAGCTATTTTTACAACTAATTCTCTATCCCAATCTTCAGATAGATTCTCTGACCACTGATTATTAATAATCAATTGATCTTGATGATTATAAGAGTAAATTTCTGTACCTACGGCGCAAATGAGTATATTTGGCTGTAAAAGTGCTATTTGTTTGTGATTTTGTTGTTGTTCTAGTTGCTGATACAGATATAGCGATCGCCCAGTAGAGTAAACAATTTTTGTATTGTGTTGCTGACGATATAGTTCTAATTTGCGATTCAGTCCTTCCATTGCTTGATCATCACCCACGAGAGTGTGATCAAGATCGGTAATAAAAAGAAATTGAGTCACAGTATACTCCTTATATATAGTCGTTTTCAAACCAAATTCGCCTGACTATACCACAACTTGAAACCGAGTTGCAAAAAACTCAACTAAATGTAAAGTTAATTTATAGTAGTGAAATTGACCTTGACATTTTACCCCATACCAGCGATAAAGGTCAAGCAATGCAGTTTTTACGACAGAAGTGGAAATTTGCAGCCGAGCAGACTGTTGTTTGTGGTGATTCAGGTAATGATATAGCTTTATTCGCTGTCGGTCAGGAACGGGGAATCATTGTCGGGAATGCTCGTCCAGAGTTACTCCAATGGTATCATCAGCATCCTGCGGACTACCGTTACCTCGCCCAAAACCGTTGTGCTGCTGGGATTATGGAAGGTTTAAAATATTTTGGTTTTCTAGAATGATTAGCTATCTTAAAGGTATTGTCGCCGGTGTCCAAGCCATTACTCCTAATCGCGTCATCTTGACCTTAGAAGTCAATGGCACAGGTTACGATTTACAAATTCCCCAACGTCTGGCTAACCAGTTAACCTCAACTGGGGATGTGATCCAAATCTTTACCCATTACCAGATTCGGGAAGAAGTACCCATGCTTTACGGTTTTTCTTCTCCTTCCGAACGGGATTTATTTCGCCATTTGCTCAGTGTTAGCGGTATTGGTGCAGCATTAGCGATCGCTCTCTTGGATACAATGGAATTACCAGAGTTAGTCCAAGCCATTGTCGCCGCTAACGTCCAAATGCTCATTCAAGCTCCTGGAGTGGGCAAGAAAACCGCTGAACGCATCTGTTTAGAACTCAAGAGTAAACTGATCGAATGGCGAAAATCAGCGGGCTTCTTTGTGGCTACAGGCGGACCTGCACCAGGAATTTTAGAAGAAGTGCAAATGACTCTTTTCGCCTTGGGATATACTGCCCGTGAGGTTAGTAACGCCCTACACGTAGTTAGCGAAGATATTGGTTTACCCAAAAATGCCTATGTGGAGGATTGGATTAGACAAGCGATCGCTTATCTTAGCAGTAGTGAAGTAGAGTGTTCATAATTCATCATGAATAATAATCCTTATGCTTGGATAAATGAATCTTTAGCCACTATTCATCGGGCTGACTGGTATCGGTCCGTGCAACCGATTCACAGCCAACCCGGTGCAACTGTGGTATTATCTGGGCAAGAGGTTATTAACTTTGCCAGTAATGATTACTTAGGACTAGCAGGAGATGAACGCTTAAAAATAGCCGCCATTACTGCTATTCAACAATTCGGCACTGGTAGTACAGGTTCTAGATTACTCAGTGGGCATCGAGAAATACATAGAGAATTAGAACAGGGAATAGCATCTACTAAGCAAACCGAAGACGCATTAGTATTTAGTTCTGGTTACTTGGCAAATTTAGGGACAATCGCCGCCATAGTCGGCAAAAGAGACTTAATTTTATCTGATCAATATAACCATTCCAGCTTAAAAAAAGGGGCAATTCTCAGCGGTGCAACTGTCATGGAATATCCGCACGGTGGTACTGCAGTACTGCAAGAAAAGTTATGGGAACACAGGAAAAATTTTCGCCGCTGTTTAATTATTACCGATAGCGTCTTTAGCATGGATGGTGATTTATGTCCATTACCCCAACTGCTAGATTTAGCTGAAGAATTTAGTAGTATGCTACTGCTCGATGAAGCTCATGCTACGGGAGTGATGGGAAAAACTGGCGCTGGCTGTGTAGAACATTTTGGGTGTACAGGCAGAGAATTAATTCAAATTGGTACATTAAGTAAAGCTTTGGGAAGTTTAGGCGGATATGTTGCTGGAAGTGGCTCTCTAATTGACTTTTTACGCAATCGCGCCCCCAGTTGGATTTATACTACAGCCCTTTCTCCCGCAGACACAGCAGCAGCAATAGCTGCTATTAAGATAGTGCGAGAAGAACCGGAAAGGCGATCGCAACTTTGGCAAAATGTCAATTATTTAAAACAATTAATTACAGAAAATTTACCTAACTTAAAATTATTCCCCACAGAATCACCAATATTATGTTTTCAATTATCTAATGCAGCAGCCGCATTAACAGCCGGAAAGCATTTGCGAGAATCAGGAATTTTTGCGCCAGCCATTCGTCCCCCCACAGTTAGCACCAGCCGGATTAGAATATCTGTAATGGCTACCCATGAGTTAGGACATCTTCAGAAATTGGTAGAAGTGATTAAACGCATAGAAGGGTAATGACAATTATTTCGCGCAAAGTCGCAAAGGAGCAAAGCTTACAGGCTGAGGGACTATTTGATACAGAAAGAAAGAAATACATTCCCCCACATCCGCAAATTATCGCCGTTATTACGTCCCCAACAGCAGCCGCTTGGGGTGATATTCAAAAAACCCTTAAACATAGATATCCCGGCTTACACATCTTATTTTCTCCCGCAACAGTACAAGGTGAACAAGCACCAGCATCCATCGTAAAAGCCATTGAACGGGTCAAAAAAGATGGTCGTGCAGAAGTATTAATTTTATCGAGAGGTGGTGGTGCTGTTGAAGAACTAGCTTGTTTTAATGATGAAAGAGTCGTTATGGCTGTTGCTAATTGTCCAATACCAGTAATAACAGGAATTGGACACCAAAGGGATGAATCCTTAACAGATTTAGTTGCTGATTCATGGGTACATACACCAACAGCCGCAGCGGAAACAGTTGTCCCGTCACTGTCTGATTTACAAATTCAACACCAACAGCGAATTATCGGCTTGTGTACAGCCGTCAATTCATCATTAGCAGTTAGGGAAAAGCAACTTCAAGGATTAAAACATCGGTTGCGTCAATTGCGGTTAGATAGACAAGTAGAACAGGAAAGAGACAAGTTATCTTGGAAACAGCGGCAATTATTACAAGTAACAACGGGAAAATTACAACAAGCCAATCAACACTTAGAAATGTTACGTCAAAAATTGGCCAGCATTGACCCTCAATCTGTATTACAGCGTGGTTACGCAGTAGTGATAACAGAAAATGGTGTAATTCCTCATTCTGTATCAGAATTAACTATAGGAGAAAATTTAGTGATTCAGTTGGCACAAGGTAAGGTAACAGTTAAAGTTATAGAAGTTACTGAAAGTTAAATTCTGGAAAAGTATATTTTCAGACTTCAGACTTTATGCCCAGGATGCTCTACTGTATGATGTAAGCTATGTCCTATCATGATTCTGCCTTACTACAAAAAATTTCCGTCGAGATTTGTCAATCAATTATTGCCATTCAACAACAGCAACCAGAATTACTGATTGCAAAATATCGGACTATTAACTGGCAAATATCTACAAATAAATCGGCTCTAAGTGCAAAATTTAGAGCTATACTCAGCCAAACTCAAAGCTGGGACGAATTATTACAAAAACTGCAATCATCACTTAAAGCAGTGCTTGTTCCCGCAGCTTTTGATTCACAAATAATATTAGATTTAATATCTGATATTGAGCAGTTAAATTCCGAAAATATTGATGTAAATGCTAATCATTTACTTCAACGACAATCTGTAAATATAACTATTTTGCTTTTAGATGCAGAAAACTTACAACTGAACACGAATACAGAAAAGTTTTTAACTACAATTTGTCATTCTCCTGTACAAGTTAAAATTGCTTTTGCTAATTGGTCAAATCGCGGAAAGTTGGATGTAGAATTACATGAACGTGGCTATGATTTAATTCATGTTCCTGCTGGTAGAGATAATGCTGATGGTAAAATGATTGCGGTGGGTTCTTCTATTCATGAGCGCTATCCTAATGTTAAGGAAGTGTTTGTTTGTTCCTCAGATAAGGTAATGACCAACTTATGTAATACGTTACAGCAAAATGGGATATTAGTTTATCAAGTTAGTCAACATGGAGAAAATATTAAGGTATTTAATAGTACAACCAGTGAAACTGTTAATTATTCTCTGAAACCTGCGCCAGAAATACCTTCTATAGAGCAGTTTATTTTTCAAATCAAGGGCTTGATTAAATTACAACAAAAGCAAACTGCTAGTTATTGGGTGAAACTTTCGATTCTGTCTAAATTATTTAAAAGCAAACATCAATTAACTATTAGTCAAATTATTGCTCATCATTTTCCTGGTAAAAAAGCCAAAGATGTATTTATTAACTATCCATCTGAGATTGTCATTCATCAAATTGATGAGAAATCTGAATTATATGTCACAATCTTTGAACATCAACAAATCCAATCAGAAGATAGTCAAGCTAATGTAAAAGCTACAATATCAAGCGGATTACCTGCTATTAATTCTGCCGCAGATTTAGAACAGGCGATTAAAAATATTTTGACAGCTTTAAGTAAATTAGATAATCAGCAATTTGTGGATATTAGTATTTTGGGTAGTAAGTTTTATCAGCAATATGGTCAACCGATTACGGAACAAATAAAACAATTGCAGATTGGTGGTAGTTTTGTGAAGTTTTTACATTCTTGTAATTCTTTGCAAATTCAGCAGCTAGGTAAAAGATGGGAGGTGGGTGTGAAAAAATCTGAACTATGATTTGTCTGATTTATTTGATTGGGATGATGAAACATAGAATACCGAGATAGGTTAGAGAACTCCACAAAAAAGATGAACTGCTTGCAGCAGCGCCTCGCTATCCAATCTTGTGGGATGGGCATCTTGCCCGTCCTTGTATTATTAGCGGGCTTTTCCACCCGCACCACAAGAAATTTTGGGATACTTTTTTAATTGGAGAACTCTTAATAATTCTTTTTTCCTTATTCCCTCTTTCTGACTCCTTCTTCTGGTTAAACCCAGAATACCGAGATAGACTGTACTATAAATATAGTCTGTAAAGAAATGTAAATATGATGATGTTACAAGATAAAGTTATTGTCATTGTCGGTGCTACTGGTGGTATTGGTGCTACTTTAACTCGTAAGTTGTCCTCCACTGGTGCGCGGTTGGTACTTGCGGCTAGAGACAGGGAAAGTTTAGCTGCATTAGCAAATGGATTATCAGCAGATGTGCTGACAGTTCCCACCGATATTACTCAACCTCAACAGGTGGAAGCGTTAATCCAAGCAACAATATCCCAGTTTGGACAAATTGATGTCCTGGTAAATGCAGCCGGAGCGGGGATTCTCAAAGCCTACAATAACATTGAATCGGCAGATTTAGAGGCAATGCTGGATCTAAATTTAAAAGGCTGTTTTTACACGACTCAAGCAGCAGCGAAGGAGATGCAAAAACGCAAATCTGGTCATATTTGTAATGTTGTCGGTATTCTTGGTAAACATTCAATGCCTATGGCTGCGGCTTATTCTGCGTCTAAGTTCGGTGTGGTGGGTTTTAGTAAATGTATAGCGGAAGAACTGAAACGTTTTGGGGTGAAAATGACACTTTTTTACTTTGGAGGGATAGATTCTTCTTTTTGGGATAAGGTAAATTTAAAAGTAGATCGGAGTAAAATGCTGAGTTGTGAGACTGCGGCAAATGCTATTTTTTATGCTTTATCGGCTGAACCACAGGCTATACCTATGGAAATTAATATTCAACCTGAGAGTCATTTGTTTTTCTAGTATGTGATAGATATAGCAATTCTCATGCTAGTCAGGTACAAAGTTTTTTCGTTTTAGGTAGGGAACAGTGAATAAATTGGTGTGTACTTCATTAGACTGGGAAACGCTATAAAGGTGATATTCAGAGGTAACAGGGAAGGGGCAACAGGGAACAGAAAGAACTCATGTTTATAAACATGAGATGGCAATAATGACACTGTTTTTTTCGGGCTACACAGCTTTAAAAATATCTTTCTTTGACTGAGATTTAAACTGGTGCGAATGAGTGTTTCTTATCTGTTCCCTCATCCTTCCTGTTCCCTGTTTTTGTAAATACTGGATTTAAAAGAAATTATGCTGCAAATTGATCACGTTCACTTTTATGTCGAAGATGCCCAAAGGTGGCGAGATTGGTTTGTATATTGTCTTGGTTTTCAAGCAGTGAATGATGGTATTTTTCCCAGGTTTTTTCATCATCCAAAATCGTTACATACTTGTACAGAAGTGGTGAAAAGTGGATCTGTCTACTTCTTACTTTCTTCTGCAATTTTACCGACTAGTCCGGTGGCTGAGTTTTTACGTGAACATCCTCCTGGTGTGGCTGATATAGCCTTTGTAGTTGATGATGTGGAAGATGTGATAGCAAGGGCTATAAGCAATGGGGCAAGGATTCTCCAACCTGTTCAAGATGCTGGATTTTGTCAGTATGCTAAAATTGCTGCTTGGGGTGGTTTAAATCATACGTTAATTAGTAGGGAAAAGGCAAAAATAGCAGAGGTTGACAATATTTCCCGTCATTTCATTACTGCTATTGATCATTTAGTTTTAAATGTGGGTGTGGGTGAGTTGGCAATTGCTGTTAATTGGTATGAGAAAATATTTGATTTTCAACCTCAACAAAGTTTTAATATCAAAACTGATCGTTCCGGTTTGCATAGTCAGGTAATGATTTCTCCTAATGGCAATATTCAATTACCAATTAATGAACCGGCTTCACCTAGTTCGCAAATTCAGGAATTTTTGGAGGTGAACAGAGGTGCAGGTATTCAACATATTGCTTTATTAATACCTGATCTTGTTGATGCAATTTCTCGGTTTCGGGCTGCTGGTTTATCTTTTCTTTCTGTTCCTCAAAATTACTATTTCCAACTCCAACAACGATATAAGTTTTCTCTGTCAACTGAAGAATTGCAAGCCATATCTGACCAAGAAATTCTGGTAGACTGGCATGAAGATTCTCAACCAGGGCAGTTATTATTGCAAATTTTTAGTCAACCAATTTTTTTGAAACCAACTTTTTTCTTTGAGTTTATTGAACGTCGTTCTCTTGCCCAAGGTTTTGGGGAAGGTAATTTTCTGGCTTTATTTCAAGCGATTGAACGGGAACAAATTAAACGCGGTTTTGTTAGGGGTTAGGAGATTTTTAATTGCATATTTAAAATCCAAAATTAGGTTATAGCAGTAATCACGGTTTATGCAATATAATTTAGGGCGCAGGCCCTGCGCCCCTACAGGCTTTACGGACATTGGATAATGGTGGTATGAAAATCAAAAATTCCCTTTTTCACACTCTTATTCTTTGCGCCTCTGCGTCTCTGCGTGAAACAAATTCATACTTTCATTCAAGTCCATAGCGTTACAAGGAGGTTAATAGAAGAAATTAAAGATATCGCTACTTACTGGGAACGCTGAATATTACCTGCTTTTACCCAACCTTCTTTATCGGTATCAGGAATGCGGATTTTTTGCCATTTTTTATCGGCGCTTTCTTCTAAAATAATTACTTTTTTATTACCACCAACTCCACCAGTAGTGGAAGAATTTGTGTCTGGTTCAGACCGCATACTTAACCCATCTGCCCAAGTGACAGTTCCTTCGTAGGCATCTGGTGGTAGTGGTTTGGGTGATTCTGTGGGTGTGGGTGTAGGGCTAGATGTGGGGTTGGGAGTAGCTAGTTTTTTAGGTGGGGATTTGGCAATGGCTTTGGGCTTTTTGGCTTGAAAAGAAGGATTATCATTAGGATACATTGGCTTGGGAGGAGTTACAGCAGTACGGTTAACAAAATAGAGGGCAACTGTTAAGCCAGTACCTAATAAAACTGCGATCGCTAAAACAAAACCGAGTATAACTTTAAGTAAGTTTGTAAGCATATAGTAGGGAATTGGTAATTGGTAATTGGTAATTGGTAATTGGTTAGTTTTTTTCTTCTTCCTTCTTCCTTCTTTCTTTTCTTACTTCTGATAAAGGGCGCGGGCCCCGCGCCCCTACCTCCTGACTCCTATAATTGACGTTGAATGCGATCGCTTAAGGGACTATATTTAGATGCTAGACGCGCCCTGCCGGCGGCTGCCCATTCTTGGAGTTTTTGAATTTGTTCCACAGCGGTTCGCGCTAAGGGGATAATTTGACTGGCAGCCTCTAAAATATCATCAGTGGTGAAATCACGGTTTTGACTAAAGCCAATGTGCATGGCTTCAATTAACGTTTGTTCAATTTCTGCACCGGAAAAATCGGGAGTTTCGTAGGCTAATCTTTCGATTTCATAGCTGTTCAAATTATGGGGACGCAATCGGGATAAATGCACATTGAAAATGGCTTTTCTTTCTTCTTGGCTGGGTAAACCGACAAAGAAAATTTCATCAAATCGCCCTTTTCGTAACATTTCCGGTGGTAAAGCCTGAATATCGTTAGCAGTAGCTACGACAAAGACAGGGGAAGTTTTTTCCGCTAACCAATTGATAAAAGTCCCAAATACTCGGCTTGTAGTTCCCGCATCACCTTTGCTACCCAAACCAGAAAAAGCCTTATCAATTTCATCAATCCAGAGTATACAGGGAGCGAGCGCTTCTGCGACTTGAATCATTTGCCGGGTGCGGGATTCTGACTCACCCACCAAACCGCCAAATAGCCGCCCTACGTCTAATCGTAACAGAGGTAAATGCCAATGGTGAGCGATCGCCTTGGCAGTTAAAGACTTACCAGTTCCCTGAATTCCCACCAACATTAACCCACGAGGATGAGGTAAACCATATTGTCGGGCTTTTTCGCTAAACGAACCCCCACGCCGAATTAACCAATCCTTCAAATTATCCAAACCACCAATATCAGTAATTTCCTCAGTGGCGGGGTAAAAATCAAGAATTTGAGTTTGGCGGATAGTTTGCCGCTTTTCTGCCAAAACTAAATCTACATCTTCTGGTTCTAATTGTCCATGAGTGGCGATTCCTCGCGCCAATACCCGGCGGATTCTTTCCATAGACAACCCTTGACAAGAACGCACCAAATCATCCAAAAACTTGCCAACAGGCGGATTTCCAGTGGCTTGTAACAACCGTTCCACCTCCGTTTTGATTTCCGGGGCGTTAGGTAAAGGAAACTCAACCACCGTCAGCACTTCCGTTAAATCATCAGGAATAGCAACGCGAGGGGATAATAGGACAATATTTTTCGGTTGGGATTTCAGGAGTCGGGCTAAATTACGGAGTTTGCGAGCGATCGCCACATCATCCAAAAATCTATGATAATCTCGTAAAATCAACACCGCTGGGGCAGTAGCAGTCAACTTTTCCACAAACTCCAAAGCCTGTAACGGGTTGCGTTTACCAAACCCCACATCATTCGGACTACCCTGATAACCATCCACAAAATCCCAAGTATACACCGGACGATTACCTTGATTTGTCGCCTCTTCCCGAATCGCCGCCTCTACCCGTTCCTCCTCATAAGTAGGAATATAAATCAACGGATAACGGGCGCGGAGTAACAATTTAAACTCATCACGAAAATTCATAAAATAACAAGTATGGCTAAAGCCGCATTATCAAAATCAATAAGGTTTAGTATAATACCATATCCGATTGTACACCCCCCATTGATAATCAATGCAGACTTACCAGAGTGAAATTAAAAAATCAAAGATTATAAACTCTTACTCTCTGCGACTCTGCGCCTCTGCGTGAAACAAATCCAAAATAAAAATCCATGCTTACCCAAGATAAAAAACAAATCAACTGGAAACCTATTATCAAAAAATTTGTCGCTGTAGTTGGTGAAAAAGGCGTAGTTCAACGCAAAGAAGAACTTCTCACCTATGAATGTGACGGTTTAACCAGCTACAAACAACGTCCCCCAGTTGCAGTATTACCCCGAACCACAGAACAAGTATCAGAAATTGTCAAAATTTGCAATCAATACTCCGTTCCTTTTATCGCCAGAGGTTCAGGAACAGGTTTATCTGGTGGTGCTTTACCAACAGAAAATTCCGTTTTGATTATCACTTCTTTAATGCGACAAATCCTCAGCATTGACTTAGAAAATCAACGGGCTATCGTGCAACCAGGAGTAATTAATAGTTGGGTGACACAGGCAGTTAGCGGCGCTGGTTTTTATTTTGCACCTGACCCTTCTAGTCAAATTATTTGTTCCATTGGTGGCAATATTGCCGAAAATTCTGGGGGAGTCCATTGTTTAAAATATGGTGTGACAACGAATCATGTTTTAGGTTTAAAACTTGTGCTTCCTGACGGTGAAATAGTTGATGTTGGTGGACAAATTTCTGAAATGCCGGGTTATGATTTAACAGGTGTATTTGTCGGTTCAGAAGGAACATTAGGAATTGCCACAGAAATCACTTTAAAAATTCTCAAAAGTGCCGAATCAATTTGTGTATTACTCGCAGATTTTACCAGTGTAGATGCCGCGGCTGCCACTGTTTCTGATATTATCAGCGCGGGGATTATTCCCGGTGGCATGGAAATGATGGATAATATTAGTATTAATGCTGTAGAAGATGTTGTTGCTACTAATTGTTATCCCCGTGATGCCACAGCTATTTTATTAGTAGAAATTGATGGTTTAGAAGTAGAAGTTTCTGCAAATAAACAGCGAGTTACAGAAATTTGCAAAAAGAATGGGGCGCGAAATGTTACTAGTGCTAGTGACCCAGAAACTAGATTAAAATTATGGAAAGGCAGAAAAGCTGCTTTTGCGGCTGCGGGACATATTAGCCCTGATTATTATGTACAAGATGGGGTAATTCCTCGGACTCAATTACCTTATGTCCTCCAAGAAATTGAGAGATTAAGTCATGAATATGGTTATCCTATTGCTAATGTTTTTCATGCTGGAGATGGGAATTTACATCCATTAATTTTATTTGATAATTCTGTACATGGAGAATTAGAAAAAGTCGAAGAATTAGGGGGAGAGATTCTCCGGCTATGCGTAAGAGTAGGTGGTAGTATTTCCGGTGAACATGGTATTGGTGCTGATAAGAAATGCTATATGCCAGATATGTTTAGCGAAGCTGATTTAGAGACTATGCAATGGGTAAGACAGGTATTTAATCCCCAAGGTTTAGCAAATCCTGGCAAGATTTTTCCCACACCTCGCACTTGTGGAGAAGCAGCTAAAGCATCTATTCAACAATTCCCAGATGTAGAAAGATTCTAATTCAGAGGGAACAGGGAACGGGCAACAGGGAACAGGAAAAACTCATGTTTAAAAACATGAGATTGAAATAATGACACTGTTTTTTTCGTGCTACGCATCTTTTAAAAACATCCTTTTTTTGACTGAAGCTCTAAACTGGTGCAAATGAGTGTTTCTTATTTGCTCCCAGTTAAGAGTTCCCTGTTCCCTTCTTTTGTAAAAAATAAATGTTGGGTTAAATGTTGGGTTTCGTTCCATTGCTTCGCAACGCTAATCCAAACAACCTAATATTTATCCTCTCTCTGTGTTCTCTGTGCCTCTGTGGTTGGTTTTTTTAATTTATTGCTTAGAAGTACCCTTAGTTAGACAATTCAGATAGTTTTATATGACTAAAGATAGAGGTTAAAAGTAATTTTATCTATCTTTAGTTAGATAGTATTATAGGTTAATTATTAGAAATTTTTTATTATAAAAAATGTAAATATTGCAATAGTAAATTTAGTCAATTATCTGATTCAGATTTTGATTCAGTAGGGCTTTTCTTGAATTTATTTCTCATGATTTGGTTTACCTTTTTAATATTTGGTGTTTACTATGGGAGTTATATATGAGCGAAATCAATTTTCTACCAGTAAATACACCAATAGATTTAAATAACTGCGACAAAGAACCTATACATATTCCTAGTTTAATTCAGCCGCATGGTGTTCTCATAGTTTTAGAAGAACCTAAATTAAACATTATTCAAATTAGTCAAAATACTATTGATTTACTTGGTATTCCTCCTCAAGATATTTTAGGTAAAAACCTCAAAGTATTATTCAATAACAGGCAAATTCAATTAATAAAAAAATCTTTAGCAGAAATATCTGAAAAACTTAACCCGTTGGATTTATGTATTCATACCAAAACAAGAAAGCAAAATTTTGATGCCATTATTCATAAATCAAATGGATTCATAATTCTGGAATTAGAAGCTGTTACTGCAAACAATAAAGATGATTTTTTGAGTTTTTACCAATTAGTACAACCGATTATTTGCAAAATGCAAAAATTAGTGTATTTGGATGAAATGTGGCAAATTATGGTGACAGAAATTCGTAATCTGACAGGTTTTGACAGAGTAATGATCTATAAATTTGATCGTGAAGGTGCAGGTCATGTGATAGCAGAAGATAAATTAGAAAGTTTAAGTCCTTTTCTGGGCTTACATTGTCCAGCTTCGGATGTTCCTAAACAAGCTAGAGTATTATATACTCTTAATCCTTTGCGGTTAATTCCTGATGTGAATTATCAATCTGTAGAACTAATATCTCTGAATAATTTAGGCAATAATCAACCTTTGGATCTTAGTCACAGTGTTTTAAGAAGTGTTTCTCCCATACACATTGAATATCTCAAAAATATGGGTGTGACTGCTTCTATGTCAATTTCATTAATTCGAGAACAAAAATTATGGGGTTTAATTGCCTGTCATAATTATTTATCGCCTAAATATATCAGCTATAAATTGCGAACTGCTTGCGAATTAATCGGTAGGGTGATGTCTTTAGAAATCTCTGCCAAAGAAGAAAATGAATATTTAGACTACAAACTTATTTTGAAAGAAGTTTTATCTAATTTTTTGAATGATTTTACTAAAAATGATCATTACATAGAAACTTTAATTCAAAATAGAAGTAAACTTTTAGAATTGGTAGCTGCTGAAGGAGTAGCCGTTTGTGATGCCGAACATATCACAATGATTGGCAAAACTCCTGTATTGGAGGAAGTTAAGAAGATCCGTAATTTTTTAGAAAATCTTATGTTTAATCAAGGTGTAGATAATTATATTTATGAAACAGATTGTTTATCTAAAATTTATCCACAAGCAGAAAAGTTTAAAAATGTCGGTAGCGGTTTGTTAGCAGTAATGATTTCTCAAAAATATAAACAGTATATTTTCTGGTTTCGTCCTGAATTAATTCAAACTGTTAATTGGGCAGGTGATCCTAATAAACCAGTAAAAATAACTGCCAGTGGTGATGTGCGGCTATCTCCCCATAAATCCTTTGATTTATGGCAAGAAATAGTAAAATTAAAATCGTTACCTTGGCAGCAATGCGAAATTGCCATAGCTAAAGAATTGAGAAATATAATTGTGGGGTTACTTTTGCAGCAATCTGAGAAAATTGCCAAAATTAATCAGCAATTAATGCTGGCTTTAAAAGCCGCACAAATGGGAGTATGGGATTGGGATTTACTGAAAAATCTTATAGTTTGGTCTATTGGTCATGATCAATTGGGTGTGCTATTAGAACAGCATTTTATAGATACTTATGATGCTTTTAAAACCCTCATTGATCCACGAGATCGAGAATCTGTAGATTTAGCTATCCATAAGGCTTTAGTTGAGCAGCATGATTATTATCAAGAATTTCGGATGCTTTGCCCTGATGGTAGTATTCATTGGCTGGAAAGTAGAGGGAAATTTTTCTTTAATGATGCAGGTCAAGCTGTGCGATTTTTAGGGACTCTGGTAGAAATTAGCGATCGCAAACTTGCCGAAATTCAACTCCAAGAACTAAATTTAGAGTTAGAAAACAGAGTTAAAAACCGAACTGTTGACCTAGAAAATTCTCAAGCAGCATTACAACGGCAAATAGAACAGGAAAGACTGGTGATGGCGATCACCTTACGTATTCGTCAAAGTTTGCATCTGGATCAAATCCTCAACACTGCTGTAAATGAAGTTCGGGAATTTATGCAAGCAGACCGAGTATTTATTTATCGTTTTCAGTCAGACTACAGAGACTACAGTGGATATGTAGTGGTGGAATCTGTTGATGATGCTTGGACTCCTGCGTTAAATGCTGGCGTTAAAAATACTTACTTGATGGAAAATACCGTCAGGAGATACACACAAGGAGGCTTTCTAGCCATAGCAGATATTTATACAGCCGATCTATCTGAATGTGATCGTGATTTACTAGCGCAATTTCAAATCAAAGCCAAATTGTCAGTTCCTATTATGCAGGGACAAAAATTATGGGGGCTATTAATTGCCAATCAATGTAGGACATCAAGACAGTGGCAACCTTGGGAAATTGATTTCCTGCAAAAATTAGCAACACAAGTAGGCATTGCCATTCAACAATCAGAACTATACCAACAATTAGAACAAGAACTACAAGAACGTCAAAAAATTGAAACAGCTTTGCGACGTAGTGAAAACTTATTTCGTTCTCTCAATGAATTTGCACCTGTAGGTATTTTTAAAACAGATACCCAAGGAAGAATGATCTATAACAATCCTAGCTGTCAGAAAATTTGTGGTTTTACCCTAGAACAATCATTAGGAGAAAGCTGGATCAATTTTATTCACTTTGATGATTTAGAAGTATTTTCACCTCAGTGGAATGAGGGAGTATCAACACATCAGCAACTCGCTACAGAAATACGTTTTGTCCATGAAGATAAAACTGTTCGGATTTGTCGGCTAATTGCTGTTCCCATGTTTTCTGATCTTAATGAATTTGTGGGATATGTCGGCACTATCGAAGATATTACAGATAATCGATTAATGGAAAAAATGAAAAGTGAGTTCATTTCCATAGTTAGTCATGAATTACGAACTCCATTAACATCTATTCGTAGTTCTTTAGGATTACTAACTACTAGTGGCATCAGAAATAACCCAGAAAAAATGCAGAGAATATTAGATATTGCTGCTAGTAATGCCGAACGTTTAACAAGGTTATTAAATGACATTCTTGATTTAGAACGACTAGAAACTAACAAATTTGTCTTGAATAAAAAATCCTGCGATGCGATGACATTAATACACCAGGCTGTAGACTCTATCCAAACATTAGCCAAAGAAGAGAATATTTCCTTACAAATATTAGGTAATTCTGTGCAATTGTGGATAGATGAAGACAGAATTTTGCAAACTCTTGTTAACTTAATCAGTAATGCCTTTAAATTTTCTCCCCCTCACACTACCATCAAAATCACTGTGGAAGAAACGCCAGATAGCCATTTATTTAAAATTCAAGATCAAGGGAGGGGTATTCCTAGCGATAAAATAGAAACAATTTTTGGTAAGTTTCAACAAGTAGATGCTAGTGACTCCCGTGAAAAAGGAGGAACAGGTTTAGGTTTAGCTATTTGTGATACTATTATTAAACAGCATGGGGGCAAAATTTGGGTAGAAAGTGTTGTAGGAGAAGGTAGCACTTTTTATTTTTCTATCCCTAAGTAGTTGACAAGTGACAGGCAAAAAAGATAACAATGAAGGATAAATTTAGGCTTTTCAAACAACCTTTAAATTGATTAATCATAATTTATTTTGGAGTTCAATAAAAAAATGACAGAAAAACATATTTTAGTAATAGATGATAATGATGATGTGGGATTTCTTATTTCCACTTGTCTGGAAGAATTTGGATCATGGCAAGTATTGATAGCTAATAGTGCGAAAAAAGGTTTAAGTTTAGCACAAACACAAAAACCGGATGTCATCCTTTTAGATGTAATGATGCCAGAAATGAATGGGATAACTTTATTTGGTTTATTGCAAAGTGAACCTAAGACCCAAGCAATACCAGTAATTTTTATGACTGCTAAAGTCCAAAATTCAGATTTAGAACTATATCGCAGTTTAGGAGTTAAAGGGATAATTAGCAAACCATTTGAACCCTTTACACTGGTAGAACAAATCACAGAGATGTTGCAATGAAATATGTTCTATGGCATTACTCACACCAGAATTCAGATCCAAGGCTGCAAATATCCTCAATGGAGGAAGAGAAGCAGTTTTACCATCTTAAAAAAATCTTTAAAATTCTTCACATATCACTTATAATTCTTAAAGGCACATAAATATTGTGTCTTTTTTACTGTTTTATTAAAAAATATCCATATCTTTATCTAATCCCCATAATAAAATTAGATTTTGTAGTTATATGGATATTAGCAATCTCGATTTATTTAACAAATGAATTCTGTATTTCAGCAAGTTTTTGGATATTTTTTATGTTTGGGATTTGTCATCAGTTTAACAATATTTCCCATTTTTGCAAATCCTGATTATACTCAAAATTCAAATTCTTTACCTATAACTACAGAAATTCGTGGTGTTTGGCTGACTAATGTTGCCAGTGGTGTCTTTTATATCCCTTGGGGTATTGAAAGGGCAATAAATCAATTAGCTGCACTTAATTTCAATACCATTTATCCCGTAGTTTGGAATCGAGGTTACACTTTTTATAAAAGTCCTTTAGCCAAAAAAATCACAGGTTCAGATAGTCAACCTTTGCTGAATTTTATTCATGGTAAAAATGATTTTTTAGCCAAGGTAGTTAAATTAGCTAAAAGTAAAGATTTGACAATAATTCCTTGGTTTGAATATGGGTTAATGACTCCTCCTGATTCTGCATTAGCTAAACTACATCCAGACTGGTTAACTATTGGACAAAAGGGTGTAGAATCCATATCTGAAAACTTACGAGAAGATATGATTAATGGGGTTTATAAACAAGCTTGGCTAAATCCTCTACATCCTCAAGTTCAGAACTTTATTCGCGGGTTAATTTTAGAAGTTGTCAAAAATTATAATGTAGATGGTATTCAAATTGATGATCATTTTGGAATGCCTGTACAGCTTGGTTATGATGCTTTTACGGCAAATCTTTATCAAAAAGAACATCGAGGAAAAAAACCACCAAGTAATCCTTTTGATTCAGAATGGATGCGCTGGAGGGCTAATAAAATTACTGCATTTATAGACAGTATTTCTAAATCTGTAAAAGCAATTAAACCCTATGCTAAAATATCTCTTTCTCCAAACTCACAATATTTTGCTTATAAATACTATTTACAAGATTGGGAAAATTGGGTAAAACAAGATCTAATAGATGAGTTGATTTTACAGGTATACAGAAGTGAAAAAACCTCTTTCATCACAGAAATGTCCAAACCATCAATAAAATCGGCTATGAAGAAAATTCCTGTAGCTATTGGTATCTCAACCGGAAATTTATTAAAGCCTGTAGAGATTGATCAAGTTAAGGAACAAATAAAAATAGTCCGCAAGCAAAAACTTGCTGGTTTCTCTTTTTTCTATTGGGAAAGTTTATGGGGTTATATTACTCCCGAATCGCCTTATCAACGTCGTCAGGCGTTTCTCCAGATGTTTGATACTCAAGCTGTTAGACCATTAAGATTGAAGAAAATATAATGCAATTATCATCTGTTAAATCTAATTATATAATTTTAAATTTTACCTTTAAATGGGTTTTTGCTACTTTCCTGGGGTTTTTATTGAGTTTATTAATGATTGAAGTCAGTGAAAAACCAGATATGAGTGTTTTAGAAGCTGCTATAGGGAGTTTAACAATTTCTATCCCCCAAAGTTATCTTCTCAGACAATCTATTTCTCCTGGAAAATGGGTACTATCTACTCTTTTTTCTTGGATAATTATTGCAGTAATAGGTGTTGGTGTTTTGGGCTGGACTGTGACTATTTCTGCGTTTCTACCTACGCGAATTTTTTTAGGCATTATTGTTGGTGGTATTGGTGGTTTATTAATTGGTATATCACAATGGTGTTTAGCTATTCCCCCATCATTTCCTTCATCATGGAAATGGATATTTGTCAATATTATAAGTTGGATGATAGCTATGCCTATTGGTTCAACTATCGGCTTATTTTTGCACAGAATTACTAATTTATTTTTAGGGGAAGTAGTGGGATTAGCTATTACCTGGTTATTGGTGGCAATATTAACAGGAATCTCTGCGGTGAAAATAATTAAAGATTTATCATAGGGTTTGCTGATAGGGTGGCCTAACTAACATGACCATTACACATCTCCGAGAATTAAATGTGCGTCGTTTGAAACCCTTGTAGAGACGTTCCATGGAACGTCTCTACAAAGGCAGGACAAGCCGCATCTTATTTTTAGTTCCTAATTCTTGATTTATCCTTTGTGCCAGCGTGTACCTTCTTTGCTATCTATTAAGGTAATGCCTTTTGTGAATAATTGATCACGAATTCTATCAGATTCAGCAAAGTTTTTGGCTTTTCTTGCTGCTTGTCTTTGTTGAATTAGTTCCTCAATTTCCACATCACTTAATCCATCCTGTACAGGTGTTTCTGTTTCTGGTTTAGCAGTTAAACCCAGAACATCTGCTAATGTAATTAAAGTTTGCCATTTTTCCAGTAATTCATGGGCGGAAGTTTCTGTTTTGCCTTGATGAACAATAATATTTCCTTCCCGAATTAATTCTTTTGCTAATTCAAAAATTACTGCTAATCCACCGGGGAAATTAAAATCATCATCAACAGCTTCTTTGAATTTCTCAATCTCAGAATTTTGGATTTTGGATTTTGGATTTTGGATGAGGTTAGATTCATCCCACTCTAATTTTTTACCATGTTGATAACCGAAGAGTAATCCTTCCTTGATGGTATGCCAGCCATTTGTGGCGGCTAATATAGCATCATCGGTAAAATCTATAGGTTTGCGATATTGTGCCATCATCACAAATAATCTTACCGCCATTGGGTCTACACCCCGATCTAATAATTGACGAATGGTGATAAAATTACCCAAGGATTTGGACATTTTTTCCCCATCTACCTTCACCATGCCATTGTGTAACCAATAATTAGCTAAAGGTTTTCCAGTAACGGCTTCTGATTGAGCAATTTCGTTTTCATGGTGAGGGAAAATTAAGTCAGCACCACCAGCATGAATATCTATAGTATCACCCAGGCGATCGCGCACCATCGCCGAGCATTCAATATGCCATCCTGGACGACCTTTTCCCCAGGGAGACTCCCACGCAGGTTCACCGGGTTTTGCAGCCTTCCACAGGGCAAAATCAAAGGGGTATCGCTTCTTTTGATATTCTGCATCTTCGACATTTACCCGTTCACTTGCACCAGCTTGCATATCCTCCAATTTGCGTCCCGAAAGTTTGCCATATTCAGCAAAACTTTGGACAGCATAATACACATCACCAGCAGACGGATACGCAAAACCCTTGTGTTCTAAATCGTGAATTAATCTTTGAATCCCATTCATTGTATGTGTCGCGCGGGGATATTCATCAGCCTCTTTAATTCCCAACCGGGACATATCCTCAAAATAAGCTTGAATATAGCGTTCTGCAACAACTTCCATCGAAGAATCTTCTTCTCGTGCGCGTTTAAGAATTTTATCATCAATATCAGTAAAATTTTGGATATAACGCACATCATAACCAATAAACTGAAGGTAACGACGCACTACATCCCAAACAATACAAGCTCTAGCATGACCCAAATGGCAGTAATCATAAACCGTCACACCGCAGTAATACATCTTAACCTTTCCAGGTTCGACGGTGGTAAATTGTTCTTGACGACGGGTAAGAGTATTGTAAATAGATAGGGTCATAATAGAGTAATGCGGAAATCGGACGATAAACAATAATAACCCAAGTTGATGACAATGGCGTAAATGAAAATTTTAGTGGCTAATAATTGGCTATAATTCTTATTAGTAAAACTTCGTGATCTTGTTCAGGACTTCCGCCTTGCGGTAGTAGGGTGCGTCAGACTGCATAAATCTTGTAAATAAACAGATTATTAATATCTGACGCACCCTACAACACTTGGAGGTAATACCAATTTTATATGAGACTGCACAGAATCATAGAATCCATTAATTCATCCGGCTTTATCTGCGTTTATCTGCGTTTAGGGACTTCCAAGAAATAAATTATCCTGATTAACGAACCACAGAGGCGCAGAGGACACAGAGGAATAAGGGTTTGAGAGATTTTTGCGTTAGGTGGTTGAGTATTTTTTTATTTGGAAGTCCCTTATCTGCGGTCAATGATTCTGGAAATATTATTCTACGCAGCTTCATCTTAATTTAGCGTTACTCTAATGCCGAGTGGACAAAACCAAGATAAAATTTAGAATACACCAAAATCCCCTTCATGACTATGCCAACAACAGTTAATTCCGAATCTCACGCAATGGAAGTTGCCAAGCAAGGTTTACCAGTTACCATTATTACAGGTTTTCTTGGTAGCGGTAAGACCACTTTACTCAACCATATTCTCACAAATCAGCAAGGTGTAAAAACTGCGGTTTTAGTGAATGAATTTGGCGAAATTGGTATTGATAATGAATTGGTTATTTCCACTGACGAAAATATGGTTGAATTAAGTAATGGCTGTATTTGTTGCACCATTAATAATGACTTAGTTGATGCTGTTTACAAAGTTTTAGAAAGAGAAGAAAAGCTAGATTATCTAGTTGTAGAAACAACAGGTTTAGCAGATCCTTTACCTGTGGCTATGACATTTCTAGGTTCAGAATTACGAGATTTAACTCGGTTAGATTCTATTATTACTGTAGTTGATGCAGCAAATTATAGCTTAGATTTATTCAATTCTGAAGCTGCTTTGAGTCAAATTACTTATGGTGATGTGATTATTCTCAATAAAACTGATTTGGTTGATGAACCAACTTTACAGGATTTAGAGAAAAAAATTAACAATATCAAAGAAGGTTCCAGAATTATTCGCACAACAAAATCCCAAGTTCCCCTTCCTTTGATTCTGAGTGTCGGGTTGTTTGAATCTGATAAATATTTTGATAACCACGCAGAAGAACATCATGATCATGATCACCATGATCATGCTGATTGTGGACACGAAAATCACGACGATCATGATCATTCTACCTGTGGACATGACCACCATGATCATGAACATCATCACCATTCTGACCATTTAGAAAATGATGGTTTTCTCTCTATTTCTTTCCAAAGTGATAAACCTTTTTCAATTAAAAAGTTTCAACATTTTCTAGATAACCAATTATCCACAAATGTCTTCCGTGCTAAGGGGATTATGTGGTTTGATGAAAGTCCGCAACGGCATATTTTCCATCTTTGCGGTAAACGCTTTACTATTGATGATGATCAATGGAAAGGTGAAAAGAAAAATCAATTAGTGTTAATTGGTCAAAATCTAGATACCGAAACCTTACTCCAGCAGTTAGAAAACTGTATTTGTCTTCCTTCGGTAACTAGAGGTAAGGGATTTGGCAAGTAGTAATTAGTTGTTTTCTGATCATATCTAGACCCCCAACCATTGGTGTCAACTTAAGCTCAAATCCCTACCACATCTCGTTCCTAGTCTCTGACTAGGAATGCAGTTGATGAGGCTCTGCCTCTAATATTATTGAAGGCAGAGCCTTCTATAAGCATTAAGGACTGTAAATAAAGATTGATTTCAACAGATAAAAAGTCACTAAACTGATCATGACTTTTGACAAAATCAGGCTGTTCTTGTCCTTCGCAATATGAGTAAGTTGGTGGGTTATCACCTTCTGAAAGTCTGAAAAAGCTGAACTGATATCCCTGGTGCATGAAAAATACAAAAGCATCCTCTGGTAAAGCTTGAGGAAAATCATTTTCTACTAAAAGTTGTTTAGCCCATTCTTGAATTTGTGGCAAATGCTGATAAAAGCAATCTGAACCACGTAAAAACTTACCTGCCCCATGCCCCATCATTTTTAGAAAGTCTTTGTAAGTGCTGGGCAGCTTAATACCTCGTTGTCGTTCAAGTTGAATTATTTCTAAATCCGAACAGGGGGAAAGAGGATTGTCATTAAAAATAAGATTAAGTCGTGCGGGTAAATTGCAAATTGACATTTCTACCGACTCCTTTATAAGGGAAATGCCGAAAACCCTTGAAGATGTAGCTTCCTAAGTCAGCTACATCTGTGCTTTAGACAAGGGATGAAGGCTAGAGGCTTTCCTTTATCCTGCATTGACATTAATTTAAAAATTTGAAATTATTTCAAATTTTAATCCATATTCGTGAGACAATTAAATTGTCAGCAAAGACATTAAAAACCTACCGGGGGACTCTCGGAAAGTTACGCTTGTCAGTTCGGCTTCGCTCACCGCAAGCAGAGATGATTCTGCCAGTAATGGCAAACAGGATCAGGGCAAGAACCCAAATATTTAAGGCAGTGCCTGAAGCTGGGATAACTGAGAGATATAGACTGAAACTCTCTATAGAATCCCCGCGTTTTTAGACCGGGGAGTGTCAAATATTTTTCGGCGATTGCCTCTAATAAGTAGTGAGACAGAACTAATTACACAATGTCATTGCGTAAGCGTTGCGTGGCGTTAGCCATATGGAACGAAGTGAAATGAAGCAATCGCAAGGGTTGTGATTGCTTCGCTTCGCTCGCAATGACTGTAAATATTTTTGTTCAATTACTTACTCTAGCAATAGCAACATTTCGGGCTGGTGCTGGCACGTTACAAATTTTGCGAATTTCTGCGACGCGCTCTAACCAATCCATCTTTTTTTAATTTTATACTATCGTGGATTAAAAAGGGGCATTTCAAATAAATACCCCATTAATATTGTCTAAAATTCCAACTTACTACAACACCTTAGAGGTTGTTTGAAAACTTTTTCGTGTAGGATCTGACACCCGCAGATGCCCCTAAATCCCCCTTAAAAAGGGGGACTTTGAGGAATTTAGCCCCCCTTTGTAAGGGGGGTTGGGGGGATCTCGATTAATTCTGATACTTTTCAAACATCCTCTTAAACTAATTTTGATTTTGATTTTGGTTTTAGTTCTAGTGTTGGTTTTAGTTCTAGTGTTGGTTCTGGCGTTACTTCTAGGATTGCTTCGGGTTCTGGTAAACCATAGATAGAACGATAAAGCTTATCGTACTCTTTAGCGGATTGATACCAACTGAAGTTTGCACTCATCCCCCGTTTTTGTAATTCTTGCCATTGGGGTTTGAAACGGAAACCTTCCCAAGCGCGAATCATGCAGGTGAATAAGTCCAGAGGTTCATAGCGGTCAAAGCAATAACCTGTACCCACTTCATTGACTGGATCAAAGTGGCTGACGGTATCAACTAATCCCCCTGTACGACGGACAATGGGAACAGAACCGTAACGCAAAGCCATCATTTGGCTGATGCCGCAGGGTTCAAATCGGCTAGGCATTAAAAAGGCATCTGTACCTGCGTAAATGCGACGGGAAAGGGCATCATTATACAGGAGATAGGTAGCCATGCGTCCAGGATAACGGGATGCGAGTTGCCACATTTGGGTTTCATAATAGCGATCGCCTGTTCCCAAAAGGACAAACTGAGCATCTGTATAAGCCATGAAGCGGTCAAGGATTTGTAATACTAAATCCATCCCTTTCTGTTCTACCAACCTTGTCACCATGCCGATTAAAAAGACATTAGAATTAACTTCTAAACCTACTTCTTCTTGCAGGGCTATTTTGTTAGCTTTGCGTTTATCTAAAGTATCTATGGTAAAGGGTTGAGCAATGTATTTATCATTGGCTGGATCATAAATATCGGTATCTATGCCGTTGATTATCCCTGATAATTTGCCACTAACAAAAGATAATAACCCTTCTATTTGTTCACCATAGGCAGGTGTTTTGATTTGTTCGGCATAGGTGGGAGACACTGTATTTACTTTATTGGCAAACTGGACAGCGGCTGCCATTGTATTGTGTCCTTGCATATACCAGGGACACCAGGTAATTTTCTCTAAATACCACCGCCAAGGACCCTGATAAGCGAGGTTGTGAATGGTGAATACAGTAGTAATATCTGGAGATTGATTCAACCAAACTGGTAACATTCCTGTGTGCCAATCATGACAATGGACAATTTCCGGTTTCCAGTAATTCCAGCAAAATTCCGCCGCACCATTGGAAAATAAGGTAAATCTCCAATCTTCATCTTCTCCACCATAAACCCGCCGAGGCAGAAAAGCTGGATGTTCAAATAAATACAGAGGAACATCAGTACCGGGCAGTACACCTTCGTAAACCGCAAACTCCTGGAACATGGCTGAACCTTTCCAAATGGGTTCTTTGGGAACTGTCATTTTGTCAGGAACAAAGCCATAGTAAGGCATAAAAATCCGCACATCATGACCCATTGCTCTCAAAACTTTGGGTAATGCGCCGACAACATCCCCCATGCCGCCAACTTTGGCAATGGGAGCAGCTTCTGCCGCTACAAATAAAATTTTCATGGTAATTGGTAATTGGTAATTGGTAATTGGTAATTGGTAATTGGTAATTGGTAATTGGTAATTGGTGATTGGTAATTGGTAATTGGTAATTGGTAATTGGTAATTAAACTCTCTTCTCTTGGCTGTCACCTGTCACCTGTCACCTGTCACCTGTCACCTATCACCTATCACCTTATGATCCTCGTTGAATCTCGGTAAAGATTTTTTCTAGGATTTCTGTAGCGCCTTTTTCTCTGAGAATGCCAGCTAGTTGTGCGCCTAATTTTTCAGCATCAGCAGCCGCACCGGTGACGGTATCTTTAACTATTTGTTGACCATCAACACTGGCAACCAGACCTTTTAATGTTAATTGATCACCATTAATTTCTGTATTTACACCAATGGGAACTTGACAACCGCCTTCTAAAACTCGTAGAAATGATCTTTCTGCTAGACAGCGATCGCGTGTTTGCTGGTGTTCAATAGCTTTCAGTAAGCCAATTACCTCAGTGTCATCTGCACGGCATTCTATCCCTAAAGCACCTTGTCCAACAGCATGGAGGGAGATTTCGGGGGTAAGAATTTGATGGATGCGATCGCTCATTTCCAATCTTTCTAAACCAGCAACCGCTAAAATTAAAGCATCATACTCACCAGCATCCAATTTATCCATGCGTGTGATCAAATTTCCCCGCACATCCTTAAACGTAAAATGAGGAAACTTATGGCGTAACTGTGCCAATCTTCGCAAAGAAGAAGTCCCAATTACCGCACCCGCTGGTAAAGTCTCCAGTTTTTCGCCTTGATACTTTTTATGCAGCACCACCGCATCTGCGGGGTTTTCCCGTTCTGTAATTGCTGCTAGGGTCAACCCTTCTGGTAAATTAGTCGGTAGATCCTTGAGAGAATGCACAGCAAAATCAATATCTTTATTGATCATGCCCAATTCCAGTTCCTTAGTAAATAGTCCTTTATCGCCAATTTTAGCCAAGGCTACATCCAGGATTTTGTCCCCTTGGGTAGACATGGTATGGACTTCAAAAGTAATATCGGGAAAGCTTTTCTGGAGTTCCGCTTGTACCCAGTATGTTTGAACTAAAGCTAGTTGGCTTTTACGTGAACCAATACGAATAGTGCGTGCAGAACTAGAAACTGAAGTCATAAAACTATTTGTCAAACCAGGCGATAAATTAACATTTATCTAGACTACCGCAGGGAGTGACTTACTGGATTAAATCGGGATAATTCTGTGAAGATTTTCTGTGCCAGTAACTTTACATTTATTTACAATTCTTGAAATAGATCCCCGACTTCTCAAAGAAGTCGGGGATCTGGAAATTATGGAAATTAAAATATAATGAAATTCGTAAAACGATTATTGGATCTTTGCTGGAAATTTACTTTCAAGAAAAACGCATTCGCTATTTTCCCCTTGGTTCTACAACCTTCCGTAAACAAGCGAAAAGAGGAGGAGTAGAACCAGATGAATCCTACTGTCTAGGCATAGAAAAAGAAGTTCCTGATTTTGCCATTGAAGTTGTAGTCACCAGTGGGGGAATTGATAAATTAGAAGTTTACAAAAGATTAGGTGTAACGGAAGTTTGGTTTTTTCAAAACAATCAATTTGCCGTTTATCATCTGCGCGGTGAAAATTATGAATTGGTTAAAAAAAGTGAATTATTGCCAAACTTAGATTTGTCAATTTCGGCGCAATACGTAGTAGCAGATGAACCTCTAGATGCCGCCATAGCCTTTCGGGAGAAAATCAAAGAAATGGTAAATTAGATTATTCCTGGTCCTCTACCTCGCTTATCAAAATTCTCTGTTAATAGACCTGTTTTATCTTCATTTACTTCTCGCAATTCCTGTATCCGTTCGGCTTTTTCTTGTTCTGCTACCTCCCGCGCATCACCAGGAACTTCATAATACATTTCCGGTTCAACTGGATAATTATTCAACAACCCTTCTTTGTCCACAGTATAACCGTCCGTTGTCCGAATACTGTAAACATTGGTTTGGTCATCAGTAGACACACTGGCAAGATCCTCTTCAGTTGGCAGGTGTTTATAACTTGCTCCCTCTCTTTTCATTCGTGCTGCTGTTTCTGCGGGGATTATGCCCCGATCATAGGTATCTGCGCTAATCTTTTCATTCATAAAACCTCGCGGTAAGTGGGAAAATCAGCGTCTTTAGGGCTGGGTTACTGACACAATCAGCCTTTTTTCAGCATTACACAAACCAGATTAGAATTTTCTAACAAATAAACCTACTGTCTTTGGGAATAATTGCCAAAAATATTTTGATAAAAATTATCTATCTATAGATAGATTTTACATAGTCAAATCCAAAATAAAAATGTAGGCTAGTCTATAGCTAACCTACATTTTAATATCCCCAAAAAAAATCTGGCGTTGGTGAATGAAAGTATGAATTAGTCTCACGCAAAGGCGCAAAGGCGCAAAGATTAAGAGTTTCAGAAAGGGAATTTTTGATTTTCATACCTCAATTCAGCAATACCAAAAATCTTTATCCTAGAGATTGTTGTTTGAAGGCGTTAAATTTCTGAGCTAATTCTTGCCGAGTCTCATATTTGAGGAGATAACGGAAACTAAACCAGATAGAATAAAACAAGCCAATCAACTCTAAAATCGGTTGTAGCAACGGTAAATCATTAACAGCATCTAGTAATGCGATCGCTACCTTAACTGTGACAAAAGCTGATAAAATTAAGGCTACAGTGATTAAACCCTGTTTATTGTTGTTAAAAAAACTGCCTAAATCATCTGGCAGTCGGTTTAAAAATTCAACAATTTTTCTAATAATTTGTTGCCATTGAGATGCAGATTCCTTAGCAGCAGGTAATTCTGGTAAACTTTGTGGTGGAGAATAATTTCCCTGTTCTGGTTGCTGTGCTTGAGTTTCCATCATAGTTATCCTTTAGGAATTACAACATTTTTGAAAAATGAATTAACGTGATTAAAATATAGCAGGTTAGAGGCTAAATTCCAATTATTAAAAAACAAATTTATTTGATACTAAATTAAGATGAAGCTGGCTAGAATAAGATGTTAAGAATAATTAACCGCAGATAAACGCAGATAAACGCGGATGAATACGGATGATTATGATTTTGTGCAGCTTCACATAAAATTGCTATCACCTGCCTTTAATTTATGAATATTTTCCTCCCAATTTGCACCATCAAAAGGTAAAATTTCAAAATTTCTCAGCACATTTCCATCTAAACACCGCACATTAACATCAATACAATCAGGGTGACTACGGGGAATATAAAAGGAATGAATTCCACAAACTCCGCAAAACTTATGTTGTGCGACTCCTGTATTAAATATGTAAGTTTTTAAAACATCTTCCCCTTGTAGCAAAGTAAACTGGTTTTGGTTAACAATCAAATGTAAAAATCCTTTTTTGGAACAAATTGAACAATTACAATCATCAACTTTGTGATTATTAACTACTACCCGAAACCGCACCGCACCACAGTGACAACCACCTTCATAAGTAACAGATTGATCTTTACTTAACATTAAGTTTCTCCAGTTGATTAACGCGAATTGTGAGGTTGATGTATCAAATATTTTTTACCCCTCCCTAACGCTCCCCGATGCTTTGGGGAGGGAACTAATTTTCATCTCGTTCCCAGTCTCTGACTGGGAATGAATTCTAGAAGGCTCTGCCTTCAATGATATTAGAGGCAGAGCCT